>DASYZH010000059.1:0-9693 GCA_035946435.1 Puia sp. | reverse complement strand
ATCCACCACGGTCGCCGCCGCCACGGTAACCACCGCGATCGCCGCCACCGCCATATCCGCCACGGTCACCGCCACCGCCGTACCCACCCCGGTCGCCGCCACGATCACCACCACCGCGATAACCACCGCCGCCGCCGCGATCACCACCACCACGGTAGCCGCCACCGCCACCACCGCCACGATAACCACCACCACCGCCGCCGCCGCGGTATCCACCGCCGCCGCCACGATCGCCACCGCCACCTCCACGTCCGGATTCGTCGGCTTCTTTCACGGCCATCTTCTTTCCGCGAATAGAGGCGTTATCCAGCGTTTCGATCGCGCCTTTCGCTTCGGTCTCATCAGGCATATCTACGAACCCGAAGCCTTTACTCTTTCCAGTCTCCCTATCCATCACCACCTTTGCGAAGTTCACTGTGCCGTATAGTTCAAACATTTCTTTCAGGTCCACATCGTCAAAGTCATTGGGAAGACCTGCAACAAAAAGCTTCATGCCGATAGATTTAAAGAGGTAAAATTACAAAGATAAAAACTATATATTCTAATTTCTATAACAATTAGTTCCGCGTTATTTATTCACCTTTATTCAACCTCGAACTGTACCTTTTTATCCAGTGCAGGCCGGGGTTAGAACATAAAAATAGCCTTTTACGGGAATATTCCCTAACAATAAATCCCTTAGATAGCCCTTTACCCTGACGAGGCAGGAGACCAACCTTTTAAAGGCAAATGGGGATTTGTGCAAAAATGAACAGTAAGTCTACCATAGGCCTGGGATTTGCAGCATCGTAAATAAACGATGCGTCATGATAGCTGTCGAGATTTACAAAAACGGAGGTCCGGAGTATAGGGTGCGAAAAGGTGATGGGCGGCCGGATATCAGCCGTAATGGAACCTATGCGGAATATGTAGCGGTGCGGGCGAACGAGATCGCCCGGAAACCGGCATCCATCGATCATAAGGCCGCCTCCGGCGTAGCGTTGGCGGGGCTTACCGCCTGGCAGGGTTTGTTCAAATACGGCGGGTTGCAGCCCGAACAGCGGGTTTTGATCCATGGCGCGGCGGGCGGTGTAGGCATCTTTGGCCGATATCGATCTCGTGTTCGATACGCGGGGCGGAAAGGCGCAGGAGGATTCGATCAAAGTGTTAAAGCCACACGGAGTAATCGTGAGCACGGTGGGCATCCAGTACCCGGAGGCATTGAAGGCGAAGGATATCCGCGGGGCTGCTTTCATGGTGCAGAGTGTTCCGGAGGACCTGCAGCAGATCGCCGATCTCATCGACCGCGGTGTGGTGATCCCGGTGGTATCGCAGATCTTTCCGTTGAAAGAGGCGGCGGAAGCGCAGCGGCTGCTCGAAGATCGAGGAATTTCTGATGACGTTTCCGCCGTTCTTTTGAGGTTGAGGCGGGTGGCGAAAACCGCCATCGATCAGGACAGCTACAGTTGGTCGCATAAAAAAAGTCTTTGGTTGTCATCAATTCTTAGGCAGTCTGACGACACTGAACCAGAAGTCCTCGATGCAGGTGACCACTTTGTCGAACGAGTCGAAACCGAACGGCTTGTTCACGAAGCAATTCGCATGCAGCTTGTAGCATTGGATGATATCCCATTGCGCCTGGGAGGTAGTGAGGATGATCACCGGGATGACCTTGAGCTCTTCGTCGCTTTTGAGGTCGGCCAGCACTTCCGAGCCACTTTTTGCAGGAAGGTTGAGGTCCAGCAGGATGAGGTCGGGTGTTTCGACGCCGGCGAATTTTCCTTTCTTATACAGGAAGTCCAATGCCTCTTCGCCATCCGTGGCGACCTGGAAATTGATCTCAAACCGGCTCTTTTCGAAGGCTATCCGGGCGAGCAGGATGTCCCCGGGATTATCCTCGACGAGGAGGATGTTGATGGAGCTCATACATTTGTGGGTTGCAGGGTGAAGTAAAATGTTGTTCCTTGTCCGGGTTCCGATTCGAACCAGATCTTTCCGCCATGTCTTTCGACGATCTTTTTGACGATGGCAAGGCCAATTCCTGTGCCCTCGAATCTTGCATTGTTATGCAATTTCTTGAAGGCTACAAATATCTTTTCCGCGTATTGCCGATCGATGCCGATCCCATTGTCCTGCACCGAGAACAGCCAATGCGCGTCGTCCCGGCGGGCGTGGATGTTGATGACCGGGGTCGCCCCTTCCTTTCTGAATTTGATAGCATTGCCGATAAGGTTCTGGAACAGCCGGAGCATTTGATCGGGGTCCGCGGTCAATTGCGGCATCTCATCGACGAGGATCATGGCGCCGCTGTCCTGGATGCTGGCCGCAAGATTTTTCAATACGTCGCGGATGATCGCTGCGATGTCGACCTGCTCGAGGGTAAACTCCCTATTGGTCCGCGAATAATTGAGCAGGTCGGCGATGAGCCGCTTCATGCGGAAGGCGCCGTCTACGGCATAGTGGATGTATTCATGCGCTTCCTCATCCAGCTTACCCTGGTATTTCCGCTCCAGCAACTGCAGAAAGCTGCCAATCATGCGAAGCGGCTCCTGTAGATCGTGAGAGGCTACATAGGCAAATTCTTCCAGTTCCCTATTAGAACGTTCCAGCTCATGGGCATATTTTGCCAGTTTTTCCTCCTGGTCTTTCTTTTCCTTGTGTTCCCTGTTCTCTTTCAGTGCCCTGGCGATCTTCGTCACTACCGTGAACATTTTATCCTTGAGGACATAATCCGTCACCCCTGCCTTGATCAGCTCTACGGCATTTTCTTCGCCGATAGTGCCGGAGACGATGATGAACGGCGTATCGGGAGCGATCTCTCCCGTGCTATAAAACGCGCTGGCGCCATCGAAATCCGGAAGGACATAGTCGGAGAGTACGATATCCGGCCTGAAATCCCTCAGCGCCGCTTCAAAGCTCCGACGTTCCTGTACCACCTGCGACGTATACTGCAGGCCGCCTTTTCTTAGCTCATATTGCAGCAGCTCGATGTCATCCGGCTCATGCTCCAGGATCAATATCTTAACAGGATGTTTCCATTCGGGGTCCATAGGCAATCTTTATTGAATTATCGGGTGGGGCAGGGAAAAGAAGAATGTCGCGCCTTCCTTCGGGCGGCCTTCGGCCCACACTCTCCCGCCATGTTTCTCTATAATACGCTGTACGATGGCGAGTCCCACCCCGGTGCCTTCGAACTCGTCGTTACCGTGCAGGCGTTGAAATACGCCGAAAAGTCTATGGGCATACTCCATATTAAACCCTACCCCATTGTCTTTGACAAAATATATCCTTTCTTCCCCGTTCTCCGAAGCGCCGATCTCGATCTCCGGCGCCTGTATCTTCCCGGAATATTTGATCGCATTGGAGACCAGGTTGACGAGCACCTGGTACAGCAAGACCGGGTCTCCTTCTGCCGGCGGCAAGGAACCGATACGAATGACAGCCGTCCGCTGATGATCTGGATCATGATCCTGATCTTGATCATGGCCTTGTTCCAGGTCACGGACGACCCGGTGAGCCATCTCCGTAAGATCGACCGGCCGCTTCACGAGCTTGCGGCGCCCCAGCCTGGAAAATTCCAAAAGGTGGTCGATCAGGATACCCATCCTGGTGGAACTGGTCCGGATGTTACCCAGCAAGCGACGTAGTTCATCATTCAATACGGCCTGGTGATCTTCCAGGATGATGCGGGAATACCCGTCGATACTCCTTAGCGGCGTCCGGAGATCGTGGGACACGGAATACGAAAACGACTCCAATTCCTTATTGGCCACCTGCAGCAGCGCTATATTGCGCTCGAGATCGGCATTCAGCTGTCTGATCTCCCCGTGAGCATTTTCGAGCTGGAGGTTTTTCGCGACCAGCTCCTTTTTTTGGAGATGCAGCTGGAGCAGAACGGAGACCTTGGCCGACGTAACTGCCGGATCGAGGGGCTTATACAGGTAGTCGACCGCTCCTTCCTCGAATCCCTTCATCATAAACCGGTGTTCCTTTTTTTCCGCGGAAGCGAAGATGATCGGGATATCCTTTGTTCTGTTGTGGGATTTAAGGATCTTGGCCACCTCGAATCCATCCATATCGGGCATCTGGACGTCCAGGATGATGAGATCGATGGTTTCATTCAAGACGATCTTCAATGCTTCCTGACCGTTCGTGGCCCGGATAAAGTGCCGGTCCGGCCGGGATAATATCTCCTCGAGGGCGAAGATATTGTTCGCCTTGTCATCGACGATCAGGATATTTGCTTTTTCATTATCGGGCATGATCAAAGTTCTGCCATTTGCAATAAAAAACCCGTTATTTCCGCCGGGGCAAGAATATGTTGAACGCTACCGGTGTCTATTGCCGCCCGGGGCATTTCCGGAAAGACGGCCTTTTCCGGATCCTGCGCTATCGTGAGTCCGCCGCGCTGGCGTATAGCCCGGATGCCGGCTGCCCCATCGCTGTTGTACCCGGTGAGAATGACGCCGATCAGCCTGTCTCCGTAGACCTCTGCAGCCGTTTCAAATAACGGATCGATAGAGGGCCTGCTGAAATTCACCGGCTCGTCGCAGGTGAGGGAAAAGGTGCGATCCCTTTCGATGAGCAGGTGGTAATCGGGCGGAGCAAAATAGACCACACCGCCCCGGATGTGCTCCTTTTCTTCCGCCTGCCTGACGCGGATCAGGCATTTATCCTGCAAGATCTCTTCGAGCAGTGTCCGCTCATCTTTCGACCTGTGCTGATTGACGATCACCGGCAAGGGAAAACCGGGCGGCAGCCTCCCCAGGATACCGGAAAGCGCAGCGAGGCCCCCCGCCGACACGCCGATGACGATTGCTTCATAGCGCATAGCTCCTTCTGGTTTTTTATCCGGTTTTCATGAATATCTTTTCGTTCCGGTCGATCTCTTCAAATTTCGTCCTATTCCCGGCAAAAAGAAGCGATTCTTTGCTTCCCAGCGCCAAAAATCCAAACGGGCACAGGCTTTCATAGAAAAGATCGATCGTCTTGTCCTGCAATTGCCGGTTGAAATAGATCATCACGTTCCGGCAGGATATGAGCTGGAATTCGTTGAACGATCTGTCCACTGCGAGGTTATGTGCAGAAAAGACGATATTTTTTTTAAGTGATCTGTCCATGAGCGCGCCATCGTATTGGGCCTTATAGTAGTCGGAAAAAGAATGCCGCCCACCCGCCTTTATATAGTTGGACGTATAGCTTTTCATCTTCTTTATATGATAAACGCCTTCCCTGGCCGTCTGCAATGCCTTTTGGTTGATATCGGTGGCATAGATGACCGATCTTTCCAGCAGTCCCTCTTCCTTTAGGAGGATCGCAATGGAGTATACTTCCTCCCCCGTCGAGGCGCCCGCTATCCATATCTTTATAAAAGGATAGGTGGCCAGCCGCCGGATGACGTTTTCCTGGAGGCTTTTAAAGAAAGACGGGTCGCGGAACATCTCGGTGACATTCACCGTTAATTCCTGGATGAAATGCTCAAAGACCGTGTCCTCTTTAAGCAGGGTATTCCCCAGCGCCTCGATGGACAGGAACCTGCCTGCGGCCATAAAATGCCGGATGCGTCTTTTCATGGATGCCGCCGCATATTCGGTAAAATCGTATCCGTAGGTCAAGCGGATGGATTCGAGCAATTCTTTTACTTCTTTATCCTCTACCATAGATTACCGGTATAACCAGACTCTCATCAGCGATAAGAGTTGTTCGATGTTTACAGGTTTGGCAATATAATCCGACATGCCTGCTTCGAGGCATTTTTCGCGGTCACCCTTCATGGCTTTTGCGGTGAGTGCGATCACCGGCAATTTCGCGAACGCTGTCATTTTGCGGATCTCCCGGGTGGCCTCATAGCCATCCATTTCAGGCATCATCACATCCATCAGGACGATATCGACGTCGGGGTGCTCCATAAGCAGCCGGATGGCGTCCCGCCCGTTCTCTGCCGTGATACATCGTAGTCCCTCTTCTTCCAGGGCATTGGTGAGTGAATAGATGTTACGCATATCGTCGTCCACGATGATCACTTTTCTGTTCCTCAATACTTCGTCCGTCCGGTGAAGCTTCCGGATAAGCTGCTGTTTCTCTTTTGGTAAGTTCGATTCTACGCGATGGAGGAAGAGGATGGTCTCATCGAGCAGCCGTTCTTTGGAATTTGCCGTTTTCAGCACGACGGTATTGGCCAGCCTGTTGAGACGGGCAGCTTCCTCTTTATTCAGATCCTTTCCCGTATAGACGATGATGGGTATCCTGTTCAGCTCGCTGTTCGCTTTGATCTTTTCCAGCAGTTCGATACCGCTCATATCAGGGAGACCGAGATCGATGATGATACAATCGAATTTCTCTTTTTGCATGAGCTCGAAGGCTTCCATACCGGCATATGCGGAAAAGGATTTTACGTCGCCATTGCCGATGAGTTCCCGGATGGCATTGTTCTGCTGCCGGTTGTCTTCCACGATGAGCAGCTTTTTCAATTTCTTCCGGATGAAATCCTCCATCTTATCGACGGCATTCTGCATACCCTCCCGGGTAACGGGTTTTCTGACAAAATCGAAGGCGCCCAGTTCAAGGCTTTCCTTTCTCCTATCGTAACCCGAAAATATCTGTACGGGGATATGCCGCAGGGCGGGATCGTTCTTGAGATGTTTAAGGACCTCGGATCCATCCATGACCGGCAACTGCATATCGAGGACGATGGCATCCGGCCGGTAATATCTTGCCAGACTCAGGCCGGTGTTGCCCTGCGTGGCGACGATCCCCCTATAGTTCCTTTCCCTGAAAAATTCCAGGAGCAGGCCAGCGAACTGTTCATCGTCCTCTATGATCAGGGCGATCTTGTCGTTCTCACGGATGGAATACCGGTCGTCGCCAGGGGCCTCCATGGCGGGTTTTTTTTCCATGGCGTCCTTTTTTTCTTTTGGCAGGGCGGCATGGTCTTCGGGGCGGGTATTCATCCCCCCTACCTTGGCGGAGGGTATGGTTAGGAGTGGATCGGGGCCGGAGGTGCCGCCTGATCCAAGGGGAAGATAAAGCGTGAACCTGCTGCCTTTCCCTTCCTGGCTTTGCAGGCGTATCCCGCCGCCCAGGGCGTGCGCCAGCTCCCGGCTGATGGAAAGGCCCAGGCCGGTGCCGCCGTATTTTCTTTTTGTCGAGCCATCGGCTTGTTGAAAGGCTTCAAAGATAATGGCCTGCTTGCTTTCCGGGATTCCGATGCCGGTGTCGGTAACGGAGAAAACAGCCTCGCCCGCAGGTGAGGTGTCTATTTCCAATGTCACCTGACCGTGCTTGCCGGTGAATTTAAAGGCATTGGAAAGGAAGTTCCGCAGGATCTGCTCCAATCGCTGGGCATCGGAGTATAGTGGATGGATGAAATTTTTCGGGGGCCGGATGATGCGAAACGCTATGGACCGGTTGTTGGCGATCTCCGAGAACAGGACGCTCAGATTGCTGGCGAGCTGGCCGACGTCGACCTCGGCGATATCCAGATCGACCTTTCCCGCCTCTACCTTTGAAAGATCGAGTATATCGTTGATCAGATCGAGCAGATCGTTGCCCGAATTATATACATTTTTTGCGTAGGTGACCTCTTTTTCACCCAGCACCTTGTTCTTATTTTCCATGAGCAGCTGCGAAAGGATCAGGATGCTGTTCAGCGGTGTCCGCAGCTCATGCGACATATTGGCCAGGAATTCCGATTTATAGCGGCTGGTCTGCTCCAGCTCGCCGGCCTTTGTCTCCAGGTCCATTTTTGCGGTCTCCAATTCTCCTTTTTGTTCTTCCAGCCTTCTCTTTTGTTCTTCGAGCAGACCGGCTTTTTCCCCCAGCTCTTCGTTGGTTTGCTGCAGCTCTTCCTGCTGGGCTTTCAGCTCGGCTTCGGAGGTTTCGAGCAGCTCGGTCTTTTCGTGCAGCTCTTCGTTGGTTTGTTTCAGCTCTTCCTGCTGCGCTTCGAGCTCTTCGGCCTGGCGTTGGGTTTCCTCCAGCAGTTCTGCCGCCTTTTCGCGGGTCTGGGCGGAGGAGACGGCAACCGCAATGCTATCTACCACTGCCTGGACATATTGTTGCTGAAGGATGGAGAAGCCATGAATGCTGCCCAGCTCGATGACCGCGATGGCGGCGTCTTCGAAGATCACCGGCACGGTCATGATCTGCCGGGGAGTCATTTCGCCGAAGCCGGTGCCCGTAGTAAAATGTCCGGCAGGGATGTCCGTGACCAGGATCGTCCTTTTTTCCGCTGCCGATTGTCCCGCCAGCCCTTGTCCAAGCTTGATCACTGGGGGCGCTGCATTCGGGCCGGACAGGGCATATGCGCTTACCAACCTGAGGTGAACGGCATCTTCTTCGACGAGGTATAAGGCGCCGCCTTGTGCATCCAGCCATACAGCGAGGTGGTCGATGATCGATTGCGCCAGCTCCGTCACCTGCCTGTTGCCCTGCATGGCTTTGATCAGCTGGGCGCTGCCCGTGAGGGCCCAGTTTTTTTGGGCTGTTTCGTCTTCGGCTTTTTTTCGCGCTTTCAGGTTGCCGGTAATGATGGCATAGACGCTGATCAGGATGAGCCCGATGAGCGATAGCAGGATAATAAAGATCAGATTGAACTGGTGCGAATCTTTGTCTGTCGCTTTCTTTCTTTCTGCAAGCAGGGTCTGTTCGATCCCCGTGGCATCGTCGATGGTATTCCTGATAGCGTCCAGCAGCTGCTTGCCTTCCCCGGAGGCAACCTTGACCCGCGCCGGCTCGAAGCCTTGTTCCTGCCGTATCCGGATGCAGGCATTCAGGAACTTCGTAAGGGTATCGGTGAGCACTTCGATGCGGGCAACATTCTGTTGCTGGGCGGCGTTGTCTTTTGTGAGCTCTTTTACCTTTTCAATGGACTGGGATGATCTTTCCATGGCATGATGGAATGGCTCCAGGAAGGCCGTATCCCCGGTGATGACGAATCCCCGCTTGCCCGTTTCCGCATCGAGCGCGTTGATGAATATCTGCTGCCAGGCGTTCAATACTTCCTGGGTGTGGGTCACCCACTCGTTGGAGTTTGCCAGGTTCTCGCTATTCCTGATGGAGACAATGACCACGGACAACAAGACGAGGGAGCAAATGACGAATCCCGCCAATATTTTCCTTTCCAGACTTAATTTCATAGCAAAGGGGTTGCATTAGAGGTAATGAATGCAGACTAATCAGCAGGACAGGGGATCAAAAGGGTTGATGTTGAAATTACGAATTTTGGGGTAGATTTCGTTTTTCGAGGAAAATTTTTAGAAAAGGGGGGAGGGGGCGTCAGGTCAACTCTTGCAAGAAAACGGAAATGAAATGATTCAAATTTGTGACGGTGATGCCTTCGTTAGCCGGATATGTATCGCTTGCTGGTGTGATAAGATATTTATATTTTGGCTGAAGGTCTTGCAGACAACTGATAAACCCTCTGGATACGGAGGGTGCATTGCTTAATTTTATTTCAACGCAAGCCAATGGAGTAATTCCCTGCACAATCAGTAGATCACATTCTGCACCTGCCTGGGTCCGGTAAAAATAGAGTTGCAAACCCTGTGGCAACCTTTGAGATACCTGTTCGATCACGTAGCCCTCCCACGAAGCCCCCACGGCGGGATGTCCCAATAAGGCGTCATAATCAGGGATGTTTAATAGCCGATGTAAGATGCCGGTATCTCTTATATATATTTTGGGGGATTTTATAAGGCGTTTTTTTGCGTTGACGAA
>DASYZH010000058.1:0-19215 GCA_035946435.1 Puia sp. | reverse complement strand
CACGAAGCGCTCAAGCTCAACCTGGAGCTGGAAGGCTATGAGATTACTTCCGCCTACGACGGAAGCGAGGCCCTGAAGGCAGTCCAGAACGAATACTTCGACCTCATTATCCTCGATGTGATGCTACCCGGCGTCGATGGGATCAGTGTGACGGAGACCATCAGGGTCCAGAACAACGACGTTCCCATCCTGATCCTGAGCGCCAAGAACGCCAGTGCGGACAGGGTCCTGGGGCTTAAAAAAGGGGCGGACGATTATCTTACCAAGCCCTTCAACCTGGAAGAACTCCTGCTACGCATCCAGAAGCTCATCGAGAAGAACAAAAAGATGCAGGACAAGGAATCCACCCCTGATGTTTACAGCTTCGGAAAGAACATCATCGACTTCAAAGCGCAGGAGGCTACGACCAAGGATGGGGACCGCATCCAGCTCAGCAAAAAGGAGGCGATGCTGTTGAAGCTACTCATCGAGAACCGCAACGAAGTAGTCACGCGGGAAAAGATCCTTCAGGCGGTGTGGGGCTACAACGTCTATCCGACAACCCGAACTATCGACAATTTCGTGCTGAATTTTCGCAAATACTTCGAAGAGGATAGCCGGCATCCGAAATATTTTCATTCGGTCCGGGGGGTTGGGTATAAGTATACCGAGTGAGTTGCATTCTCGGCCTTTCGCGCCTTCAGCGCGAAGAGCGGGGCTCATGTCGGGCCTTCGGCCGGCAAGCCTCTGGCTTTGTCAGGCCAGTCTATCCAGGACCCACTCCGCCTGCCGCAGCAGCTGCTGCATATTCCAGCGGTCGTAGGCCGGCGTATAAAGGTTCATCTCGCACTCGTTCAGGAGATTTTCCAGCGTCATCAGCCCCGTATCGTCCCAGCCACGCAGCTGCAGCTGGCGGACGCTATTGGCCTTGTTGAGCTCGCTGGCGGGCAGGTCCAGCTTCCGGCTCATTGCCTTCCAGATGGCCCGGTTGACCTCACGATAAAACCCTTTGGAGTCTTCGCGTTCGAAGAAATGCCGGGCTTCCTGTAAGGGATCGGCAGGTGGCGCGGTGGAGACATAGGTATTGGGTGGGATCACCGGTTCCCTCGCGACCGCATGGCGCTCTTCGCGCTCCCGCTCTCGCCCTGGCGATGTCTCTCGTACCGGGGAATTGGTTTTGTCCGTGTGGGCGGCAGCCGCAGCAGCCGCAGCGACCCTTTCGATGGCAGCAGCTTTTTCCACCGTGGCGCGGTTCTGCTCCTGCACGACCGTAGCAGCCTTTGCCTCCCGACTTACTTTTTTTAACTTTCGGTTCTGGCGCCAGAAATAGGTGGCCACACCACCCAGCACTATGAGCGTGGCGATCCACAGACCATAATTCCGGGCGTAATCCATGATGCCGAGGGGTTGTTGTTGTTGTTTCGCCGTAAGCCTGTCGGTTGGCTTCGCATTGCTTCTAACGGCCGGCGTCACCTGTATGTCCATCGGCTGGGTCTCGGCCGTCTTATAGGTCTGCGTGGCCGGATCGAAGTACGGGAAATCGATCTGAGGGATGGTATAATGACCCGCAGTGCCGGGGGTGAAAACATAGTCGAATGACTTGGACCCCGCCATCGGCGCAACCGTTTTGTTGAAATCGTCTTTTGCCCGGGGGTCGAAGGCCTGAAATCCCGAGGGCCAGTTCACGGCGGGCGCCGTAATCACCGGGAGATTGCCTTTTCCTTTGACGACCAGGTGCAGCGTGGCTTCGTCGTCGGCCGCGACAGTTTTATGATCCAGCGAAGCCTCGACAGAAAAATTACCTACGGCTCCGTTGTAGGCCGCCGGCTTGCCCGCATCGGGCAGCGGTTTCACCGTGATCGGCACCGGTTTGGTATCGAGCGTGACCTTTTCGTCAACTTCGGGACCGTAGCCGCTTTCGTCGGCCATCGCATCGAGCAGATCGCGGATGCTGTTGCCGGTGTGTGGCCCGCCCCCGCTATGGCCTGCGCTCTTTACAAAATGCACGGTGTTATCGACCTCGACGGGATCCAGATCGATGGTTCCCGCCTGCAGGGGGATGAGCTGGGCCTTACGGATGATATGAACGGTGTAATTCTTGCCGTTGAGTTTCTCTACCGAGACCGCATCCTGGCTGGGGTCGATCATGTCGTAGACGCTGAAACCATTGAGCGAAGGCTGTTTGGTGATCCTCGATTCCGAGCTCACCCGGGTATACAGCTTATAGGTGGCCACAATGGGTTCGCCGACATAACAGCTGTTCTTGTCCACCTGCACTTTGACGAAGAGGCCTTTTTTGATCTTGTCCTTCGGATTTTCGCCGGGTTTCAACACATAGTCCCGGTCTACATCGCCAGCGTCGGGCCCGAAGGGGTCGGGCATGTTAGGCTGAAGGAACGGATTACCGCCAAAGGGATTACCCCCAAAAGGACTCTGGCTTTGTGGCTGACTATTGGAATTGGCAGTGCCGGACCCGCCGGGATGAACGGTGACGACAACGGGATTTGACTGCATGTGTTTCCCGTCGACGGTAGCCGCGGCGCCACCGATGGTGAACTTACCCGTCTTGATCGGCTCGAGCACAAAGGACAAAGCCTTGTACTGGGACATATTACCGTTGACGATGCTCATACCGCTGGACTGAATGGGTCCTTGCACCACCCGAAAACCCGCGAAATCGGGGGGATTCATGTCATCGATCTGTTTGGCATTCTCAACGACGAATTCTACCTGGAGATAATCGGATTTACCTACGTCCTGGCTGCTGACGTTGGTAGTGAATTTCACCTGGCCGGAGGCATAGAGCCCCGGCAGTAGCACAATCCCGATAATGAACGCAATACGTAGAATCTTAACGATAATGGGTGATTTTATAGGCATAACGGTATGCACCATACAAATATAAGATCGCGGGGAGTTAAAATTTCGCTAATTCAATGTCTGTCCTTCGGACAAGCGGCCTCCGGCCGCTTCAGCCTATTAGAAGCGCATTAGAGATCACCCAGCTGCGGGCGAAGCAGGATCTCCTCTACCGTGGCCTGGGGCGAGAGCCTGCTGGCGGTGTAGACCATTTCGGCAACATCGGCTGCCTCCATAATGCGCTGCGGGTCGACGCCGGAGCCGGCCCAGCTATCGGTATAAGTAGCTCCCGGATAAACACTTGTAACCTTGATGTTATGAGGTTTCAGCTCCTCCCGCAGATTCGCGGAAAAACCTGCCAGCGCATATTTCGTGATGCTATATGCGCCGCCATTGGCATAGGCCTTGAAGGAGGCAATGGAGCAAATGTTAAAGATATGTCCCGACCGCCGCACCATCATTGCAGGCAGCAGCTTGCGGGTGAGATGGTAAGCGCTGTATAGGTTGACGGACATGAGCCGCTCAAGAAGCCCCGGAGGCTCGTCGTTGACGCTGCCGGGGAGGAAGATGCCGGCATTATTGATCAGCACGTCTATCTCCACGCCGGCATCCAGCAGCCACTGCCCAAAGGCTATCGCCTCCTCCTTATCGCCCATGTCGACGGCTTTCCCCCGGATCGTCACACCGGGAAAACGCGCCGTCAATTCCCCGATGGTTTCGGACAAATGCATGTCATTGCGGGAACATAGGTAGAGGGCATATCCGCCCGCGGCGAAGCGCTCTGCCATGGCCTTGCCGAGGCCCCTGGACGCACCGGTGATGATACAGTTCATATTGGTAACTTGCGTAACTTGCGCGTGTGCAATATAAACACCTTTTCTTCGACCTGGATCATACCCTTTGGGATTTTGAGGCGAACTGTAAATTGACCCTTGAGGAGCTATATCATTCCCTGCAGCTCAGGGAAAGGGGTGTGTCGGATTTCGATCGTTTTTTTGAATGCTACAACGTCCACAACGACAAGCTGTGGGAACGCTATCGCAACGGTTATATCAAAGTCGACGAGCTACGCTGGAAACGGATGTGGCTGACGCTGCTGGATTTCAAAATAGGCGATGAGCCGCTGGCAAGGAGGATGGATGTCCTGTTCCTGGATGCCCTGCCTTCCCGCACGATCCTTTTTCCGCATACCGTAGAGATCCTGAATTATCTTACCGGCAAAGGCTACCAGCTGCACCTGATCACCAATGGATTTCTGAAGACCCAGCTTTCAAAGCTGGAGAACTCGGGTATCGACGGCTTTTTCAAAACGGTGATCACCTCCGAAGTGTCGAATAGCCTTAAACCTCATAAAGAGATCTTCGATTATGCTTTCACGCGGACGGGGGCTCTCCCGGCCGAAAGCATCATGATCGGCGATAGCATCGAAGCGGATATCCAGGGGGGTATCAATGCGGGTATCGACCAGGTCTATGTAAACCACCTGCGGCGTGAGCCCGCGATCCGGCCGACGTATACGGTGTATTCCTTAAAGGAGCTGGAGAATATATTCTAGGATTTCGCGCGGCGGAGCTGTCGCGCTACGCAGCCGCTCGAAGGACCGCGCGATGAGCCGGCGGACGGCCGCGCTATCGCCATTTAGCCAGGACGGTGACGCCACCCTGAACGACCTGGTTCAACTGCACATTTACGCTGGTTCCCGGCGGCAGCAGGACGTCGACGCGGGAGCCGAATTTGATGAAGCCCATTTCAGCGCTTTGGTCGACCTTATGGCCCACGCTGAGGTAGTTGACGATGCGGCGTGCGAGGGCGCCGGCAATCTGTTTGACGAGCAGCTCGCCATGGCTGTTTTTGATGACGACGCTATGCCGTTCATTCTCGGTGGACGATTTAGGATGCCAGGCTACGAGATACTTTCCCTTGTGGTACTGACTGTACACGACTTCGCCGCCCACGGGGCTGCGGTTCTGATGGACATTGGCGGGGCTCATGAAGATGGAGATCTGAAGTCTTTTGTCCTTGAAATATTCTTCGTCCACCACTTCTTCGATGACGACGACCTTCCCGTCGGCGGGGCAGATGATGAGGTCGTCGCCGTGGGACAGTTTGCGGACGGGGATGCGGAAAAAAGAGATCAGGAACAATTCCACGCCAAGCGTCACCAGGAAGATGAGTCCGCTGACCCAGGCCGCATGCGCGCTGATGTAATAAAAAGAGCAAAGGTTGATGATCGCAAAGACTAACGCCCCGATAGCAATGGTTTTATATCCTTCCCGATGGATTGTCATGGATCAAAAATAGGGCATTTACCGATACCGCCCGCCTGCGGGCGGGCCTAAATCACCCACATCAGATACAACCAGCAAAAAGGCGTAGCCACCAGCAGCGAGTCGAATCGATCGAGGAAGCCGCCATGGCCGGGCATGATGTGTCCGCTGTCCTTGACGCCCGCCATGCGTTTCAGCTTGCTTTCCAGCAGGTCGCCACAGGTGCCGGTGATCGCCGCGATAACGCCTACGACAGCCCAGTGGATGGGGCCGAAGAGGTTCCAGGCCGGGCTCCGGTTCAACAGATAGCCAATACCGGCCATGACGCCGATCGCCAGGATGATGCCGCCTACGGTGCCCTCCCAGGTCTTTTTGGGCGAGATGGAAGTGAGCGGTGTCTTGCCGATCAGCGAGCCCACGATATACGCCATGGTATCATTGATCCAAATCGAGCCGATGACCATCACCACGGGTACGCGATCGACGAATGCGCCGCCGGGTGCGCCATAAAAAAAGGTCCGCAGATGCGTGAGCAATGCCAGGCTCACGGAGATATATAGCAGCCCGAGCGCACTTCGCCCGATGTTGCGCACATTGATCGTCCTGATCTGGAGCAGCTCGCCGATGACGAACACGGCAAGAAAGGCGAGGCAACCCCAGCAGCCATAAAAACGCAATGGGATGCCGCCGATCAGGATATTTCCGTTGACGAGATACAACATGAGGAACCAGCCTGCAATCATCACGCTATAGCGATGAAAGGCGGAGATGCCGGCATATTCCTTGTTGATCAGCACCAGTATCTTCTGGTATTCGACCCAGCAGCCGAATTGGATAAATGAAAACAACACGAGGAAGCTCCACGGGTTCCACAAAAGGCCCGTGAGCATAACGACTACGAATACTGCAGCCGTAAGACTCCGGGTCTTGAATACTGCCGGGTTCAATGCCATAGACTAGAATTAACGCCGGTCGGACAGGAAATCGTCATGGGTGCCTGTTCTATCGGCATGATAAATTTTCTCATAAGTAACCGTCGAGCGGTTGCGCATGTACGCCAGCAAACCTACGACTAATAACAAGCTCAGCAAGGCCCAGTAGATCGGAATGCTCGGGTTCTCGGTGACCATCTCGGGAGACCCGGTGGCTACGACGACCTGAAAGCCGTTGAAGACGATATGCGCAATGATCACGGTCCAGATACTGCCGCTATACCAATAAATGGCGCCCAGCAGAATACCGAGAAAGGTCCTGGGAAGAAACCCTACGAATTCCAAATGAGAGAAGGAGAACCAAACCCCGGTGAGGATAATACCGGCCCAGGGGCTTTTACAAAGCTGGATCAACACACGCTGCAGGGCGCCGCGGAAACAGAGCTCTTCGACAAAACCCGGGATGATCGCGATAACTACCAGGTTTGTGATGAGATCGATGGGCCTCTTGCCGGTGAGGATCAGGGCGACTTGTTTATCCTGATCGTGTTCCATCTGGATCATCCAATGGGGAAGCGACAAACTTTTGTTGATCATCCCCAGCCAGCCCTCCATCGGAAAGGCGCAGGCCATCATCAGGATCGCCAGCCAATAAAAAGCGCTCTTGACGCCGGGTCGGAAACCCAGTTCCGCCAGCCGGTGCTGCCGGAAGGTCGTCCAGGCATAGATCAGGGCGGGTGCGCCGAATAAAATAAGCGAGCTGACCGCCTGAGCCAGCTTTAACCTGCCGGGATCAGCGGACATATCACCGCCATGGGCGCCAAGAATAGAGCTCGCCACCACGGTTCCCACGATTATGGCGCTACCGGCTAAAATGGTCAAAAGGGCCAGCTGCACCCTGGGGGAAGGGATCTTTAGATTGCTTGACATATTTATACGCGCTAAGATCGGTCGTTCCAACGAAAACGCTACCGCGTTTTCAGCGGAAAGTGCGTAAATTTGCACTTTTCGGCGTGATAACCATCGGCAATATACAACTTCCTGGATTTCCGCTTCTTCTGGCCCCCATGGAAGACGTGAGCGATCCCCCGTTCCGGTATGTGTGCAAGCACAATGGCGCCGACCTGATGTATAGCGAGTTCATTTCCAGCGAAGGGCTGATCCGGGACGCCATGAAGAGCCGGATGAAGCTCGATTTCTTTGAATACGAGCGGCCTTTCGGCATCCAGATCTTCGGTGGTGATGAAGAGGCGATGGCTATGAGCGCGCGGATCGTCGACACGGTTCAGCCCGATCTGGTAGACATCAACTTCGGCTGCCCGGTGAAAAAGGTCGTGTGCAAGGGGGCGGGCGCGGCGGTGCTGAAAGACGTCCCGGCCATGACCCGGCTGACTGCCGCCGTGGTGAAAGGCACTTCGCTGCCGGTAACTGTAAAGACCCGTTTGGGCTGGGACGATAGCTCGAAAAACATCGAGGAAGTGGCGCTAAGGCTTCAGGACGTGGGTATCAAGGCCCTGACCATTCATGGCCGGACGCGCGCGCAGCTCTATAAGGGTGAGGCGGACTGGACGCTGATCGCACGAGTCAAAGAGAACCCACGCATCCATATACCCATCTTTGGTAACGGCGATATCGACTCGCCCGAAAAAGCCCGCCTATATCGCGACCGCTATGGCGTGGACGGGCTGATGATCGGCCGGGCCGCCATCGGCTATCCCTGGATCTTCAACGAGATCAAACATTTTCTGCAGACCGGCGAACACTCGGCCCCGCCTTCTATCGAGCAACGTATCCAGGCCATCCGCGATCACCTTTTGCGTTCGGTGGAATGGAAAGGCCCCGTGGTGGGCATCCTCGAGATGCGCCGGCATTACACGAATTATCTCAAAGGTTTCCCGCATATCAAAGAATTCCGCAATCAGCTGGTGTTGAAAAAAACGGTCGAAGAGATCGATGAGGTGCTGCAGCAGGTGCGGCAGCGCTATGCGGGGTTTGTGCCGGAAAGGACGGTGGTTGGGTTCTCTTCGAGCCAGTTAGAGGAGGCCCCATGCGGGCACTAGCCAAAAATAGCCCGCGGGGCCTCCCGTCTAATGATTGGCCTTCGGCCGACCGGCTTCCAGCCGTCCCTGGTGCCTGCTAAACCGCCGGCCCGCGCCGCCGCCTCATCACTTCAAAAAAAATTTGAACCATTTGAGCTTCCCCCGGAACGGCGGATATTTTATCGCCGGATCGATCCGCGTGGAGCTGTACAGCAGCGGCTTGGGATGGGTGAACCGCTCGAAGGAATATTTTCCATGATAGGCCCCGAGGCCACTGTTGCCGACTCCGCCAAAGGGGAGATAAGGACTTGTAAAATGCCAGTCGGTATTATTGATACACCCGCCGCCGAAACTAATTTTCCCGACCCATTGCTGCACGTGTTCCCTGCTGCCGGTGAAAAGATAGAAGGCCAGCGGGTCGGGATGACGCCGGACGAAATCCATGGCTTCCGCGGTCGTCCGATAGGTAAATACCGGCAACAGGGGACCGAAGATCTCGCCCTGCATGATCGCAGCGTCGGACGTAAGATTCGTGATCAGCGTCGGCTCGATGTACAGCGTTTGTAGATCATAGTTACCACCTGAAAGAATACGGCCCTGACTCAAATAACTTACCAGCGTATCGAATCGTTTTTCATCGATGATCCTTCCATAATCGGGGCTTTGTTCCGGCTGCGGACCATAGAAGCGGGTGATCGTTTCCTGCAGCAGGTGCAGGAGCCGGTCGCGAACATCGGCGTGTACAAGGAGATAGTCGGGAGCGACGCAGGTCTGCCCCGCATTCGTGAACTTTCCCACGATGATCCGGCGTGCCGCGACCGCGAGGTCGGCATCTGCGGCGACGATCACCGGGCTTTTGCCACCCAGCTCGAGCGTCACGGGGGTGAGCGTCTCCGCGGCGATTTTGTAGATCGACCGGCCCACGGCAACGCTGCCGGTGAAAAAGATGTGGTCGAAGCGGAAGTCGCGGAGCATCGCCGGGATCACGGTGGCGCCATCGCCCTGCACTACTTGCACGAGTTCTTTTGGGAAGTTTTCGGTGAGTAATCTTTCAAGCAATGCCGCGGTCGCCGGCGCCATTTCGGACGGCTTGAGGACTACGGTGTTGCCCGCGGCTATCGCCGCCGCCAGCGGTACGAGTGAT
Source organism: Puia sp. (assembly GCA_035946435.1). Taxonomy (GTDB): domain Bacteria; phylum Bacteroidota; class Bacteroidia; order Chitinophagales; family Chitinophagaceae; genus Puia. The sequence continues at coordinate 9,995 of DASYZH010000058.1, read as the reverse complement.
AACTGTAGCGGATAATTCCAGGGAGCGATGACGAGGACTACACCCAGCGGGTCGGGATAGATCACCGAGGAGGCGGGGAGGTTGAGGAGGTTGGTCCGCACGCGCTTCGGGCGCATCCATTTTCCGAGATGCTTCAGTGTATGGCGGATCTCTGCCAGCACGAGCCCCGTTTCCGTAGCATATGCTTCTTCGCGGCCTTTTTTGAGATCCGCATACAGCGCCTGGTGGATGGCGGTTTCGCTCGCGGCAACCAGGTCGTGCAGCCGTTGCAGCTGTTCGCGTCGCCAAGCGTATGGCCGCGTTGCGCCGGAGTGGAAGAAGTGGCGCTGAGCTTGCAATTCGTTATGGGTCGTCATGTGGATAAATTTATGCGCGCAAAGGCTATTTTTAAAAAATAATCCCGCAGGTGCAATCTAGTTTTGCTTAAAATTACTACCTTATGTCTATCATAAAACATCCATTACTATACGTCGGATCGAAAGGTGAGAAACGCCTTTACACGCTGTTCGACAGCGGCGCGAACTTATCGTGCATACATCCCGACTTCATAGAAGATCTGGAAGTGCCGGCGCATCTTGGTCGTATACGCCGGATTGCTACTGCAAGCGATGCACATTTCATAGAGGTCGAGTATGGCTTCAGATTGGATTTTTACATCAACGACGTGCTACTCTCGGACGAATTCCTGATCGTCCCCGGGTTGACCGAAGAAGCGGTCATCGGCGCCGCAACCATGCAAAAATGGCGGATCAAGCTGGATTTCGAGCACGATTGCCTAATCGTCGACCCGCGAGTCGCCAAAATGCAAATAATATAGACTTATATTCGCTGTGATGAATGACGAATATTTCATGCAACAAGCCCTGAAGGAGGCGCGGATCGCCTTTGAGGAAGACGAGGTGCCCATTGGGGCGGTGGTGGTCATGGGCGGCCGCATCATTGCCCGGGGACACAATCAAACCGAAAGGCTCAACGACAGCACGGCACATGCCGAGATCATCGCGTTGACATCTGCCTTCAACCATTTGGGCAGTAAATATCTTCCGGAAGCCGCGTTGTATGTCACCGTGGAACCTTGCCTTATGTGCGCGGGGGCCTTGTATTGGAGTAAGATCGGACGGGTGGTCTTCGGGGCGGAGGATGAAAAGAACGGCTATCGCCGGGGCATCGGCGACGTATCGGGTCCGTGGCCGTTCCATCCCAGGACCGAGCTGGTCCGGGGCGTGCTAAACGAAGATTGTGCCGCGCTGATGCGGGAATTTTTCCGCTCCAAACGCTGACCCACACCTGTGAGGCAACTGCACAAAAATGTCCGTCGGGACGGACAAGCCGCCTTCGGCGCCTTTTGGCGGGTATGCCATTTTTACGTAGGTTTGTTGTCCCTTCAGGTCATTGACAATAATTTTTTTTAATATTTTTAAAACATTCGTTATGGCATTCACACTACCTGCGTTGCCCTATGCATATGATGCATTGGAGCCGCATATCGATTCTACGACCATGCAGATCCATCACACGAAACATCATCAGGCCTATATCGACAATCTGAATAAGGCGATTGCCGGCACGCCCAATGAGGGAAAATCCCTCGAAGAGCTGGTACGGAAAGCCGGTACGATCAGCCCGGCAGTACGGAATAACGCCGGCGGTCACTGGAACCACAGCTTTTTCTGGGAGATCCTGGCACCCAAAGCAAGCGGCGGATCAAAACAAACGGAGGGCGCTCCATCCGGCAAGCTGGCCGACGATATCCATGCGACCTTCGGCAGCTTCGATGCCTTTAAAGAAAAATTCAACGCCGCAGGTCTCTCTCGATTTGGCAGCGGCTGGGCCTGGCTGATCATCAGGGACGGCAAGCTCGAGATCAGCTCGACCCCCAACCAGGATAACCCATTGATGGATGTAGCCGACGTAAAGGGTACGCCGATCCTGGGCGTCGATGTTTGGGAACATGCTTACTATCTCAAATACCAGAACAAACGAGCCGATTACCTGGGGGCCTTCTGGAAAGTGGTCAACTGGGATAAGGCAGCAAAACATTACGCCGCCGGCAAATAAAAAATGATTTTTCACCATGGCCGGCTTCGCTTTTGTCACCCCGGGAGCTTTGTTTGTCTCTTCGGGAGCCTTACGAAGCCGGCCTTCTTCTTTTCAAAAACAGAATCCTACAATGCAAAAAATTTCCTGCTACCTGTTAATCGCTCTCGTCGTTTGCTTTTCGGCTTGTAAAGGCCATATGAAAAAAGTGCTGGTCTATGCCAGTGATAAAATAACGGTAGACAATAGCCAGAAAAACATTTCCGTCGCCAATGGAGATGGTACGACACACCATGAACAGGAGCTGGATTTTACCACGGGTGACCCGGTGACGCTGAACGTCGAGACCCCGCAAGGGAAGTTTACCCTCACCGTTCCGGAGGACGGCCTGTGGATAGCCAACGTCAAGACCGATACCGTGGTCGGCAGTAAACAGCATGTAGGTGCGGACAATGGCGAAGCCCACATCACGCAGGATGCGCTGACGCAAAAGCTCGACAGCCTGAAGAAGCTGGTCGCCGACCAGAACGTGAGCGAAGCCAACCAAAACTATTTCATCGAACCGGGAAAGATCGCCAAGATCACCACCGAGACGCAGGCTAAGGTCTTCGGTCCCTTCACGACGGTACCCGGCGGCTTCGATGCCAGCTCGGTTCCCGCCATCTACAAGTTCTACAGCATGAAAGAAATGCGCGAGATCATCGCCAATCTGGAGAAGATGACTTCCAGCAAGATCGATACGGTTCCGGAAACGAAGAAATAAGGCGGGTGCGGCGGGTTCAATGGGCGCGGGCCCGATAGACGGCCGGCACGGCTCCCGACTGCGGGGATATAGGCACCTCAGGGCACAGGATCGATCCCGTGTCCGCCCCAGGGATGGCAGCGGGCAATGCGGCGGAGGCTGAGCCAGGTCCCTTTGATCAATCCATGTTTTTTCAGCGCTTCTACAGCATAGTGGGAGCAACTGGGGGTAAAGCGGCATCGGGGTCCAATTGCCGGCGAGATCACCCATTGATAGATCTTGATGAGCGCAATGAGGGGAAGTCCTAGTATTCTCAACACCTTCTTCATGCCGTTTCCTTTACCAGTTTCCGCAAAATTACACCAATCTTCCCGGTTATGGTTTGGTAATCGGGAAGGTCTTTTCCAATGTAAACGAAAAAGACGGCCAGGGTTAGCCCGCGGGCCGCAAGATGGTCAACCAGCGGTTGCTTCTGAAGCCGGTAGGCCTCGCGGCATAACCGCTTGATACGGTTGCGGTCGACGGCCTTTTTGAAATGGCGGCTACCGGCGCCAAATCCGGCCTGTACAAGGGCGGCGGGGAGCTTGGGTGCGGCTTGGCCGTGGGCAGCGGTCTGGATGGGTGGGGCAGCGGTCTGGATAGGCGAGGCAGCGGCCTGGGTGGGGGGGGCGCCGGAAGGCTCAGGTGGTGCGGCCGGCGCAACGGGCGTCACCACATAAAACACCTTGAAAGGAAAGAGGGAGAAATTCCTGCCGCGCTTAAATACCTGGTCGATCCGTTTCCGGCTCTTGAGTTTTTCGGCTTTATTCCAGGTATAGCGCTGACGCATAGCTTTCGGCGAATTTTGATGGGCTGCGGCGCACGCATGGGATAGATGCAATGCCTGCTCAACAAAAATAGCTCCGGGTTACCCCGAAGCTATTGAAATTATATGTCTGTAGAACTTCGGCTCGAGCCACCGGAGGTGGCTCCTATATGACTCGAACCTCGCGGCCGGGCACTCTACGAGCGCCAGCCAAGGTCTATTTCAGCTTGGATTCGTCGGAAACAGTGAGCTTATGACGACCCTTCTTCCGGCGGGAAGCCAGTACTTTACGGCCATTGGCGGTCTGCATCCGCTTGCGGAAGCCATGAACCGTCTTACGACGCCGTCTGTGAGGTTGAAATGTACGTTTCATGAATAAATTTTTTAATTACGCGTTATCTAATGTCCGTCCTTACGGACAAGCCGCCAAGGCGACTTTGCAAATTCAGTTCATGACTACGAGGCACCATCCCCGTGGCCGGTGAAAGGGACCGCAAAGTTATAAAAAAAATCACAAAAACCAGCTATTTGCCGTAATAGACGGAAAAGAATCCGCCGGTGATCGCATGATTAGTGCTGCTGCCGGTGCTGTCCGTTGTCGTAAACGAGAAATTGCCCCTGATCCGGCTGGTCGCCGCATTGTTTTCCAATATGTTAATGGTTCCCGCGTTGGCCGGAGCCGCCGTGTTGCCGCCACTGGCCCCGACAAAATCATAGACGGCCATATAGGCGGGCGACGCCCCGCTGGGCGTCAGCGCATGGCTGCCGATGGTAGCGTTGGCCGGAAAGATCAGTGCCACCGACTGCGTTCCGGTGGACGTAGAGCCCAGGATCGTGAGCTGGTTGTCCGTGATCGAAGCCTGGATACTCTCGCCGGTAAAAGCGGCATTGTCGATACTCGCGGTCACCGTATCGCCGGGGTTGCTGCCGGGCAGCGTCGACGTATAGGGGATATTCGAAAAGATGCCCGAAGCAATGGTCCGCTGCGCACCATCCGAAGAACGATAGACTTTAAAAGAGAATGTGCCGGAAACGGTTTTTGTGAGGGTGTTGATCTGGGTAAGATCGACCTCGCCGCCTGCTTGCGTGGAATCGGTACCCTGACTCGTCGAAAAATTCGTCGTATAAGAAGAATCGATAAAGCCCAGGACGGCCAGCGACGATGTCTGCGGGCTCAGGGTATGTACCCCGAGTGAAGTATCGGTGAGGGTGATCGAGATCTCCTGGCTATCCGCGCTGATACCCGTAACGTTCAGCATCCCCCCGAGCAGGGTGGCGCCTTCGGCAGCCGTGGTCGCCGCCCATTGTGTCCCATTGATCACGGCGGTGAAATTGGCCGTCGTAATGGTGGCATTTTCAATACTATATTCTTTTTTGCAGGCAGAAAAGATCCAGCCGCCAAAAAAGATGAGCAATAATATCTTGCTTGTTTTCATTTTGTTATGTGCCGCCGGCTACCGGCGGTTTAAAGATCTATATGGGTCGACCGAAGGGGTTTTCCATAAAAGATGCTCGCATGATTGTCGAAATCTTCGGTCGAATCCGTGGTAAAGAAACTGGTCCGGCTGCCCTTGCTGCAACGGGCTTCCATCTCCGGATGTCTTTGCAAATAGTTCGCCAAACTACCCGCGACGATCTCCCCCTGCGAGATCAGGTTGCTCCCCCGGGGCAGCTGCGCCGCAATCTTCTCCTTTAAAAGCGGATAATGCGTGCAGGCCAGGACCACCGTGTCTATTTTGGGCGATTGCGTCATCAATCGATCCGTATAGGTTTTGACGAAATAATCGGCGCCGGGTTTATCGTGCTCATTATTCTCGATCAACGGGACCCAAAGGGGGCAGGCCTGCTGATAGACCCGGATGTCGGGATAAAACTTCGCGATCTCGATGGCATACGACTCCGACAATACCGTGCCCCTGGTGGCCAATATACCTACGTGGTTTGTCCGGGTATAGTTGCCTACTACTTCCGTGGTCGGCCGGATCACACCCAGCACCCGGTTTTCCGGCGCGATCCGGGGCAGGTCCAGCTGCTGGATCGTCCGCAGGGCCTTGGCCGAGGCCGTATTACAGGCCAGGATCACGAGCGGGCAGCCCTCGTCGAAAAGCCAGCGCACACACTGCAACGTATAATGATAGACCGTTTCAAAAGAACGGTTGCCATAAGGCGCCCGGGCATTGTCTCCCAGGTATATATAGTCGTATTGCGGCAATTGCCCCACCAGCTCTTTCAGCACGGTGAGACCGCCATAGCCTGAATCGAAGACACCAATGGGTTGCTGTCGTTGCATACATAAAAACGCCAGGGGGAATGCCCTGGCGTCAATTCGTTCCGGTTAAATGGGATTATTAGTGGATACCCAGCTTTGATTTGACGAGGGGCAGCATGTCTTCAGCGGGCGGGGAGACCAATAGTGCTTCCTTGGTCAACACATAGCTATACCCGTGCTCTTTCGCTACAGCATTCACAGCCTCGATGGCTTTCTTCTGGATCGGCGCGATGAGTTCCTGCTGTTTTTGCTGATACAGCTGCTGTGCCTGTTGCTGCCAGCCTTGCAGCTTGACAAGCAGTTCGCTAACTTCCCTTCTCTTTATCTCGAGCTGAGCTTTCGTGAGCTTTAGCGTGTCTTTCGATTGAAGAGAACTGTCCTTCTCATAATACTCGCGCTTCATGTCTTCGAAATTCTGACCCAACGCATTTTGATAATCGTTAAGCGCAGTGTCAGCCTTTTTGTATTCAGGCATAGCCGGGATGAGCTCCTGCAGGCTGATATAGCCGATCTTGCCGGCGGCAGCCTGCGCCTTTACTGAATTGCCCCCCAAAACCAGGCCCATAACCACTGCTACGATAGTGAGAATCTTTTTCATTTTTTTGCGGATGAATTATATTATGTTTTTATTTAATACCTAGGGTTCTTAATACGTCGTCGCTTTTGTCCAGTTTAGGATCGGCAAATATAACAGTAATTCCCTCACTTTTATCCAAAATTAGCTCATACATTCTGTTAACGGCCAGCTGTTGGATCGCGTTGTAAACCTTGTCCTGTATGGGTTTCACGAGTTCCTGCCGAAGCTTGAAGAGGTCCCCTTCGTAGCCGAACCGCTTGCGTTGAAGATCGCGAACTTCTTTTTCCATATTGTACAGCTGATCCTCGCGTTTCTTTTTCAGCGTATCGCTCAGCATAACCTGCTCGGCATCAAAGTCTTTATACATCTTGTCCAGGGCAGCCTGCTTCGTGTCGATCTCCTTTTGCCATTGCATGCTCGTAACGTCGAGCTTCTTCTGGGCTTCCTTGTATTCGGGCATCTTTTCCAGGATATATTTGGTATCTACAACAGCATAACGTTCCTGCGCCTGGCTGGAAAAGAAGAGGGCCAGGATACAGGTGATAGTAAGGAGGAAATTCTTCATAGTCTTCACATTTAAGACGTGAAAGTTAGCAAATTAATCGGGTTCATACCCCAGCATGAAAGTAAATCGCGTCGCATCGCGCAACGAGCCGTTTTGTATCCGGTCCAAACCAACACCATAGTCGAAGCCCAGTAAACCGAACATCGGCAGGAAGAAGCGCATCCCGAGACCAGCGCTGCGGCGGAGTTCGAAGGGATTGTACGTCTTGTAATCATACCAGCCGTTCGCCGCCTCGAAGAAGGCCAGGCCAAAGATCGTGCTGCTCGGGTTGGTAGTGAAGGGATACCGCAATTCCAGGGTATACTTGTTGAACAAGGTAAAGAATTCGGTAGCCTGTTGCTGGTCGGGATTAACCTTGGGATTGGAATTCTGATAGACGGGATAACCGCGTTGCGAAATGATGTCGTAGCCCAGCAGACCGAAGTTGTTGGTCAGGCCTGCATCACCCAGCTGGAACCGCTCGAAGGGCGAGAACTGGAGTCCGCCGTTGTAGCGACCCATGAAACCGTACTTGGCCGAGACCTTGAGTACGAACTGCCGCGATTTGTCGGCGCCCATGGCATCCCCGATGGGTAGATACCAGTCGCTGGTGAAACGCCATTTGTGGTATTCCGGATACTTGTAGCTGTCGGCCTGGGTGATACCCTTGTCGATCAACGAGTAAGGCGGCGTGAACTGAACGCTCAGCAACTGGCTCGAACCGCTGCGCGGGTAGATGGGCTGGTCGAGGTTATACCGGCTAAGGGCCAGCTTGAAGCTGAAGTTGGTACTCCGGCCATTGCGGAAGGCCGAGGTGAACAGCGCATAATTGTTGAGGTCATATTGCGTATAGTTCACCGAATAGGTCAGCGTGAAGAAGTCATCCGGCCATTTTAGCTGTTTGCCCAGCGCCAGGGTAATACCAAAGTTCTTCAACGAGTTACTATCGCTGAACGCGTAGGTATTGGTATGGAAGTTATAGCCGCCGGTGCGGAATATGCTTCGGTAGAGGCTCACCGTCAGCGAGTTCCTTTTCTTCCCGCCGAGCCAGGGTTCGGTGAACGAGAAGTTGTATGACTGGTAGGCCTTACCGTTGGACTGAATACGCAAGCTGAGTTTCTGGCCGTCGCCTTCCGGCAGCGGCTGCCACGCCTCCTTTTTAAAGATGTTGCGGATCGAGAAGTTGGCGAAGGTGATCCCCACCGTACCGGTGAGACCGATACCACCACCCCAACCGGCGGACAGCTCGAGCTGGTTACCGGATTTCTCTTCCACGGTCCAGTTGATATCCACCGTTCCGTCGTCCTGGTTCGGGTTGATGCCGGGGTTGATCTTTTCCTGGTTGAAGAAACCCAGGTTGGCGATCTGGCGTGTGGTCCTGATGAGGTCTGCACGGCTGAACTTGTCACCGGGGATGGTGAACAGCTCGCGGCGGATCACATATTCATTGGTCTTGTCGTTGCCCGCGATGGTGACGTTCTTGATGGTCGCCTGCGGACCTTCGACCATCCGGATCTCGAAGTCGATAGTATCATTGTACACGGCTGTTTCCACCGCGTCCGCATGGAAGAACAGGTAGCCGTCGTCGGTATAGAGGCTGTTGATGTCGCCGCCCTCGGCAGACATCTGCTTGCCCAATTTCTTATTGAGGATATCCACGTTGTAGACATCCCCTTTATGAACACCCAGGATCAGGTTGAGTACGGAGTCGGAATATTTGGTATTCCCCTTCCAGGTGACGTTGCCGAAATAATATTTCTGACCTTCGTCGACCTTGATGGCGATATCCATCTGACCACGATCCGGATGGGTCGAGTCCATATAAGTCTTGTCGTCCACGATCTGGGCGTCGCGGTAACCCTGGGAGTTATAATAGGTGATGACCTTTTGTTTGTCATCCTCGTATTTAGTGGCATTGAATTTCGACGAGCTGAAGAGCTTGAACCGGAAATAGGGGTCCAGGAATTCCTTGGTGGCGTGGTAGGAGAGGAAGCCCCAATTTGTGAGATACTCTCTCAACGTCACCGAATCGTGCGGCCCGAAGGGTGTCATATTGGAAGGCGGGTAGATCGTCAGCCGGCTTGTTTCCTTGGTGTCCTTGAGCTGGCGTTTCAGCGTAGACTCGCGGGCGGCGTGGTTGCCGAAGAAACTGATCTGATAGATATGGACCTTGGGACCCTTGTCGATATAGAAGGTGAGGATCTCGGAGTTCTGGACCACGGGGTCGCGGACCTCACTGGTGCGGACCTTGGAGTCCTGATAGCCTTTTTCGGCGTAATATTTCTGGATGGCCTGGATCGCCGAACGCTTCATGTCCTCGGTGATCACACGTCCTTTGATGAGGCCGGTCTTCGTCGTGAGGTCATCCGTCTCGCCTTTTTTGACGCCGGGGCCTTTGAAATAGAAATTACCCAGCCGGGGTCTTTCGGTCACGTCGATCTCGACATAGACGCTGTTACCCACCAGCCTGGTAAAATAGATGGCGACGTTGGCGAACAACCTTTGTTTCCAGAGGTTTTGAATGGCCTTGCTGAAGTTGTCGCCGCCGGGGATGGTCACTTTGTCGCCCACGGTGAGGCCGGAGATGGAGGTCAGCAGGGATTCGTCGAGATATTTGGTGCCGGCGATCTTGATGCCGGCGATGGTATATTCTCTGGGCGGGCTTTTTTGATTGGAAAGGGCGAGCAGTTCAGGGTCCACGGAAACCGGGTGCGAAGTATCGGCTTTGGCTTTAGCGCTATCTATTACGGCAGGTTTGGTAGTATCGGATGCAACCTTATTTGTAGAATCGTTCACCTGAGCCTGAGTGCCGATCGAGTACAGTAAGCAGTGAGTGGTCAATAAAAAAACACAAAACAGCGATCTTCGTTGCATCCAGTCGGTTTTTTAAAATGCGCCGGAAACGCGCTTTTTTTGAAGAAATTGGCGCCTTTCCGGCGTTACGCTAATTTCTGTTCCCCCCAGACTACCGCCGTATGGCGACTTTGGGCGGCAAATTAAGGGGATTTATACAAAGTGTTT
>DASYZH010000057.1:0-6137 GCA_035946435.1 Puia sp. | reverse complement strand
GTTAGCATACAGGGTGCCGATAGTGCTGTAGCCGGGAAAGGTATTGCTGTCCTCCGCCATCGTCGGGACATGATCCGGCCGTATCGGCCCCCGGAAACCGACTTCATAATACGCCTTCATCGCCGCATACATATCGATCTGCCCCTCGTCATGAAAGGTCTCTTCGAATTGAAATTTGCCGCCGCGAACATTGCGGAAATGAACGAAATGGATCAGCTTTCGCCCGCCGAACTCCCGCACCACCGCGGGAATATCCGCCCCCATCAGCGAAAAATTTCCCTGGCACATCGTGATGCCGTTGTTCGGACTCGGATAGAGATCCAGCATTCGTCGGAAATTGTCCACCGTGGTCATGATCCGCGAGATCCCCCTGATCTGATCCACCTGCGGATCGTCCGGATGCATCGCCAGTTTTATTCCTGTTTTCTCCGCCTCGGGTACAACGGCCTTGAGAAAATATTCCAGCGTCTTCCACAACTGCTCCTTTGACACTTCGCCATATTGCGTCAACGAATTATCCTTGATGGCGTTGTTGTCGAACGCCGTGACCAACGCCCCGCCCCTCCCACGTTTGGCATTGTCCGTCCGGTACCAGCCGATCACCGGCATCCAGTTGTAACAAATGGTGTCGATACCGACCCTTTGCAAATTGTGCAGCAGCGTGATGAAATTGGCGATCTCTTCGTCGCGCCCTTCCAACCCCAGCTTAGTCTTCTCGCCGAGCGCCGGCGGCCCTTCGATGACCCTCATCTTCAACCCCTCGTTCTCCCAGGCATTCCTGACGGCCACCACGGCCTCGTAGTCCCAGGGTTTCACCGCATTCAATCCCACCATCCGCGGGTTGATGCCGGCCACCGCACCCAGCACATCCATCTGCCTGCACAATGCGATCTTATGCTGGTTGAATCCGTCGAAATAGGCTTCGGACATCTGCATCCCCGCATCACGGATGTACTCCCGTTGCATACCGCTCCCGACAAAGGCCTTTGAACCGGGGTTCCCCAGGAGCCCGCGTCCCATGGCCGTACCCGCCGCCAGACAGGCGCCTTTGCGGATAAAGCTTCTTCTATTATTGTCCATATATTCAGTAGAATGATTTAGTCAGCGTATATAACACACCGTTATACAATCATTGATCTCTTGTAAATATAAACTAACTATTTTATAAAATACCGAAAACAATCGATTGCGAAAAGGGCAAGGATTGGATAAAATAGTACTACATAATCCAGCAATTTGTGCGGAGCTTTATATTGTCAAAATGACACCAGGTATTTAACGATATTCAAAACTGCTTGCTTATGCTATTCCAGGCAAACCCTTCGGGTCCACCCGAACGAGTGTTCCATTTATATTGCCCAACCGGCATAGCCTCATTCCCACCTACGCCTTTTTTTGCTTCGCTTTGATCTCTTGCCAATTGCTAAGTTTTTAATCATCTATTCTTAAACACACAACAATGAACAAACAATCATTGGTTCGGGCCAATTCTGTAGGCAGAATCCTCGCGCTGATGCTGCTGCTGACGATCTTTGCCCATGCTGCCTTACTTGCCCAGACTAAAAAGATCACCGGGAAGGTATCGGCAAGCGACAACGGCACCATGCTCTCCGGCGCAACGGTAAAGGTCAAAGGCACCAAGATCGCCACCTCCACGGACGCGGACGGTTCCTTTACGATCGAAGCAGCTCCCAATGCGATACTGACGATCAGTTCCATTGGATATACGGCGCAAGACATTCCCGTCGCCAACAATTCCACGCTGACGATTAAAATGGTCGCCGACCCGCAGTCGATGCAGCAAGTGGTCATCGTGGGTTACGGTTCCGTGAAACGCCGCGATCTCACGGGGGCGGTCGCGACCGTCTCCGCCGACCAGATCTCCAAAGTTCCCGTGACGACGCTGGATCAGGCGCTCCAGGGCCGCGCACCCGGCGTACAGGTGACCAATAACGACGGCGCGCCCGGCGGAGGTGTCCAGGTACAGATCCGCGGCGTTGGCAGCCTTGGCTCAAACGATCCGTTATACGTAGTCGATGGTTACCCCATTCCGGCCGGCAGCGGTTTGAATACCCTGAACCCAAGCGATATCGCTTCCATGGAGATCCTCAAGGACGCCTCCGCGACAGCCATCTACGGTAACCGCGCCGCCAACGGCGTCGTGATCATCACTACCAAACGCGGGCGGAAGAACGGCACCCAGGTAAGCGTGGACGTCGTGAGCTCGATCCAAGGAAGACCCAAGACATACAAAGTATTAAACGCACAGCAATGGGGCGCACTCGCCTATCAGCATGCCTCCCTCGACGGCTATACCGCGCTGGCCAACTGGGCCGATGCCGATACCCTTCACGAGGCGGACTGGCAGCACGCCGTTTATCAAACGGGTCTTCGGCAGACGTACAATCTGTCCATCCGCGGCGGCTCGGATAAAGTGCAAACGGCTTTCTCCGCCGGCTACTTCGATCAAAAAGGCATTGTCATGGGCTCCGATTTCAAACGTATCAACGCCAGCATCAATGTCGACTACCAGCCGATGTCCTGGCTGAAGTCCCAGACCAGCATGAAATATACCCGCGGCAATACGATGATCGCCTTTCCCACCGGAGGCCAGGGCGCAAGCGCGGGCGTCGGCTATCTCACAAAACTGCCGCCCACCCTCGATGGCGGTAACCTGCTGACACCGCTCATCAAGGACAACCAGGGCAACTACGGCTTCTTCAACCCCAATAACCAGTCGGTACGCAACTGGGGCGACGGACCGGTGTGGGGCATCCAGACCCAGGATCAACGCAACCTGACCAACTATTTCCTCGGAACCTCCTCGCTGGAAGCCACTATCCTCCCCGGCCTGCGCATCAAATCGAATTTCGGGATCAATGTGAACGACTATAGCGGGTACTACTTTACTCCCTCCGACACGCGCCAGCAGGCTCAATACGGAACCGCCACCCAGAGCACACTGAACTTCTTTTCCCAATCTTCGAATAGTACCTTCGAGTGGCTTTGGGAAAATACCATTGCCTACACCCGCACCTTCGGCGATCACATGATCGACTTCGTAGGGGGCTACTCCGCCCAGGACAATCTTTTCAGCCAGATCGGCGCCCAGGGCAATAACCTCGTGAGCAATAGCCTCCGGGATCTGCAGGACCTGCCCGCCTTGACCAACTATTACGGCAACCAGACGATCACCACCCTCGTCTCCCAGTTCGGCCGCATCAATTACTCCTTCAAAAGCAAATACTTGCTCACTGCCACCCTTCGCCGGGACGGCTCCTCACGTTTTGCAACCGATCACCAATACGGCGTCTTCCCCTCCGGCTCCCTGGCCTGGAAGATCAAGGACGAAAACTTCCTGCAGGACGTGAACTGGCTGTCGGACCTCAAACTCCGTGGCAGCTATGGCCAAACGGGTAACCAGATCAATGCCGGGAATTTTCAGTACCTCGCGCAATACACTTCCGGCCCCGGTCAAAGCAGTCAAAACAACAATGGCTATCCCTTCAACAAGGTCTACCAGCCGGGCTTGATCCTGACCCAGCAGCCCAACCCGGGTCTGAAGTGGGAGATCGCGAAAATGACGGACATCGGAGTAGACGCCGCCTTCCTGAACGGTAGTCTGACCTTTACCGCGGACTATTACCGGAAAGTATCCAGCGGTTTCCTGCTCAATATCCCCATTCCGGCTCAAAGTGGTTACTCCAGCCAGTTCCAGAACGTCGGGAGCATCTTGAATGCCGGAGTGGAAATGGCGGTTAACTGGGCACATAATGCGGGTGACCTTCACTACAACATCGGGCTGAATGTGACCACTGTGGATAATAAACTGATGAGCCTCACCAATCTGCAGAACTATGTTTACAACCTGGTCAACCTGGGCTTCTCCACCACCGGCAGCAATAACTGGGGTGAGTTCAGCAAGACCGTCGTCGGCGGCCCCATAGGTGAATTCTATGGCTACAAATCCGCCGGTATCTTCCAGAACCAAAAAGAGATCGACGACCTCAATGCCGCGGCGGTTGCAAAATACGGCCCCGGCGCTGTATATCAAACGTCCACGGCCGCCTCGGGGAGTGCTCAGCCCGGCGATCGCAAATTCGTCGATCTCAACAATTCCGGCCACATCACCGCCGATTCCTCTCAAACATCGTTAGGCAGCCCGATCCCTAAACTCTATGGCGGCGTCACCTTCGACGCCTCCTGGAAGAACTGGGACCTCAGTGTCTTCTTTTATGGTACGTATGGCAACAAGATCTTCAACTATCAGGAACGGACACTCGAAAGCTTCGGCAGCTCCACCGGATCCGTGGGTCTCGAAAACATCGGACTTAAATACTACCAAAATGCATGGACAACGTCGAACCCCTCCAATCGCTATGCCCGTATCGACGCCAATGAAGCAGCCGCCAATACCCGGCCTTCGGATGTCTATGTAGAGAACGGCAGCTATCTGCGGATGCGCAATCTCACCATCGGTTATACCCTGCCGATCAAGACCACCGGCGCTTTCGCCCCCAAGATCAGGATCTACTTCACCGGCCAGAACCTTCTGACCATCACCAAATATTCCGGTCTCGATCCGGAGATCGGCCTGGCGCAGGGAACTGACGTCAACAACAACACCAATACCACCTACCGGAATGTCACGGGTTCGGGTGTGGACGTAGGCACCTATCCTTCTTCCCGTTACTATGTTCTCGGATTTAATGTAACATTCTAATCCACTCACCAAGCAAATCAAACGATATGAAAAATAAAAGGAGCATAATCTGGGTAGTGTTGGGGACCTTGATGATCCCGATGGCCTGCTCGCGGAATTTCCTGAATCCCACCGATACCCAGGGAACCAGCGCTTCCTCGCTCTTCCATACGCCGCAGGATGGGATCAGCCTCGTGAATGCCATCTACGACGGTTTCCAGCACGACAATCAGAACTTTGTCCTCAAGGGACTGTGGTACAATGCGAACTATACCACCCAGGATTTTTTCAACTGGGGCGCCGACGTGTCGTATAATACCTATCAATTCCCCACGGACTTTGCCTCGCTGCCCGTCTACTGGGCCGATTCCTACCAGGGCATCGCCCGCGCGAACTCGGCCCTGCCGATCATCCGGCAGATGCAGCAACAGGGCGTCATCACGGACAGCCTCGCGAATTTTCTCCTCGGTCAGGCCTTCTTCCTCCGCGGCGTCTATTATTACTACCTCGCCTGTACCTTCGGCGGAGTACCGCTGGAGCTCAACGTCATCACGAACGGGTTGCACGGGCGTGCAAC
The DNA here is from genome assembly GCA_035946435.1 of Puia sp. Classification (GTDB taxonomy): domain Bacteria; phylum Bacteroidota; class Bacteroidia; order Chitinophagales; family Chitinophagaceae; genus Puia. The sequence goes on along the minus strand of DASYZH010000057.1, from coordinate 858 downwards.
CCAGGATTCCGTCTTCATGCAGGTGGCGAGCGACATGGATTCCGCTTCGTTATTGCTGCCCTGGCCCCAACAACTCGCGCCCTCCGACCTCGGCCGGGCCACGAAAGGCGCCGCCCTGGGCTATAAGGGAGCAGCGGAAATGTGGCTAAAGGACTATAAGGACGCGATCACGGATTTCACTGCCCTGATCCCCCATTATACCCTTCTGTCCAATTTCATGAGCATTCACGAATACAACAATCAGAACAATGCCGAATCTATCTTCGAATTGCAATTCCAGCTTCCGGCCGGACAGACGCCGGATTGGTCTTACAATAACAACGAAGTGACGTGGCAGTCCTCTTTCATGTGGCCATGGGAGACCTCCAATTTCGGTTACACCTATTGCAATAAACTGCTGTATACTTCCTTTGAAGCAGGCGACACCCGTAAACCCGCTTCTGTCATCGGGCCGGGGGACTCGATCCAAAGTCCCGGCATCATCGCCATTGGCGGTATCCGCAAATATGCCCAGGTCAAAGCGGGCTTCGCCGGTACCCTCTCGCTGCCGGCCTCTCACTTCACCGGCACCGACGGCAAGATCATTAACACCTGTGGCAAGACCGGCGACCTCTGGACCGGCGACCAGCCAGGTCAACCCCGCTCAGGCTACTATCCGATGAAATACTGGCGCGACCCCAATGTCAGCGGCAATACACCCAGCGCCGTCGACGGCAAGACACATATCTTCGGTGACCAGAACATTACCCTACTCCGTTTGGGCGAGATCTGGCTCGACCTGGCGGAATGCTATTATAAGACCGGGGATCAGGCCGACGCGACGACTGCCCTGATGACCGTCCGCAACCGCGCCTGGGG
>DASYZH010000056.1:0-10307 GCA_035946435.1 Puia sp. | reverse complement strand
TACCGGGGAATGGGTTTGGGCAGGCGGCTGATGGATATGTTTATGGAATTTGTGCGGCAGCGGGGCTATCGTCAGGCCTATCTCTGGACCACCAATGAGCAGCATGCGGCGATCTCGCTTTATGCCCGGTATGGGTTTCGGTTGACGGAGGAGAAGGAGTCGATGGCGTTCGACAAACCGCTGGTGGAAAGAAAATATGAGTGGGTGGGCTAGTAATCACAAGATACTGCTGATCTTTAGCGCTACCAGTGCGTCTTCGCCGTTGCTGCGGCGGACGCGAACCTTTACTTTCGGCCCCATGGCTTTTAGCATATTCTGATAGGTCTGGACATCCTGGTTAGTTTTCCCGTCGATGGCCAGAATAATATCGCCTTCTTTTAGACCGGCGAGGTCGCCGGGAGACCCGGGCATGACATCGGTGACCACCACCTGGCCGTCGACGAGGCCGATGTTGACGCCGGAATAGCTATAGTCGAAGGGCTGCCGGTAGTTACCGTTCGGGATGATATAGATCTCGGAACGGGCATAGTTGACGATCAGGTTAAAACGGCGGAGGAGGTCGTTGCCGATGAGGCCGCCCAGCTGTGGATAGCTGGTGACATCATAGGAGTCGTTGAAGACATACGTGGGGATCTGCCGGAAATGAAAGGGGCCCAGAGAGAATTTTCTGAGGATGGTGAGCTGCATATCGGTTTTGCCTCCTAGTCCGGCCCCCTGGGTGGGCACCGGTTTTTTGCGGCGGGGCCCGAAAACAGCGCTGTCGGATGTGAATTCCGAGGAAAACAGGAGGCAGAGACCAGCGCCGGTATCGAAATAGAACCGGCTATTGATATCCCGGGCATCGGCGAGGTGGCCTTCGAGCATCGGCAGGCCGAAAACGCGGGGGCGGAGCAAAAATCCACCTTTGGGATACTTCACCGGGCCTTTGGTGTAGATATCCATCATGGAGCTGTCGTAATTTACCCAGACGAGGTAGCGGGAGAAAAAGCTGTAGCCGATGATCCCGTCGATCTTGACCCCATAAACGCAGCTAAGGATATCATAATCATTGACCTGCATCATAAGGCTGTCGAGGGTGATGTCGCCGATGGCAAGACGCATGCCTTGAAGGATGCGCTGGTGGCATGAGCCGGCGATGCCGCGGATCATATTAGGGCTGAGTGTCGGGGAGAGCTTGAAGTGTTCGCAGGTGGTGCTGTCGAGTGAAACGCCGCCGCACCCGGTATCGAAGATGAAATTGAGCGAATCGGGGAAGTTGTTGAGTCTGACCTTGCCGAGGATAATTCCGCCGTTGAGAACCTGAAACCGGAAGGTGGAGAGATAACGTTTTGCCGGCAGGCCGCTTTCGATATCCTGGGCGTTGGCTGGCAAGGAGGCAACACCTATGAGCAGACTGAGGATCAAATATAGCGTACGCATCGTTCGGTGTTTTGGACGGTTGAGGTATTTTATATAAAATTGGGATACAATCGAAGAAAAAGCGAATCACGGCTGAAACAAGTTGGTACAATTTGGTACAAAACCAGGTAGCAGGGCGATCTGGATTAATTTTACGGCAATCGAATTACTATGCTCACAGACGAAAACCTGATCCGCCAGGTAATAAAACTTTACGAAGAAAAAACGGGCTGGGGAGACAGCACGCAATGGAGCAACCAGGACTTCCTGCAGCTTAGTGAGCTGATCCGGGAGCAGACGGGTGTGACGATCTCGCATGTGACGTTGAAACGCATCTGGGGTAAGGTAAAATATGAGAGTCTGCCGAATACGCATACGCTGAATACGCTCGTATTGTTCCTGGGGTATGAGAACTGGCGGGATTTTAGTGTGAAGCGATCGAATGGAGAAGGGGAGTCTGCGATGGGGGCGCATGGCGGAGCCGGGCCCGTGGAGGGATTCGCCGGTACCCAGGGAACCGGCGGGATCTATGGAACTGGGATGCCCGGGCCGGATGGAGTGCAGGGACCTGACGGGACTCAGGCTGCGGTTGAGGGGACGGGTGGATCGCTGGGAAAGGCTGCGGGGTTGGGCGGGCCTCGGGAAACGGCTGCGGCTGGGGGCTCCGGGGACAGGGAGGTGGCGGGAAGGCGGCGGGAACGGTGGATGCGGCGGGCTGTGCTGGCGTTAGTGCCGCTGGCGCTGGTGTTCCTGATCCTGCTTTTTCTCCATGGTCAGCAGCCCTCGCCACAGGCGCAGGACTATGTCTTCAACAGCAAGAAAACGGTCTCGATGGGGCTGCCCAATAGTGTCATTTTCAACTACGACGCCACACGTTCGCCGGACGACTCCGTGGTGATACAGCAGTCGTGGGACACCACCCGCCGGGTGAAAGTTCCCAAGAATGCGCATCAGTATACATCGATCTATTACTATCCGGACTTCTACCACGCCACCCTCCAGGTGCATGGCAAGGTGGTGAAGAGCCATAATCTGCTGATCGAATCCGACGGCTGGCTGCCGGTGGTAGCGCAGGACCCGGTGCCGGTGTATTTTACCAAGGCGGATGCCATGGTGGACGGGAAGATGCAGCTGACCGTCGACCAGATCAAGGCAAAGAATATCCCGATGCAGCCCAAACCGCCCACGGTGTTCTTTTTTAACGTCAAGGATTTCGGGGAGATCTATTCAGATAATTTTACCTTCGAGACTTCGCTGAGGGACGATTATTCCGAAGGGTCGAACGCATGCCAGGAAACGCGGGTCTACCTGCTCTGCGAGGGTACGGCTATCTGGGTACCTCTTTCGGCCAAAGGCTGCATCTCCAACTCGGATCTTTTCTTCACTTATTACTATACCAGCGGGACCAGGGAAGACCTGAGCGCCTTTGGCGTCGACTTCTCGAAGTATGTGAAGCTGCGGATCGAATCCGACAGCGGGCGGGCGCGGATCCTGATCAACGACAAACTGGCCTATACCGTTCCGCGGCATATCATCCGCTCGAAGATCGTCGGTATCGATTTCCAATTCCAGGGAACCGGGTCTGTAGAGTATGTCAAACTGGGCAATGGCAAGGTCTCCTACAAAGACGATTTTTAGCTTTCACCGATAGACAGCGATATAATGCGTGCGAACCAGATCGGCGACGGGGTCGCGATCGATCGCGGTTTGGGAGCCGGCGTAGGCCTCGCCGCGGGGGTCTTGGGAGCGGCTGACTCCGGGTTGCATGCAGCGCGAGCAACAGAAGATCAGGAGCGCGAGGATGCCGCCTGTGAGCCATAATTTTTTTATGTTGGCCATTATGCTAAAGATAGAACGCAAAGTTCGAAATGTGCTTCTTGCGGTGCCGGCATTTTTCGGTGATCTTTCCAGAAATTAATCATTTGATTAAAAAACTTGTTTAATTCAAAAACGCTTTTTATTTTTGGGGTATGGAAGAGAAAAAAACGAGGGGCCGCGGCAAGGCAACGGGGAGACCGGCCAAACGGGCGGCGGGGACCGATGGCAGCCAGGGAGGGCGAGGAAAGGCAGTGGGAAGGCCCACAAAACGGGCCAAGGCTGCGGTTGTGAAAGCGCGGGGCAGGCAGGCCAAGCCGGTGAGTGTGGCTGCGGAATCGACGGAAGAACGCATTAAACAAGCGGCACGGAAGCTCTTTACGCAGAACGGGTTTGCGGGGACCCGCACGCGGGACATCGCCAGGGAGGCTGGGCTCAACCTGGCACTGCTCAACTATTATTTCCGCAGCAAGCAAAAGCTGTTCGACCTGATCATGTTGGAGAACTTCAGAAAATTCCTGTCCGGGATGACGGTGAATTTCCACGATCCGAGGTTAACGATAGAAGACCGGCTGGACAGGATCGTATCGGCCTATGTGGATTTTCTCACTGAGTTCCCGGATCTGCCGCTTTTTATCCTGAACGAGATCAGGGGCAATCCGTCGAAGATCGCCGAGCAGATCCGGCAGGAGGTGGGACCGGCCAGGAGCGTGTTCTTCAAAGAATTGCAAGAGGCGAAAAAAGAAGGGCGGTTCGAACTGGAGCCTTTTCATTTTGTCGCCAACCTGGTGGGATTGACGGTATTCCCTTTCGTGGCCCGGCCGCTGCTCGTACGGGTAACGGGTGTAAGCGATGAGCAATTCCTGCAGCTTATGGAGGAGCGGAAGAAACTGGTGCCGATGTGGATCAAAATGATGATGACGATGAAAATGCCGGCTCCGCCGGCTTCTAAAAAATAGCGGGGCAAGGCGATTTTTTTTGCCACCCTGTTAATCAAATGATTAAAACAAAATTATAAATCGTATGATCAAAAGACACACGCCGCCGGGAGCGCCCGGTCTGCGGGCGGGGATGATGCGGCGGTCGCGGGGGTGGATCGCTCGCGGGGCGGCCGGCGCTTTCGGGCTTATCCTGGTCTTGTGCGGCGCAGCGAAGGCGCAGGAGAGCAGGCAGCTGACGCTGGAGGAATGCTACCAGCTTGCGGAAACCAACTATCCGCTGACGAAGCAGCGGGCGTTGATCGAAAAGACCCGCGACTATACGATCGCCAATATTGCGAAGGGTGTATATCCGCAGCTCAATGTCAACGGGCAGGCCACGTATCAGAGTGCCGTCACCAGCCTGGCCCTGCCGCCCGGGTTGGGGATACCCTTCAATATTACACTCCCCAAGGATCAGTACAATTTCCATGGTGAAGTGTCGCAAACGCTCACGGGTTTCGGGATCAACAAACAACAGCGGGAGATCAGCCGCACCGACGCCCAGCTGCAGGAAGAGAACCTGAACTCCGATCTCTATGCTTTAAAGGACAGGGTCGACCAGCTCTACTTCGGCGCCTTGCTGATCGACGGGCAGCTCGAGCAGAATAAGCTGGCCGAACGGGATATCCAAACGGGTATCGACAAGGTGCAGGCGGCGATCCAAAACGGCACGGATTTTAAAAGCAGTCTCAATAAACTCCAGGCGGAGCTGCTGAAGACCGCACAGCACAGTGTCGAGCTTGCCGCATCCCGGGAAGCCTATACGGACATGCTGGGGCTTTTCATCAACCAGCAGGTAGACAGCACTACCCGGCTCGTGAGACCCGAGGCGCCCGTCGCTGCAGCCGAAGATTCGATCGGCCGGCCGGAACTGCGGGCTTACGACTTGCAGATCAAAAGCTATACCGATCAGCTGCGGCTGACCCGGCTGAACCTCTACCCACAACTAAGCGCTTTCTTCCAGGGTGGCTATGGTAAGCCCAATCCCGTGAATTTCCTGTCGACACAATGGAGCGCCTATTATCTTACCGGGCTGAGGCTGACCTGGACGATCGGCGGTGCCTATACTTATAAAAAGGACCGGTTGATCAGCAAGAACAACCAGGATATGGTGCTGGCACAACGCAACACCTTTCTTTTCAACACGACGCAGACCATGCGGCAGGAGAATGCGGATATCCGCAAGTATCGTAAGCTGATCCAAAGCGACGACGAGATCGTCCGGCTGCGCGAGTCGGTAAGCAAGAGCTCGGCAGCGCAGCTGGAAAACGGGGTGCTCTCGGCCAATGACTATCTGTTGGATGTGAATGCGGCCAACCAGGCACGGCAGGACAGGGTGGTTCATCAGATACAATTACTTTCGGCGCAATACAATTATAAAACAACATCGGGAAACTAAGCAATATGAAATATACAATTCTTTTGGGGATGGGTCTTATCGTTCTGGCGACGTCCTGTTCACACAAAAAGATCGATACGGACGCTTCGGGAGTCTTCGAATCGGATGAGGTGATCGTGTCCGCCGAGCAAACCGGGAAGCTCCTCTCCTTCCCTATCCAGGAAGGGGACACACTTGCCAAAGGGGCCAGGGTGGGTAATATCGACATGTCCAACATGGCCATTCAGAAACAGCAGGTGGAGGCAACGATCTCCGCGCTAAGGGAGAAGACTACCAATCCGAATCCGCAGACCGAGCTGATCGAACGGCAGCTGGCGGTTCAGGAATCGCAACTGGCGCAGCAACTGCGGGAAAGGTCGAGAACAGAGAATCTGCTTAAAGCCGATGCCGCGACTCAGAAGCAGCTGGACGACATCAATGCAGCGATCGATCAGCTGCAGAAACAGATCGCGGTGAGCAAGCAACAGATCGCACTCGACAAAAGCAATATCGCCACCCAAAACCGTACTGTATACAGCGAACAGGTACCGCTGGAAAAATCGGCTGCGCAAATCCAGGACAATATCGATAAGGGACAGATCATCAACCCCATCAAAGGGACGGTGTTAACCAAATACGCGCTCGAGGGCGAGATGACGACGACGGGAAAGGCCCTGTACAAGATCGCGAACCTCGACACGCTTACGCTGCGGGCCTATGTCACCGGTTCGCAGTTGACCCAGGTGAAACTTGGACAGGCGGTGAAGGTCTATTCCGACGAAGGCGCCGACCAATACCGGGAGTATCCGGGCCAGGTCTATTGGATCTCCGACAAAAGCGAATTCACGCCCAAGACGATCCAGACCAGGGATGAGCGTGCCAATTTAGTGTATGCGGTGAAGATACATGTCAAGAACGACGGGTATTTGAAACTAGGCATGTATGGAGAGGTAAAATTTTAGCATATGATCACCATCGACAAGCTCATCAAAACGTATAACAAGGGGCAGGTCATTGCCGTGCGGGATGTATCGCTGGAAGTGAAGCCCGGGGAACTCTTTGGGCTCATCGGGCCCGATGGGGCAGGCAAGACGACTATCTTTCGCATCCTGACAACGCTGCTCCTGGCGGATAAAGGCACGGCTACGGTAAACGGCTGCGATGTCGTGAAGGACTATGTGAAGATCCGCAGCAGCGTAGGCTATATGCCCGGCAGGTTCAGTCTGTACCAGGACCTCACTATCGAAGAAAATCTGAACTTCTTCGCCACGGTGTTCGGCACCAGCATCCGGGAGAACTATGAACTCATCAAAGACATCTACATACAGATAGAACCATTCAAGGACCGCAGGGCAGGGAAACTATCGGGAGGCATGAAACAAAAACTGGCATTGTGTTGCGCGCTGATCCATAAGCCCGCGGTCCTTTTTCTCGACGAGCCGACTACCGGCGTGGATGTCGTCTCACGGAAAGAATTCTGGGAGATGCTGGCGAGGCTCAAGGCCGAGGGCATCACCATCATGGTTTCCACGCCCTATATGGATGAGGCGAACCGATGCGACCGGATTGCGCTGATGCAAAAGGGACAGATCCTTGCCGTCGATACGCCGGCGGGGATCATCGGGCAATTCCCGGTGGACCTGTATGCGGTGCATTCGGCCAGTACGCATAGGCTGTTGCGGGAGGTGCGGGCCTATTCCGGCACTGACAGCTGTTTTGCGTTTGGGGACGCCTTGCATGTGACGTTGAAGAGGGGCGCCACGGCGACGCATGAAGGAGGGGACGGGGCGGCCGGGCTATCCGGCTATCTGCGGGAGCGTGGGTTGAGTGATGCGAGCGTGGAGAAGATCACGCCGGGGATCGAAGATTGTTTTATTCACCAGATGAGGCCCACCGACGGCTCGCCGGCGGGGGGCAAGCTAAAAAACTAACCATGGAAACTGTAATCACGACGGACAAGCTGACGAAACGCTTCGGATCATTTGTCGCGGCGAGCGAGCTGAGCTTTGAAGTCGGCAGGGGGGAGATCTTCGGGTTCCTCGGGGCCAACGGCGCAGGAAAAACGACGGCAATGCGGATGCTCTGCGGGTTGCTGACTCCGTCGTCGGGCAAAGCCAGGATCGCGGGTTTCGACATCTATCACGAGACCGAAAAGATCAAACGGAATATCGGCTATATGAGCCAGAAGTTCTCGCTTTATGACGATCTCACGGTGAGCGAGAATATCCGGTTCTATGGCGGTATCTATGGAATGAGCATTCCTGCCATCAAACAAAAGACGAAGGAATTGCTGGAAGAGCTTCAACTGGTGAGCGAGGCAAAGACCCTGGTCCGGGAGCTTCCGCTGGGCTGGAAACAGAAGCTGGCCTTCTCCGTGTCCATCGTCCATGACCCCGAGATCGTATTCCTCGATGAGCCTACGGGTGGGGTAGATCCCGTGACGCGGCGGCAGTTCTGGGACCTGATCTATGCAGCCGCGGATAAAGGCGTCACCATCTTTGTCACGACACACTATATGGATGAAGCGGAATATTGTAACCGGGTCTCGATAATGGTAGATGGGGTGATCGCGGCGCTGGATAGTCCGGCAGGGTTGAAGAAACAATATGGCAACCAAAATATGGAGGACGTATTTTATGAACTGGCGCGAAAGGCGAAACGATCAAATGATTGACCTTACGGTCAAGCGGCCCCCGGCCGCTAGCGGGGGGAATAACATGCGACAACTACTTATTTTTATCCGCAAGGAGTTTCTGCATGTCTTTCGGGACCGGAAGACCTTGCTGATGCTGTTTGGGCTGCCGATAGCACAGATCGTGCTGTTCGGTTTTGCCCTGTCGAACGAGATCAAGGACTCCCGCATTGCGCTGGTGGATTATTCCAAAGATGCGGTGACGACGAAATTGATCGGCAAGATCGAGGCTAGTCATTATTTCGACATCCAACGGAGCCTGGCCAGCGGAGAGGAATTGAACGCCGCCTTTAAACGCGGCGACATCAAGATGGCCGTGATCTTCCCGCAGAACTTCGGCGGCGACCTGATCCACACGGGCAAGGCGACGCTTCAGGTGGTCGCCGACGCGTCCGACCCGAACCAGGCCACTACCATCACCAACTACCTGGAGTCGATAGTCGCCGACTTCAACGGCGAGCTGGCGCAAGACGCGCAACAGCCGATGCAGATCCTGCCGCAGATGCAGATGCTCTACAATCCCGAGCTACGCGGCGCGCCCAATTTTGTACCGGGGGTGATGGCGCTGGTGCTGATGCTGGTATGTACGATGATGACCTCGGTGGCAATCGTGCGGGAAAAAGAACTGGGGACAATGGAGATCCTGCTGGTGAGCCCCTTTAAACCCATCTATATCGTTATCGCGAAATTGGCCCCGAATCTGCTGATCTCGATCGTCAATCTCTTCATCATACTCGTGCTGAGCGATATCTTTCTGGATCTGCCGGTGCAGGGAAGCGTGCTGTTATTGGTGTTTTGCAGCATCCTTTTTATCATGACGTCGCTTTCGATCGGCTTGCTGTTGTCGATCAATGCCAAGACGCAGCAGGCGGCGATGATGGGTTCCCTGATGGGGATGATGCTGCCGACGATGCTTCTTACGGGTTTTCTTTTCCCCATAGAGAACATGCCGGTGTTCCTCCAGGTCCTGTCGAACCTTGTTCCGTCGCGGTGGTATTTCATCATCGTGAAACGGGTGATGCTGAAGGGGCTGGGATTGGGTGCGGTGTGGAAGGAGACGACGATCCTTGCGGGGATGTGTTTTCTTTTGTTTGCGATAAGTCTGAGGAACTTTAAAATAAGGCTACAATGAAGACGCTACGATTCTTATTGGAGAAAGAGTTCCGGCAGCTGTTGCGCAACCGGCAGCTGATGCGGACGTTGTTATTGGCGCCGTTGATCCAGCTGATCCTGTTGCCGATGGCGGCAGACTATTCCGTAAAGGATATCGGCATTGCCGTAACGGATAATGACCATTCCACCACTTCGCGGCGGCTGATCGAGAAGATCGTGTCGTCGGGTTATTTTAAGCTGGTAGGATATAAGGATGCGTATTCTCAAGCGCTGGGGATGGTGGAGCAGGACAAGGCCGACCTGGCGTTGCAGATCCCGGTCCATTTCGAGCGGGACCTCGTCCGGGAGAATCAAAAGCAGGTGTTCGTGGCGATCAATGCCATCGAGGGGACCAAGGCGAACCTCGGGGGCGCCTACCTGCGGAGTATCATCACCGATTTCAATGACGATATTCGGGTGCAGTATGGCGACATGACGACGACGTTACAAGGGGGACCGGCTTCCGCCGCTGCCGGGCAGGCCGACCCGCCGACGGTGAGTGTAGCCTCCTCGAACTGGTACAACCCTTATTTGAAATTTCCGCTGTATATGGTGCCGGCTATCCTGGTGACGCTGGTCACGGCCATGGTGGCGATGCAAAGCGCCTTCAACATCGTCCAGGAAAAAGAGAGCGGGACCATCGAGCAGATCAATGTCACGCCGATCCGGAAACATATCTTTATTATTGGTAAGATGATCCCGTTCCTCGTTCTGGGGATCGTGTTGTTCACCATGGGACTGCTGGTTGGCTGGGCGCTGTACGGCGTTCGTCCGGTGGGGAGCCTGCTGACATTGTACGGGTCGCTGGTGATCTATCTCCTCTCCATGCTGGGATTGGGGCTTTTGCTGGCGACCTATTCCGGGACGCAGCAGCAGGCGATGTCGCTTTCCT
>DASYZH010000055.1:0-14644 GCA_035946435.1 Puia sp. | reverse complement strand
ATGTTAAACTAATGTTAATAAATACAATGAACCATAGGCAAGAAATTTTTGAAATGAATGGTCCGAGTTAGAGAAAAATTATATTAAAATTATAATAATACTATATTTCACGGGATTGACTTAAGAATAAGTTGTCGGCTGTCTTTTTAATCTACATATTATACTTATAGGATATATGCCATGGATTGCCTTCGGCATTTAATCTTGTATTCTGATTGTCCTACCTTTGCGGCATGGAATTATTAGACGGCAAGCTGGCCTCACAGGCCATAAAAGATGAATTGAAACTCAAAGTAGCGGAATTGAAGGCGGAGGGCAAGAAAGTTCCGCACCTGGCGGCGGTTTTGGTAGGAAATAATGGCGCCAGCGAGACGTATGTGGGGGCTAAGGTAAAGGCCTGCGGGGAAATCGGCTATCGGAGCACCCTGATCCGGCTGGAGGATACGATAAGCGAGAACCGGCTGCTCACGGTCATCGACGAGCTGAACAACGACATGGATGTAGACGGTATCCTGGTCCAGCTGCCGCTGCCAAAGCATATTTCCGATGAAAAAGTGATCACGGCCATTCTTCCGTCCAAGGATGTGGATGGGTTTCATCCTCAGAGTGTAGGGAGACTGGTGTTGGGGCAGCCGAGCTTTATTTCCGCGACCCCGCATGGCATTATGTTATTGCTGGAACATTACAAGATAGATACGCGCGGGATGCATGCCGTTGTGGTAGGCCGTAGCAATATCGTCGGCCGGCCGATGAGCATCCTGTTGAGCGCGAATACCAACCCCGGTAATTGTACGGTTACGCTTTGCCATTCGCAGACGCGGAACCTGGATGAGATCTGCAGGCAGGCCGATATCATCGTGGCGGCACTGGGCAAGCCGGAATTCGTGCGGGCCTCCATGGTTAAAAAGGGGGCCATCGTCATCGACGTCGGGATCACCCGGGTACCCGATGCCAGCAAGAAGAGCGGATTTGCGCTCAAGGGGGATGTGAAATTCGACGAGGTGGCGCCGCTTTGCAGCTATATCACCCCGGTGCCGGGTGGCGTGGGGCCGATGACCATTGCCGCGCTGATGAAGAATACCTATAATGCCTGTGCGGAGAGAAATGGAAACGAATAGTGTCATAGTGACCAGTGAACGAATGGGCACGGGTCTACCCGTGATGGAGTCCTTTTATACCCTGCAGGGGGAGGGTTTTCACGAAGGCAAGGCCGCCTATTTCATCCGGCTGGGTGGTTGCGATGTAGGCTGTGTGTGGTGTGATGTCAAGGAAAGCTGGGATGCGGGCAAACACCCCAGGCGTTCGGTGGAGGACCTGGTGGCTGAAGCTGGTGTCTATCCGGGCCGGCTGGTGGTGGTCACCGGCGGGGAACCGTTGATGCATGATTGCAGTGAATTGACCGCGGCTTTGCGCAGGGCGGGGTTTGCGACGCATATCGAGACTTCCGGGGCATGGCCGTTGAGCGGCGAGTGGGACTGGATCTGTTTTTCGCCGAAAAAGTTCAAGGCGCCGGTGCCGGAGATCCCGTCCAGGGCAAATGAGCTAAAGGTCGTGATCTATAATAAGAGCGATTTCGACTGGGCCGAGCAATGGGCCGGACGGGTGTCACCCGGGTGCCGGCTTTATCTCCAGCCGGAATGGGGCAAGTCCGGGCAGGTGACTCCGCTGATCGTGGAATACATCAAGGCGAATCCGAAATGGGCGTTCTCGTTGCAGCTGCACAAGTATATCCAGGTGCCGTAATGCCTAAAGATGCGGGTAGAGTGGTTGTCCCGCCAGAATTTTGTATATTGATATCATATGAAGAACCATCGAATCCTGAGCGCTGCCCTTTTGTTACTATGTGTTGGCCGGGTACGGGCCCAATTCCACTATGATCCCGACAAAGTGCCCAAAAAAGCCGGTGTGCTCTATTCGAAGGCGCTGGGGCTGGCGCAGAATGATGATTTCAAAGGGGGGATCGCCGTCCTGAAACAGGCGGTCCAGGTGGATCCGCAATTCGAGGACGCCTATCTTTCGATAGCGGGGATGTATGGGGAGCTCAAGGATTACCAGGCCGCTATCGACAATTACGAAAAGGCCAGGGCCATCGACAGCACGTACTTTATGGACTATAACCTCCCCTACTCCATCAACCTCGCGGGAAAGGGGGCCTTTGACCAGGCGCTGGCGGCCGTGAATGTTTTTCTTACTATCCCCAATCTCAATGAGACCAGCAAGAAAGCCGGGGAATACCGGCAGGGATGTTACCAGTTTGCGCTGGACTATGCCGCGAGCCATCCCGCGACCGGCTATAGCTTTCATCCGCAGAATTTAGGGGACAGCATCAATAGCGAGGTCTCCGAGTATTATCCAACGATCACCATCGACGGCAATAAGCTGATCTATACCCGGCGTGTCAACAATTTCAACGAAGACTTCTATGAGTCGGACAAGATAAACGGCGTATGGCGGAAATCCATTAGCCTGCCGGGGAATATCAACACCAACCTGAACGAGGGGGCGCAGAATATTTCGCAGGACGGCCAGTGGCTGATCTTTACGGGGTGTAATTTTCCGGATGGGCATGGCAGCTGTGATCTTTATATCTCCTATCTCACGGCCGACGGTTGGAGTACGCCGGAAAATCTCGGGGATAGCATCAACACCGAATTCTGGGAATCGGCGCCGTCCTTATCCCCCGACAAGCGGGACCTGTATTTTGCCAGCCGTCAGCCGGACGGTTATGGTGGAAGCGACATCTATGTGAGTCACCGGCTGCTGAACGGCCGGTGGGGCAGCCCGGTAAATCTGGGCCCTGTGATCAATACGGTGGGTGATGAGGGTACTCCATTTATTCATGCCGACAATCAAAGCCTGTATTTTACCTCCAATGGTCATCCGGGTTATGGCGGCGATGACTTGTTCATTAGCCGGAAAGGACCGGACGGCAGCTGGGGCAAGCCCGAAAATCTGGGTTACCCCATCAATACCATCGAGAATGAGGGCAGCCTGGTGATCACGGCCGATGGCAAGACGGCTTATTATGCGAGCGACCGCGCCGATAGCAGGGGCGGGCTGGATCTGTATTCATTCGAGATGCGGGAGGACATCCGGCCGGCGCAGACGCTTTGGGTCAAGGGAAAGGTGTTCGATCGCAAGACCCAGAAGGGGTTGCCTTCCAGCGTGGTCCTTACGGATCTTTCCACGGGAAGAGTGGTCAGCGATCTTCAGACGGATGAGACCGGAAATTACCTGATCACGTTGCCAAAAGGAAAAGATTATGCCTTTAACGTGAACCGCAGGGGCTATCTCTTTTATTCTGAAAATTTCCCGTTGGGCATGGAGCAGGGAGATACCGCTTTTCACATCGACATTCCCTTGCAGCCGATCGAAGTCAACGCAGCGATCGTGCTGAAGAACATCTTCTTTGAAACGAACCAATATGCCATCAAACCGGAATCCGGCGCCGAGCTCAACGAGGTGGTTCAGTTGCTGAAGGACAATCCTACTTTACAGATCCAGATCAATGGGCATACCGATAATGTGGGTAAACCGGCGGAGAATATAACGTTGTCCGAGAACAGGGCGAAGGCGGTGACCAATTATCTGATCGCCAAGGGTATCGCCCCTGTCCGGCTGACATTCCGGGGATACGGGGATACACAGCCGGTGGCGGACAATGCTACGCCTGAGGGGCGGGCGAAGAACAGAAGAACTGAATTGTTTGTGGTAAGGAAGTAGTAAATTTGGTGATGTGGTTGGAGGGAGCAGACGATATCGCCGTTGGAGTAGCTGATGCCAGATCCATTGCGACCGAGACACCGGTCGACGAACGAACCATTTGGCAGATGGCGCTGACCAGGGTGCGGGGTATCGGTGTTGCCTATACGAAAAAAATGATCGCCGTCTTCGGCGATGCCGCCGGGATCTTCAAGGCTCCCCAAAAAGAACTGCAGGCTGCGGGGTTACCGGAGAAATTGGCGCGGGCCGTCTACGAATTCGATGCGTGGGCGGAGCTGGAGGCTGAGGCAGCATTGCTGGCTGCGAAAGGCATCCGGCTTCTTTACTTCACGGACGCGGATTATCCGCAACGTTTACTTTCAATGGCTGATGCCCCACCCCTGCTTTACTACCGGGGCAAGGCCGATCTCAATGCAAAAAAGACTGTAGCTGTTGTCGGAACGCGTGCGGCCAATGACTATGGCAGAAAAATAACTTCGGACCTTATTGCCCAATTACGGCCGATTGCGCCACTGATCATCAGTGGGCTGGCGATGGGTATCGATACAGCCGCGCATAAGACGGCCATAGAGAACGGATTGCCGACGGTGGGCGTCCTGGCGCACGGGCTGGCAGCCATTTATCCTAGGGTGAACAAGGGACTTTCCGAGGACATGGTGGAAAAAGGTGGCTTGCTGACGTCGTATGCTTATTCCGCCAGGGTTGAGCGATATAATTTCCCCATGCGTAACCGGCTGGCGGCGGGTTTGTGTGATGCGTTGATCGTTGTGGAGACGGGCCTCGAGGGCGGGAGCATGGTCACTGTAGGACATGCGCGGAGTCTGGGAAAACCCATTTTCGCCGTGCCGGGCAGGTTAGGAGACCTCCGGAGCCAGGGATGTAACCGGCTGATCCAGCAGGGTGTCGCGCGGCTAATTAGCTCCGGGGAACAGCTGGCGGCAGAGATGGGTTGGACATGGCCGGTGGGAGGGGCAGGTGTGCAGGCAGCGATGGCTTTCGAGTCTGCGGGGTCAGCTTTCGAGTCTGCGGGGGCTTCCTTCGAGCCTGCCGGGGTGGATACGCCGGAGAGCCGGCTGGTGCGGTTGATCCGGGAAAAAGAAGGCCCGGGCATCGACGAATTGATCTTATGCAGTGGTTTGGATGCCAGCGTTGTAGCGCTTGTGCTTTTGCAGCTCGAGCTGCGGGGAATGATAAGTGTGCTGCCGGGTAAAAGGTATGCGATAGCAGGCCGCAGGTGACAAAAATTTGGAGCATACCTGCCTGCTGCCCTATCTTTGCACATGGCAAGAATAAATTCCTCCTCTTCAGCACTTTCCCCCTCAAAAAAATTTTTCGGAGACGGACTGACCTTTGACGATGTATTGTTACTACCCGCGTTTTCGCAGGTATTACCCCGTGAAGTGAATATCCGCAGTAACCTGACGAAGGCTATCACCTTGAATATCCCCATGTTATCGGCTGCTATGGACACCGTCACCGAAGCCACGCTTGCCATAGCGCTGGCGCGGGAAGGCGGTATCGGCATTCTCCATAAGAATATGAGCATCGAGAAACAGGTGGAGCAGGTCCGAAAGGTGAAACGCAGCGAAAGCGGGTTGATCATCGATCCCATTACCCTCAACGAGGACGCTACGATCGGCGATGCCCTGCGGCTGATGAAAGAGAATAAGATCGGTGGTATCCCGGTGACAGATAGCAATATGGTGCTCGTAGGCATCATCACGAACCGCGATCTGCGATTCGAAGACAACAAGCGCCGCAAGGTCAGCGAAGTCATGACGACCAAGGATAAGCTGGTCACTGCGCCGGAGGGCACCGATCTGAAAAAAGCGGAGAAGATCCTGCAGAAATATAAGATCGAGAAGCTACCGGTGGTCAACAAGCAGGGTAAGCTCATCGGGTTGATCACCTACCGCGATATCCTGCAGCTTTCGAGTTGCCCCAATGCCGTCAAAGATTCCTATGGCCGGCTGCTCGTAGGTGCAGCACTGGGTATCACCAAAGACTTGCTGGACCGAGCCAGTGCCTTGCAGCAGATCGGGGTAGACGTAGTGACGCTGGACAGCGCGCACGGGCATCACATCGGGGTGATCAATGCGTTGAAGACGTTGAAGAAGAATTTCAAGAATCTGCAAGTGATCGCGGGAAACATCGGAACGGCGGCCGGAGCCAAGGCTCTTGCGGATGCAGGCGCGGATGCGGTGAAGGTGGGGATCGGGCCGGGTTCCATTTGCACTACGCGCATCGTTGCCGGTGCCGGGGTTCCGCAGATCACGGCGGTGATGGAAGCGGCTTCCGTGCTGCTTCCGAGGAATATCCCGGTGATCGCCGACGGCGGCATCCGGTATACCGGCGATATGGTCAAGGCGTTGGCTGCGGGAGCGGGTGTGGTGATGATGGGTAGTGTGTTCGCGGGTGTTGAAGAAAGCCCGGGTGAGACGATTATCTATGAAGGCCGGAAATTCAAGCAATATCGCGGAATGGGTTCCATTGGTGCTATGACACAAGGCAGCAGCGACCGGTATTTCCAGGACGTCGAGGACGATATCAAGAAATTGGTTCCGGAAGGGATCGAAGGCCGGGTAGCGTTCAAAGGCAACCTTAGCGAGGTCGTCCAGCAATATGTCGGTGGTCTCCGGGCGGGGATGGGGTATTGCGGTGCAAAGGATATCCGGACTTTACAACAGTCGTCACAATTCATACGAATCACCAATGCCGGCATGAGGGAAAGCCACGCACACGATATCGAGATCACGAAGGAGGCTCCGAACTACAGCCGGCAGTAAACCCACTGCCAGGTCTTGAAAAACTTATCTCGTTTTCTTTTGTCGGCATCGGCCGGTGTGTTGCTTTATGCCGCATGGCCGGTGTCTCCGCTGACGTTTGTGATCTTTTTCGCTTTTGTACCCTTGTTGTGGATGGAACGCCAGGGCATCCGGCGGAAGAAGTTCTTCGGCTGGGTATATCTCTCCATGCTGATATGGAATTTCGCCGCTACGTGGTGGGTGTGGAACGCCTCCGGACCCGGCTCGATCGGCGCTTTTTTAGCGAATAGTTTATTGATGTGTCTTCCCTGGCTGGGATTTCATTATCTGCGTCCGCGGATGGGCGACATCGTCGGCTATGGTTCCCTGATCGTTTTCTGGCTGAGTTTTGAATATCTGCATCTGCAGAACTGGGGGCTCAGCTGGCCCTGGCTGACCCTGGGAAATGTATTTGCCGCAAGGCCCAAATGGGTGCAATGGTATTCTTTTACCGGCACCAGCGGCGGTGGTTTGTGGATCCTGGTGGTGAACGTTTTGGTATTCCGGTGGATCTGGAAGGCGGTGCAGCATAAGGAATATGGGATATGGTCCGCTGCCTGGATCGCTATGCTGGTGATATTCCCCATTTTTGCGAGCACGCAGAATTTTGCGCGGCAGAACGATAAGATCGACAAAGATCGCTCTGCGCTGGCGGGAAACATCGTAGTCGTCCAACCGAATATCGACCCCTATGCAAAGATCACCACGGGCAGCTTCGACGCGCAGCTCGCGCGGCTGATCCACCTGAGCGATTCGGCGATCGACAGCAATACGGTGCTGGTAGTATGGCCGGAGACGGCGTTGTACAATGAAAATGGGTTTGAAGAGGATCATCTGAAAGAAAATTATTTCCTCAGGCCGTTATGGGCATTTTTGCACCGCCATCCCCGCATTAATCTGCTTACGGGGATCGAGAGCTTTCGCATTTTCGACTACAAACATTCCCCCACGGCGATGAAGATCCCGGATTCGGACAAGTTCGTTGAGTCCTATAATACGGCCATGATCGTGGACAGCGCCGGTCCCGAGGCTTTTTATCATAAGTCCCGGCTGGTCCCCGGTGCGGAAGAACTGCCGCCCTATTTGCGTTTTATGGTTCCACTGTTTGAAAAATTCGGCGGCACGGAAGACGGCTATACGGGTCAACCGGACAGGACTCCTTTGCAAACCACGAATCATTCTTATATCATTGCGCCGGCAGTGTGTTATGAAAGCATCTATGGCGAATTTATGGCGTTGTTTACGCACAATGGCGCCGACCTGATAGCGGTGATCACCAACGACGGCTGGTGGGGCAATACGCCGGGTTATCGTCAGCACGTAAGCTATGCCAGGCTGCGGGCCATAGAAACGCGTCGCTGGGTAGTACACTGCGCCAACACGGGGGAGAGCGCTATTATCGCCCCTTCGGGGAGGATCATCGACTCCCGGCCCTGGGCAAAACAGGCGGTGATCAGGGCCATCGTGCCGCAAGAAAAGAACCTGACCTTTTATGCGCGGTATGGGGATTGCATTTCGAAGATCGCGCTTGGGTTGGCGCTCCTGTTCTGGAGCTGGCATTTTATCACGATCATCAAAAGAAAGAAGAGCCATGGATAAGATAGAAAGGATAGCCGGCAGAGATCTGTTCTACCACGATCTTGGCGTCGGAATTCCGGTGATGCTGGTACATGGTTTTGCCGAGGATGGGGCCGTATGGGACGAGGTGGCGGAACGGCTGAGCACGATGTGCCGGGTGCTGGTCCCGGATCTGCCGGGCAGCGGACGTTCGGCGCTTTTGGCTGGCGGGAAGCCGGATCAGGCGGCGGGTGCGGTCACTATGGAATCCCTGGCGGCGGTGCTGAAGGAACTGTTGGATAAGCTGGAGATCGACCAATGTGTGCTCATCGGGCACAGCATGGGAGGCTATATCACACTCGCGTTCGCCGAAAAGTTTCCGGAAAGGGTGCGGGCCTTTGGTTTTTTTCATTCGACGGCTTATTCCGACAGCGAGGAGAAAAAAGCCGGCAGACGCAAGAGCATCGAATTCATCCGCCAGCATGGTGCCGCTCCCTATATCCGGCAGTCCGCGCCCAATCTCTTTGCTGTGGTGACCAGGGAAAAGCGGCCCGGGCTGGTCGAAGAGATGATCCGGCGATATTCGACCTTTTCTGCCGCGTCGCTGATGGCGTATCTCCAGGCCATGATGGCACGGCCCGAACGACTGTACGTGCTGGAAAATTTTCCCCGGCCCATTCTCTTTATCATCGGGGAACAGGACCAGGTGGTTCCGCTCGAGCAGGCGTTGAAGCAGGCCCATCTACCGCGGGTAGCGCAGGTGCAGCTGTTGGCGGATGCCGGGCATATGGGAATGCTGGAAGATGCCGCGGATGGCAGCATGATGATCCAACAATTTGTAAACTTCATCTCTTTATCATGAACAGGACGATCTTAATTACCGGGGCCACTTCCGGTTTTGGCGAGGCTTGTGCCCGAAAATTCGCCGAAGGCGGCGACCACTTGATCATTACGGGACGCCGGAAGGAGCGGCTCGAGCAGCTGAAGCAGGAGCTGGAAGACAAGGTGCGGGTCTTGCCGCTGGTTTTCGATGTGCAGGACAAGGCAGCGGTATTTGCCGCTATTGCCGGCTTACCCGAGGCCTGGCGAAGGGTCGATGTCCTGATCAACAATGCCGGGCTTGCGCTTGGCAGGGATTATTTCGACGATGCGGACCTGCAGGACTGGGAGACGATGATCGATACGAATGTCAAGGGGCTGCTCTATGTGACGAAGGCGGTGCTTCCGCTGCTCGTCGCCACGGGTCATGGGCATATCATTAATCTGGGCAGTGTGGCGGCGAAGGACATTTATGAAAAGGGAAATGTGTATTGTGGTACTAAAGCGGCGGTAGATGCCATCTCGCATGGAATGCGGATCGATCTTTTACGTCATGGAATAAAAGTTACTGCTATTCATCCCGGAGCCGCGGACACCGAATTCTCGAATGTGCGGTTCAAAGGAGATGCGGCGCAGGCCCGGAAGATCTATGATGGTTTTACACCGCTGAGCGCGGAAGATGTCGCGGACACGATCTACTACTCGGCATCGCTTCCGCCGCACGTGTGTCTGAATGACATCGTGATGACGCCCCTTGCGCAGGCGGATGGGATATATATCTATAGGAAATAGCCGCCTCCGGCGGCATTCGCTTAGGGCGCGAGTGCGATGCGGATCTGGATGCCCCCTTTAGTCGTAACGATGGGGGGGGTCGTCGAGATCTTGGGCGTGGTGCGCTGTTGATCGAAATACAATTTCAGCTGGATGCGGTTATTGAGCACGTAGTCGATGGAAGGATCGATGCGGATCACTTTTTGGCCGCCCGTGGGCAATGCGGCGCCCTGATCCAGGTAGCTGCTGGACATGGCATCATCGCGGATGTCGATGTCGAGCCGTAGGGTGAGGTCGTTGGAACCCTTTTGGGCGTTGATGCTTCCCGGCGGCCCGTTGGGCGGGGTCTTGCCATTCCCCGGCACATGCCAGCCGAACGGCAGGCCGACATTCTTTTTACGATAGCCGAGGCCGATGGCGAAATCCGTGGAATGGGTCTCGCTGAGCTGGTAGTCGACGAGGCTGAGGCTCAGCTGGCGGCTGCGGCTATATCCTACCTTGGCCTGCATCATGTTCACGAACTGCATGTCGAGATCGAGCAGGGGTGCAAACTGTTCCGTGATCGTGATATTGGGTACCATGAAATAGGGGACGTAGTTGCCGGTGAGCGTATCGATAAAGCCGGGTTGACCGTAGCGGGAGGGGTCGGAATAATTGAGATTGGAACTAAAGCTGTTCATGCTCAGCGTGCTCGTGTAGGAGTTGCTGATATTGAAGCTCGTGAAGATCCTGCTGAACCAGGGTATGCGGCTAAGACCGTTATAGGTAATGTGCCAGTTGGGCTTGGGAAGATACCCCGAGAAGGGGTTCGTGGTGACATTGCCACCCCTTTCGTTGATCAGGGCGACGGTATTGGGGTTCTTACCGGTGTATGCTGCGATGAAGGCAGGGATCAGTACGTCCTGGGCATACCGGCCATAGCCGACGGCATAGCCATTGGCGTTCAGACCGCCCGTATAGGGGTTGATGACACCGAGCCTTTCGGAGATGATCGACCGGAAAGCTTCGAATTGCTGAAATGTTCTGTTGATCTGGTCCGGCGCGTAATGTACAAACAAGGTCTTGTAGGAAAGATAGCTGACGCTAAAGGTTCCCGCCAGGTAAGGGTTGAGGCGTTCGTAGCCGATGCCGCCGACGGTATCCTTGTACAGTTCGGTATAGGTTTGGCCGAAGGTCTTGTCGAGATTGAGGGCGATATGCAGATCGCGCACCGGTTCGAGGACAGCCGTTGCCGAGATCTTCTGCGTATAGCTGATCATGTTCTGGTTGTTGAGCGTGCTATCCTGTGAGATCAGGTGCTTTTGACCGAGCCTGTTGATGAAATTGGTATCCGGGCGTTCGCCGAACACATATTTCCAGCCGGGCTGCATGGTACGCCAGTCCATCCCGAGGGCGCGGGTGCTGTCCAAATAACCGTAGATGGTCGAGCCGCTGTTGTCGGTATAGTTGAACGTGATATGCTTGAGCGACGTGAGGATCTTCGCGAGCGCTTTTGGGAACCCGTTTAGCGCGGTGGCCTGCGATGGCGCGGCGCCTCTCCGGTGTGCCGTATCGGGCACACTTCGGCCATTCACCATGATCATCCTTGGTGGCGGTGCGTCGAGTCCCCGCAGCAGCCTCCATTTCGAATACAGCCGGGTGAAGTCCAGATCGGCGAGTATGGTGCGTTGTTGGGTGTTGGCCAATGTACTACCCAGTGTCGGAGCCACCTGCGAGTAGCCCGTCCAGGTATAGGACGCGGAATAGCCTGCTTTGACCGAGGTCCAGTCGAGCGCCGGAACCTTGGCTGTGGGCAGGGTATAGGTGATGTTGGTGTTTTGCGTATACAGTACGTTCCTGCCACCTTTCCAGAAATGGTCCCACATCTGCCTGCGTTCCGCCTTGTTGAGCCGGCCGGTGTCTTCGTCGATCCAGGCGTTATTCGTTGCCGTGAAATCCAGGGTCAGCGAGCGGGTGAATTCCCAGCGCAGCGTGTAGAGGCGGTTGAAGGTGAAGAATTTATTGAATGTCTCGGGCAGGATATCCGGGCCGCCGATGTTGCGGGACCGGTAGGCGCCGAATTGCCGGGTGATATTCGCCTGGAAGCCGAGTACATTGGGTACGGGGTTGAAGTTGAAATCCCTGATGAGGCCCAGCCATGGAGATCTGGATTTGATCTTCTTTTTAAACGGTTCGATGAATTTGGACGTATGGGTATAGTTATAGGCTATGATCGCCTTGTTTACCACGAGCTCGTCTTCCGTCGCCAGCGGACTATGGTGTTCGCTCCGACTATAGGAATAGCTGAGGTTGATATTCTCGACGCTCCACGGTTTTAGTTTTTTATTGGTGGGGTTGTTTTTATGGACATTGGTAAAGTTGAGGGTTTCCACGGTGGTGGCGTCGACCGCCTGCTTTCTAATGGAGTCTTTTTCGCTGGCGGGTGCGGCTTTTATTTTATCCGCCAGCTTGATGTCGAGATCGAAGGGATCGTATTCCGGTGTAGCTACTGTCCGGGTGATGCCAGCGTAAATGGGAACGGACAATGCGGCCTTTTTAGGCATCAGCTTGCCCGCATCGATGTTCATGGCTGCATCCACCTCTGCATCGTTTTCCAACGATCGCTCGTTGGTACTTTGATCGATGGTTCCCCACCCTACCGATTTGTTACTACCCGCCACCGTGAGTGTACCCAGGTCGGCGAGCTTCATGTCCACCTTGCCGACGGCAGCCCAGCCCCCCTTCTCGCTGATGTTGGTGAGCCGGAGCTCGTTGAACCATACTTCGGTACAGGCGCTCGTGAGGTTGACATTCTGTACCCCGAGGAAGAAGGCCTGGATCGCGCCCAGGTTAGGATTACCCAGGATCGCATAGGTCCGGCCGTTGGGGTCGACCTCTTTATAGTAGTTGGTATTGGAGCCATGGTTGTTTCGATCCACCTTTAGCTGGATGAGCCGGCTGAGGGCGAGATTGAGGTTATTCGAATCCGGCCAGATCTGATCCGCCGTAGTAGCGCCCCACTGGGTGATCTGTATAGGCACACGAATTTCATAATAGTTGGCAACGAAGTCACTCCCGAGGCGGACGACGTAGGAAAGGTCGTTGTTGTTCACCTGGCCCTGGACCACCGCCTCGCCGTGTACGAACATGTCGAGGGTACCGTACCGCCGGAGGTCGAGGTTGGTGGTTTTATAAACGCCGCGCACATCGCCCTGGACCAGGTTACAGATCTGGAGGCTCATGGCCTGCTCGTTGAGCAGGAGGTTGACGTCGTTGCTGCTGAGTTCCTGCTGCCGGAGTACGCCGGGTGGTGAAACATAGTTGATGGGCTGCCGCGAGCTGTTTTGCTCGATGTTGACGGCCGTGACATTGAAGCTGGTGTTGCTGGTGGGCAGCAGGGTCATGTTCCCCGTGGTATCGATGACATAGCTGAAGCTACGCCAGGAGTTCCGCACGAGCTGCAATTGCGCGAAACGGAGGACTACGGAGTCGGACCAGCCGGTAAGGTACATCCGGATGAACTGGATGGACCGGAAGTCGGGGGTGTTGTTTACGTTCTGATAATATTCCGAAAGCGGAATGGTCATCTGGTACCAGGTCTGCTGAACGCCGCCGCCGGTGGCCGGGACGACCATGGAGTCGGTGATAAAATTATTCCCCATGCTGGTGCCGAGGCTGTCCGGGAACATATTCACCTTGTATTCGAAATATTGTTCCAGGGTGTTCATGGTGTTGTCCTTGTTCAGGTCTTCCTGGTCGGGGTACAACGTATAGGCGGTGATGGTCGTCTGACCCGCGGTGGCGATCGGTGAGTTGCCTTGCGGGTTATTGACGTTCTTATACCGCTGAAGGATATTCGCGTTTTGCTGGTCGTAGCTGGGGTCGCGGTAGTTGACGAAGTTGTCATTGGAGGGGTCGGCGTTGGCATTTTTCCAGGCCGGGGAAATATTACCGAATTCCGCTTGCAGGGTATTGAGATAGGCGGCGAAATGGTTCTGCTCGGAGGCATCCGTCATCCCATCGAGACCAACGTCCTGGAAAGGCCGGTCCGAGGCATTGTTACTGAAGGCCGTGGTGATCTGGATGGGGTTGGCCGGCACCCTGCCCCACACGGAGGTGCTGTCGATATCGGCCTGGATATTGGGCGTGTTGAGCCCGTTCTCGAATTCTTTTTTTCCGTCCTTGAGGATGTCTTCGGAGATGCTGCCCAGGTCGATGAACAGCTCACCGCCGGTGGTATTTCCCACGCCGGAGGAAGTCCTGGCGAAGGGGCTCAGCACCCAGAACTGGAGCACTTCGATATTGGCCGTTTCAAAATCGGTTTGGTCCAGGGCGCGCATGATACCGCCCCAGCGTGTCGTGGGGTTGAGCAGCTTGCCCTGAGCGTTGATGCTATTTGGCCGGGCGTCGAAGTTATAAGGGCCCTTATCGGTGGGATAATAGGCCATATCGAAGGTTACGAGCTGCGCCTGGCCCGTTTGCACGGTTTGTTCCGGGAAGAGCTGTTGCACCTGGATGGGGGCGACGCGCGGGTCTCCCAGGATGTTCTGCCCTTTGACCGGGTTATCCGGATTGCTGGGATCCTGCAGGGTAGGTTCGATATTATAGAAAGCCAGTTTGGCGCGGTTATAGCCATAGGCGAGCGAATCGTTGAGTGAGGCTTCGGGGAAAAGCGGCGGATAGGTCCCCCCTACCCCGGCCGGCGCAGATGAGATCTGCCAGCTGGTAAGCGGGAAACGCAGGTCTATGGCGCTGGTGGAGCCTTCGAAATCGTCGATGTATACGGCTCCGGCGCTTCCTTTGCCGATCTGCGGTGGGTGTCCGGGGCGAAGGATGGCGCCCTCCCCGTAGGCGTTGATGGTGCTCATCTCCTTGGTGGTATAGAGATGGTTGAGGGCCATGGTGAGACCCGGCAGCTGCGATCTATAGTTGACGTCCGCGCCGTACATGGTATTCCGGATGGGGTCTTCGCCGTAGTCCGTTTTGCTGAA
>DASYZH010000054.1:0-17930 GCA_035946435.1 Puia sp. | reverse complement strand
CGGTGGCGGCTACTATTAACTGAGGCCCATGCTGGATCTTTTGCGGCAATTTGTGTCGGGATATGTGGCGTTGAACCCTGAAGACTTTTCGCTGCTGGCGGAGAAGGTCACTGTGCGCTCTTTTGACAAGCGGGAAATGTTGTTACGGCCCGGAGAGGTCGAGCAGTACATGAACTTTATCATCCGGGGACTGGCGCGGATGTATTTTTATAAAGGCCGGAGCGAGGTGATCCTGAACCTCGCGAAAGAAAAGGAGCTGATCAGCTCTTCCTCCTCCTTTTTATCCGGCGCTCCTTCCAACTATTATATCGAGACCCTGGAGCCTACCACTTTTTTATCGATCTCCCGCGATGATCTGGAAATGGTGTACCGGCAGAATTCCCGGATCGAACGCCTGGGCCGGGAGATCATCACGCATTTTGTGCTGGAAAAGGAAGAGTGGGAACATGCCTGTATGCGGCTGGACACGCGGGAGCGATTCCTCCAGTTCGTAGAACGGAATCCCGAGCTGGTGCAACGGGTGCCGCAGAAATATTTGGCGTCTTATTTGAACATGAAGCCCGAAACCTTCAGCCGGCTGAAACATTTACTAAAGAAACGGCCCGTTCCGGTCGGTAATCGCTAAGTCATGACGAACGACATTGCCGCCTATAAGGAAGCCCTGGAGCGATTGCATCACTATTTATCCCGTTTCGTTCCGCTGAACAGGCAGGAGTTTGGTGCTTTGCTGTCGTATATCGAGATCCGGGAGTTCGACAAGAAGGTGCGGGTGATCGGTACGGGCACGGTGGAGCGCTATCTGAACGTCATCGCGAGGGGGCTGGCGCGAAAATATCTGCCGGTGCGGAACAAAGAGATCACGGTGCAACTGGCTTCGGAAGGCCACATCATTCATAGCGAGCTCTCGTTCCATTATCGTATTCCCAGCAGTGCCGTGATCGAGACCATCGAGCCTACGACCTTTTTTTCCATCTCCTATGATAGTCTGCAGCAGCTTTACGATCAGTATCCCAAGGCGGAACACCTGGGAAGGCTGCTGATCTCCGACCTGTTCGTGAAAAAGGACAACCGGTATTATGATCAGCTGGTCAAGAATACGCGCGAGCGTTTCCTGGATTATGTGCGGACGCATCCGCAGATGTTGCAGCGCGTGCCGCAGAAGTATATAGCTTCTTATCTCAACATTAAGCCTGAAACATTTAGCCGGCTGAAACATTTAGTGCGGCCGGGGAGGAAGTAGGGGCGCCCTTTGCCGGGCCTCGGATCGGGCCGCGCTAAAGATTCACTACCAGAACGGGGATCTTCAATTCGTGGCGGACGGCATTCACCGTTTCGCCGAAGATGAAGTCTTTTAAGCCGGTGTGGCCGTGCGAGCCAATGACGAGCATGTCCGCGCCATGTTCTTTGGCGAGCCGGGCGATCTCGCGGCTGCGGTGGCGGAAGCCCAGGGCGGTTTGGCTTTGCAGACCCCGGCTTTCGAGGAGTCCGCGATAGCGGTCCAGCCGTTCCTGGTCCCTGCGGGTTTCGTAGTCATCGCTTTGGCTTCCCAGCATCCGGGCCGACACGCTTTCGACGACGTGGATCAGCAAATAGCGGGCGGCTTTTCCTCCCTGCCCCGCGGCATAGGCCAGCAGCTTCTCGTCGTGTTCGCTGAAATCGAGGGCGATGGCGATATGGTGGAAAGTGGGCGGCGTCCAGTCCGTGTAATCATCGGGCTGGGGATGCAGCTCCGGTGTGAGCCGGCGGCGGGTGCGTTCGATCCAGGGATGGAGGCTGATATACCCCAGCAGCGCGATGCCACCCAGCGAGGCTACGACGATCAGCATCTTGCCCGGGAGATGGCCGGGAGCGGACAAGAAGGGGGCGGCTTCTTCGACTACCAGCTTTGTATTCAGCCACACCAGCACGACGGCGCAGAGCCAGGCGAGGACTTTGATCAGGGGTTTGATGCGGAATTCGCCCATGGTGGTCCTGTCGCTCACGAAATGGATCAGCGGGATGACGGCGAAGCCCAGCTGCACGCTGAGGACGACCTGGCTCAGCACGAGGAGGTTGTCCACTTGTGCTTCACCGAAGAACGCGATCACGGCTACAGCGGGAACAATGGCCAGCAGCCGGGTGATCAGGCGGCGTACCAGGGGGTTGATGCGCAGCTGCAGATAGCCTTCCATCACGATCTGACCGGCGAGGGTGCCCGTGAGGGTAGAGCTTTGGCCCGAGGCGATCAGGGCGATGGCGAATAATTTTGGGGCCAGCTGGGTGCCCAGCATGGGCAGGAGCCGATAGGCGTCTTTGATCGAGCCGACGTTCGTATTACCCGTTTTATAGAATGCCGTGGCAGCGAGGATGAGGATAGCGGCATTCACCAGGAAGGCCAGGTTGAGGGCTACGGCGCTGTCGAGGAAATTTATCTTGAGCGCTTTGCGGATATTGTCGGCACCGGGTTTGATCTTGCGCGTTTGTACGAGGGCCGAATGCAGATAGAGGTTATGCGGCATCACGGTGGCACCGATGATGCCGATGGCGATGTAGAGCGCTTCTTTGCCATGGAGTACGGGTATGAAGCCGGAGGCGATATCATGGACGTTAGGTCTCGCGAGCAGGATCTCCACCAGGAAGGAGCCCCCCACAACGGCTATAAGGCCGATGATAAAGGCTTCCATGCGACGCATGCCCAGGCGCTGCAGGAAGAGCAGGAGGAAGGTGTCGAGGACGCTGAAACAAACACCGTAGATAAGTGGTAAACCCGTGAGCAGCTCGAGACCGATCGCCATGCCTAGTACTTCGGCCAGGTCACAGGCGGCGATGGCGATCTCGGCTAAGACATAAAGGGGGATGTTGATGTAGGCCGGATAGACCTCGCGATTAGCCTGGGCCAGATCGCGGCCGCGAACGATGCCCAGCCGGGCGGAGAGATTTTGCAGGAGGATGGCGATGGCGTTGCTCATCAGCAGCACCCAAAGGAGCGAGTAGCCGAAACGGCTGCCGCCGGCGAGATCTGTCGCCCAATTACCCGGGTCCATATAGCCGACGCTCACGAGATAGGCGGGACCAAAAAAAACAAAGAGTTGTCGCCACCACGACCGTTTGCGGGTGGTGTCGATGCTGCCATGTACCTCGCTGAGGCTAACGTCTTTCTGTGATAGGTTCATCATCGTTCACCAATACATTTTTTGCTACCCGGGCGCTGAGCGTCACCGGCGGGCGGTTACGCACTTTCACCTCCAGGGAGTCGTCAAAAGGAAATTTCTTTTTTATCTCCAGCCGGGTGCCCAGGCGGATATGATTGTATTGCAGCAGCTCGAGCATTTCCGAAGTCTGGCTGGCGATGCCGGAGACCTGTGCGACTTTGTTCAGCGGGAGCTGTGCAAGGTTGATCTGGCGGCGCATTTGCAGGCGGCCCTGGCTGTCGGGGATCGGATCGCCGTGAGGGTCTGCTTCGGGAAAGCCGAGGAAGGCGTCCAAACGGTCGATGAGCTTTTTGCTGGCGATGTGTTCGAGCTCTTCGGCGATCTCGTGGACCTCGTCCCAACCGAACTGCAGTTTCTTCACCAGGAAGTATTCCCAGAGCCGGTGCTTGCGGATGACCTGCAAGGCGGCCTTGCGGCCTTCGTTGTTCAACTTGAACCCCTTGTACCGCTCGTAGATCAGCAGCTTTTGGTCCTTGAGCTTTTTGAGCATATCGGTCACCGATGCGGGCCGGGTCTGAAGGGCCGCCGCCAGCGCGTTCGTCGTGACGATGCCCTGCTCCTGCTGGAGATGGAAGATCGCTTTGAGGTGATTCTCCTTGCTGGCGGAATACTTGACGTTTGGGGCCACTAAAATAAATTTTAGACAAATCTAAAAATAAAATTTAATACCTGGCGGTTCTTTTTTTGTTTTATTTTAGCAATGTAATCGTAATCGAGACCTTGTATGAAGAAATGCCTGTTGCTGGTCGTATTGTCTGCCCTGCTGGCAGGAGCCCTATGCTCCTGCAAGAACAAGAAAATATCGCTCGCCGCAAATGACGACAAGGTGAACATCGCCGATTTCCTGGCCTTCTTTCCCCCGTTGAAGCTGCCGTATGCGGTGGGGGATACGATCCTGCGGCGCAAGGAGCCGGAGGCGGATGTGATCAACTACAGCCTTTTTACCCGGCTGATCCCGGATTCCATTTTGCTGCATCTTTTCGGGCATACGACCCATCCCCATTTGTATGCCATGGGGAAGATCAGGGTGCCGGATGCGGAGAGCTATCTTTTTGTGAAAGCGGTAGCCAGGGACCGGCGGGCGTTGTATATCCTCTGCTTCGATAAAAAGGACCGGTTTGGCGCGGCGCGGCCGGTGCTGTATGCTGACGAGTCCGATGTCAGGGCCGGGGTTACCGGCCGTGCGGAGATGGACAACAAGTATGTGCTCACGCTGCTGCATCAGCGGAGAACGGCCGAAGGCATCATTGTCTATCACAAAGATGCTTATGTGTACAATGAAGATACCGGCCTGCTCCTGATCCTTACGGAGTCGAACGAGGCAAAGAACAAGATCCCGCCCGTCTACAATCCCATCGATACCCTCCCGCGAAAACACAAATACTCCGGCGACTATTACCAATCTTCCGGGAACCCAGCGGTGGATAAACGCAACCTGGTTGCTATCCGGGACGGCAGGGACGGTTCCCGTTTCCTGTTCTTTATCCATTTTGAAAAAGAGGAGGGGACGTGCAATGGCGAGCTGAAGGGCGAGGCGAAGTTCGTGTCTGCCGGCGTCGCGCGGTACCGGTCTTATTCCGACCCCTGTGCGCTTGAATTCTCGTTTGGTTCGGAGGGGGTGTCCATCAAAGAGACAGGCGGTTGCGGCGTCCACCGCGACATCAAATGTTTCTTCGAAGGATACTATGAGCGGCGGAAGACGACCAAAGGCAGGAGCGACGGGCAAAAGCCGGGGCACCTTTCGGGAAAGACCTAAGACAATTGAAATGAATAATATCCGTTATATTGGGACTCTTTAAATGGTATAAAAAAAGAATATAATCTGATTAGAGTATGAGTTTTAAAAATTATGTAGTGCCTTACGCTGTAGACGAGCAGTATTCGAAGAAAGTGGCCTATTTCTCGATGGAATTCGCCGTGCATCAGCCCCTGAAGATCTATAGCGGAGGCCTGGGTTTTCTTGCCGGCTCGCATCTGCGCAGCGCCTATGAGCTGCGGCAGAATATGATCAATATCGGTATTTTGTGGAAATATGGCTATTACGACCAGGCCCGCAACCAGGATCAGACCCTGGCGGTAACCTGGATGGAGAAACAATATAGCTTCCTGGAGGACACGGGTATCCGTTTCCAGGTACCTATTCACGACCATCCTGTGTGGGTGAAGGTCTTTTACCTGAATCCCGAGACGTTCAAAAGCGCACCGCTCTTCCTGTTGAGCACCGATGTCCCCGAGAACGATTATGTATCGCAGACCATCACGCACCGCCTGTACGACGCCAATGTCGCAACCAAGGTGGCGCAATTCATTCTGCTGGGTATCGGCGGGGCCAAGCTGGTGGACGAGCTGGGTTTCAATCCCGACCTGTACCATCTCAACGAAGCCCATGCGATCAGCGCCGCTTTTTATCTCTATCACAAATACGACAAGCGGATCGAAGAGGTCCGGAAACGGCTGGTCTTTACGACGCATACGCCGGAGGAAGCCGGGAACGAGAAACACGATATCTATCTCTGTCACAAGATGAGCTATTTCTACGGCCTGTCGATCGAGGAGGTCAAGCGGCTCACGGGGCTCGAGGACGATGCCTTCAACCATTCGCTGGTGGCGTTGCGCTTTGCGCATCTGGCGAACGGCGTATCGCAGCTGCATGGCCAGGTCTCGCGCGCGATGTGGAGCAAGTACAAGGATATCTGCCCTATCATCGCCATCACCAATGCCCAGAACTGGCGCTATTGGGCCGACAAGGAACTGTACCGGAAGATGGAAGAGGGCAACGACTACTGGTGGGACGACCGCAAACGTTATATGAAGAAACGCGCTTTCGAGATCGTGGCGGATCAAACGGGAAAATTGTTCGACTCCAATGTCTTTACGATCGTTTGGGCCCGGCGGTTTGCGGGCTATAAGCGTGCGGGCCTGCTGACCCGGGATATGGACCGGTTCAACCGGCTGGTGAACGGAACGAAGTATCCCGTGCAGATCATCTGGGGGGGCAAGCCTTACCCCATGGATTACCCGGCGATCAACGAGTTCAATTATCTTGTTCATCTCAGCAAGAACTATAAGAACGTAGCGGTGGTCACCGGCTATGAGATGGGTCTGTCCAAACGCCTGAAACAAAGTGCGGACTGCTGGCTGAACAATCCGCGTGTCCCAAGGGAGGCGTCGGGAACCAGCGGTATGACGGCCGCCATGAATGGCGCCGTGAATTTTTCTACCGATGACGGGTGGATTCCCGAGTTCGTAAACCATGGCAACAACGGCTTTGTGGTGCCCAAGGCGGATTATGCTAATATGCATGTAGAGGAGGTCGACGATTACGATCTGAACAAGCTCTATGAGATCCTGGAAAGGGAGATACTACCGGTGTATTACGAAAATCACGACACCTGGCGGCAGATCGCCAAGAACGGGATGCGCGATGTGCGGTACCAGTTCGACGCGGGCCGGATGGCACACGAATACTACGAACAGCTGTACAAATAAGGTCCTGATTATGTAATTTCCCGCGTGTCGGCATCTTGTAGGCATTGATCATTTAAAAATGCCACATATGCCACATTTATCCGCGGTGGGCCTCTCCCTGGGGCTTGCCCTTTGCCTGCATGCTGTAAAAGCCGACCCGCGCCCGGCGGCCGGCGGCGGCGGTAGCCCCGTCACCGTTTCGGCCACGCTGCGATCTGTAACCGTTTACCGCACCGGGGCCGAGATGGTACACACCGCCACGGCTCAGCTCGATCAGGGCAACAACGAGCTGATCATCGACCACATCAGCAATTATATCGATCCCAACAGTATCCGGATCAGCTGTTCCGGCAATGTCACGATCATGTCCGCGGCCTTTTCCTCCGATTATTTAAAACAGGAGACACCCCATCCTGTTGTCAAAAAACTACAGGATTCCGTCGCTGTGATCAAAGCAGCGATTGGCCGGCTGGAAGCGCTCACCAGCGCCGACAACGAGCAGTTGGATCTGCTGAATGCCAATAAAAGCATTGGCGGCTCAACTGCCGGTGTGACCGTTGCCGATCTTAACAGGATGCTGGACTATTACCGGCAAAAGGTGCTGGATCTGCGCACGGAACTCAACAGCTATCAGGACCGCAGCACGCAGTTGAAAGAACAGCTGGCCCGGGTGGAAGACCAGATCAAAGAGGAGGAGCAAAAGAATGCGAAGATCGCCGGCTTTCTTACCCTTCAATTGCTGAGCCCGCTGGCCGGGCCTTGCGATCTCACTATCTCCTACGTGACGACTGCTGCACATTGGGACCCATCGTATGATCTGCGTGTCGGCAGCACCAGAGAACCGCTGGAACTCTTGTACAAGGCGCAGCTGGTACAGACCTCCGGCATCGACTGGAAACAGGTGAAGCTCCATCTTTCTACGTCCACTCCGGCGCGGAATAACAACGCCCCGACGCTCAGAACGCGGTTCCTGCGGTTTGATGACCCTGTGGCGGATGCGTTGGGGCCACGCGAGCCGATGGCCGATAGGAAGTACGAGCTGAATGGCAGCGTCGCGGGTGTGGATGTCAAGCCCGGCCAGGCGTTGAACGATGTCGTGGTCGTGGGTTATGGGGCCCCGGGCGGCAACGGCGCTCCCGAATACACGGAACCGTTATATATCGTGAACGGGCGGGAGATCGGTGCCGGGGAATATAGGAAGATCGACCCGCGTGCCTTTAAGCACGTCGATCATCTCAAAGGCGACGAGGCTATTTCGGCGTATGGCGCCCGTGGCGGCCCGGGGGTCTATGTCGCTACGCTTAAAGACGAGTTGGGCGACTATGTCACGGTGAGCGATAAGACGGTGGACGTGGTCTTCGATATCGATCTGCCGTACGACGTGCCGACGAACGGCAAACAGCAGGGCGTGGTGCTGAAGGAATACAAGCTGCCGTGTACCTATGCCTATTTTGCCGCACCGGGGCTGGACAAAGGCGTCTATCTGCTCGGACAGGTACTCGATTGGGAGAAGCTAAACCTGTTGCCCGGTGAGGCCAACCTGATCGTAGAAGGGACGTTGATCGGGCGCTCGAAGCTCGATCCCAATTCCACCCAGGATACGCTGAACCTTACGCTGGGGGTTGACAAGCGGATCGTGGTGCGCCGCGACAAGGTGGCGGAATTCAGCAGCGTGAAATTCCTGGGCTCCAGCAAAAAGGAGATCTTTACCTATGAGATCACCGTCCGTAACAACAAGCAGGAGAAAATACAGCTATTGCTAAAAGATCAGTATCCCATCTCCTCCAATAAGGACATCGAAGAGGAATTGCTGGAAAGCAGCGGGGCCGCCGTCGACAAAGAGACGGGCATTCTCACCTGGAAGCTGGACATGGCGGCGGGAGAAACCCGCAAAATCAGGCTTAGCTATAGCATCCGGTATCCGAAAGACAAATCTTTGTATATTCATCCCTGAGACGCAGGAAGCGGCTCGACGGAAACCGCTGGAAGCGGTTCGACCGAAGGTCAGACATTAGCCACGTGCGGGAATCGGGCTATTTTGGCCTGATGCCCGATTCCCGCACCTAAACCTGTATACGATGGAGAATATACTGTGGCTCAAATGGGCCCTATTGATCGGTATCCCTTTGTTACTCATCTTGCTATACCGCGTGGTTCTGCGCGTCTTTTTCGGGCTGGTGATCGTCCCCGAAGACAAGATCGGGCTGGTCACCAAAAAGTTCAGGCTCGCCGGCAAGCAGGCCCTTCCGCAGGGGCGCATCATCGCCACTAACGGGGAAGCGGGTTTCCAGGCGCAGACGCTGGCCCCGGGCGTCTATTTCCGCAAATGGTTCTGGCAATATGATATCACGTTCCAGCCGTTTACCGTGATCCCCACGGGGAAGATCGGGTTGGTGCTCGCGCGTGACGGCGCCGAGCTTGAAACGGGCGCGATCCTGGCGGGCAAGGTAGCCTGTGACTCGTTCCAGGATGCCGAAGCTTTTCTAACGAATGGTGGCCGCAAGGGCCGTCAGACGGCGATCATGACCCCGGGTTCGTATCGCATCAACACGTTCCTTTTCGAGATCGAGATCACCGATATGATCAGCATCCCGGACAATACGGTAGGCATCGTCACGACCCTGGAAGGCAAGCCGCTGGACGAAGGACAGATCGCCGGTAAGGTCATCGGCGAACACAATAAATTCCAGGACGCCGACTACTTCCTGAACAACGGCGGTTACAAAGGGCTGCAGGAGCAGGTGATCCTCTCCGGTGCGTATTTCCTTAATCCCTGGTTCGTGAAAGTGGAGTCGGTGAAGATGACGGAGATCCCCATAGGCTATGTCGGCGTGGTGATCTCGTTCGTGGGCAATGACGGCCCCGATCTCAGCGGCGCGGAATTCAAACATGGCAATATTGTCGCCCGCGGCAACAAAGGGGTCTGGGCCGAGCCGCTGGGGCCGGGAAAATATCCCATCAATCCGTATATCCTCAAGGTGGAGTTCGTGCCGACGACCAACCTGGTGCTCAACTGGGCCAATGCCCGCAGCGAGGCCCATCAGCTCGACAAGAATCTTTCCACCATCACTGTCCGCAGCAAGGACGGTTTTCCCTTTAACCTGGACGTGGCGCAGATCATTCATATCCCCATGACCGAAGCCCCAAAGGTCATCGCCCGTTTCGGCAATATGGTCAACCTGGTGAGCCAGGTGCTGGAACCTACCATCGGCAACTATTTCCGTAACTCCGCACAGGACAGCGATGTGATCGCGTTCCTGGGTACGCGTAAAGAACGGCAGGAGGCGGCGCGCTCGCATATCGGCAAGGTGCTGGAGCAGTACAATGTGATCGGCGTGGACACCCTCATAGGGGATATCGTCCCGCCGGAGAGCCTGATGAAGACATTGACGGACCGGAAGATCGCCGAAGAGCAAAAAGTCACCTATGAAACGCAGATGAAGGCGCAGGAGACGCGGCAGAGCCTCGAGAAGGAAACGGCGATCGCCGAGATACAGAAGGATATCGTGAAAGCCGATCAGGGGGTGCTGATCGCCGAACGCATCGCCGATGCCAGCGTCAAGAAAGCCACTGGCGACGCCAACAGCGTGCGGTTACAGGCGAATGCGGAAGCCGAGAAGACACTTGCCATCGGCAAGTCGTCCGCCGAATCCTATAAACTAGCCGTAGAGGCCATGGGCGGCGCCAATTTCACGCAGCTGAAAGTCATGGAGGCCATAGGACAGCAGCAGATCAGGATCATGCCCGATATCCTCATCGGCGGCAGCGATGGGAATGGTGGCCCGATCAACGGGTTGCTGGGGCTGCAGCTGCTGGAACAGCTACATAAAAAGAACGATGATAAAAAGGATTAGTCTGCTGCTTTTTTGTAGCGGCATACGTATTGTTTTGGGGCAGACCGGCCCCGTCGCCAAAGGCGACCAGACGGCACCGGGCGTGCCCTATGTCCTGGCGCGCTACCGGAGCACGATCCTTGCAGACATCCATTACGAGCTGGCCTTCCATCTCCCCGCAGCGAAAGAAACGCCGGTTCAAGGCGAAGAACGGCTGCTATTCCGTCTCGCGACGGGTGCCGGCGAGCCGTTGATGCTGGATTTCAAGGCATCTCCTGAAGCCCTGCGCTGGGCGCGGATCAACGGCAAGACGGTGCAGCCGGTGATCACGAATGAACATCTTGCGCTGCCCGCGGAGCTTTTGCATAGCGGCACCGACACGGTAGAGCTGGGTTTCATCGCGGGTAATCCAGCGCTTAATCGTAATAGTGACTTTCTTTATACGCTCCTGGTACCCGACAGGGCGCGCACCCTTTTTCCGTGTTTTGATCAGCCCGATCTGAAGGCTGTCTTCACGTTGACGCTCACCGCGCCCGCAGGCTGGACGGTGATGGGCAATGCCCCGTTGCAGGATTCGACGGCGATGGGGGATAGCTGCCGGTACCGGTTTGGCCCCTCCGACAAGATCCCTACGTATCTGTTCTCGTTCGTCGCGGGAAGATGGTCGTCCACTACGCGAACGGTCGACGGCCGGCCCATGCGGCTCCTGTATCGCGAGACCGACAGCACCAGGCTTCGATTGAGCCTCGATTCCATTTTCCGCATCGAAGGACAAGCGCTGCATTTCATGCAGGAGTATACCGGCATCGCCTATCCGTTCCAGAAGCTGGATATCGTCGCCGTTCCCGATTTTCAATTCGGGGGTATGGAGCATGTGGGCGCGATCCTGTTCAAGGCGAGCTCGCTCTTCCTGGATTCTGGCGCCACCCGGGAGCAATTTATCAGCCGGAGCAATTTGTTGTCGCATGAGACGGCGCATATGTGGTTCGGCGACCTGGTGACGATGACCTGGTTCAACGATGTCTGGATGAAGGAGGTCTTTGCCAATTTCATGGCGGACAAGATCAGCAATATCACGCTGCCCGATGGCAACTATGATCTCAAATTCCTGGTAGACCATTATCCGGCAGCCTATAGTGTCGACCGGACCGCGGGTACGCACGCTATACGTCAGCGCTTGGACAATCTGCAAGACGCCGGCTCGCTCTATGGCAATATCATCTATAACAAGGCACCCATCGTGATGCGGCAGCTGGAGCTGCTGGTCGGCGCAACCGCGTTCCGCAGCGGGCTTCGGGACTATCTTCACGCGCATCTCTACGGCAATGCGGGCTGGCCCGACCTCATGCAGGCCTTGCAAAAATATACGAAGGCGGATCTCGCCGCATGGAATGCTGTTTGGGTCGATGGGACCGGCAGACCTTCTATAGCCTGCCGGAGTTGGAGGAGGAGCGGCGATTCACGTTTCCGCATCGATACCAGGCAGCGGGGAGAGGACGGATCAAAAAAGACGTGGCCGCAGACTTTTGCCGTTGGGCTGGTCTACCCGGGTTGGATGGAAACGCTTACCGTCAAAATGTACAACCGGGTCGCACACTCTGTTGCGCCGGGCCGCAAAGACGGTCCCGAGCAGGTGATCTTGAATGCGAACGGGTATGGGTATGGGCTTTTTTCGGTGCCCGACCATTTTACGAAATGGATGCTGGACAGCGGTACGGTCCGGCTGACGCCGGTGACGCGTGCGTCGATGTACATCAATCTTTACGAGAACATGCTGGATGGGAAGGCCAATACGCCGGAGCAATTGCTGGCCTTCGACCGGCTGGCGCTGACCCGTGAGCCCGAGGAGCTGGATCTGAATCTCCTGCTGGATCAGGTGAGCTCAATCTTCTGGCGTTTTCTGACGCCGGCGGAACGGAATGCGGTCGCACCGGGACTGGAAGCCGACCTGTGGCAAACAATGCTTCGGGTGCCGGCGGGGAATGAAAAGAAATTACTGTTTCGCGCCTACAGCAATATCGTGCTTAGCAAAGAAGGGGAAGACCGGCTGTTTACCATATGGAAGGAGCAACGGCCGCCTGCCGGCGTGAAATTGTCGGAAGACGATTATACAGGTTTGGCCGCTTCGCTGGCGCTCAGGGTCTATCCGGGGTACAGGGATGTCCTGGAGGAGCAGGGCGAGCGGATACAGAACAGCGATCGTAAAGCGCGATGGCAATACCTGCAGGCTGCCCTGAGCGCGGACACCGCCGAACGGGATCGTTTCTTTGCTTCGCTGCGGGACCCGGTAGCCCGCCGAAAGGAGGCCTGGGTGCTCACGGCATTGTCGTACCTGCATCACCCGCTACGTGTCGCATATTCGGAGAAATACCTTCCGGCGACGCTGGACTGGCTGGAGGACATTCAGCGCACGGGGGATGTGTTTTTTCCGCAGGGCTGGCTGGGGGCTGGTTTTGGCTACTATCAAACCGCGAGTGCTGCGAAGATCGTTACGGATTTTTTAGCACGGCATCCGGATTATAATCCCAAGTTAAAACTAAAGATCCTCCAGGCGACGGATAACTTGTTCCGGGCCCGGAGGATCATGAAATGAGTTCGCTTTATTGCGGCTTTTTCGTGGTGTCGGCAGCGGCCGGCGTTTCGGCAGTCTTCGGCGTGACGATATCGAGCAGCTCGACCTCGAAGATCAGCGTAGAGCCCGGCGCGATCATCGGACCGGCCTGCTGATCACCATAGGCCAGGTTGGAGGGGATGAAGAGCCTCCATTTGCTGCCTACCGGCATCATCTGCAGCGCTTCCGTCCAGCCGGGGATGACGCCATTGACGGCGAGCTCGATGGGTTGACGTCTTTCTACGCTGCTGTCGAAGACCCGGCCGTCGATGAGCGTTCCGTGATAGTGTACACGGACCCTATCCGTAAGGGCGGGCTTGGGGCCGGTGCCTGCTTTCAGCACGAGGTATTGCAGACCGCTGGGAGTGGTGACGACGCCGGGTTTGGTCTTATTGGCAGCGAGAAATTCCTGTCCCTGTTTTTTGGCGACGGAGGCCTTCTCCGCTTTTTCCTTTTGCATATAATTGACGATACACGCATTCGCCTGTTGTTCGTCCATGGGGAGTTTGCCCCCTTTGTTGACGTCGGCGATGGCGCGCATGACCAGGGCCGTGTTGACGTTGGTGATGTTCTGCTGTTTGTAGAAATTCGCAAGGCTGAGACCGATCGCATAGCTTAGCGAGTCCTGCGTGGTTTTGAGAACTACAGACGTGGCTGCGGATGATTTATGAGCGGCGGTAGTATGCGCCGCGGCAGTATGCTTAGTCTGCGCAAACGAAGGCAGCGCAATGGCCGCGGAAAGAATAGTGGCGAGAAGGATCTTCATATATATTTAATTCTTGAATAAGTCGCAAAAATAGGGTTTATTGCTTACTTTTAAAGCTGCTAAATACAAATATCCAATGATCAAAAAACTCATCACTGTCGCAGTATTCGCGTTGTTCTCCGTTACGTTCACTCAGGCCCAGGGGCTGCTGGGGAAAGGCCTCAGCTCCGACGATATCGTCGCCGGTCTCAAGGACGCCCTGAACAAAGGCACCCAAAAAAGTACCGATAAGCTGAGCGCTGTGGACGGCTTCTTTAAAGATGCGGCGGTCAAGATATTGTTTCCCCCCGAGGCTGCCAAGATGGAATCAACCTTACGTAAAGCCGGTTTTGGTCCGCAGGTGGATAAGGCTATCCTGGACATCAACCGTGCCGCCGAAGATGCCGCCAAATCCGCTGCCCCTATTTTTCTGAACGCTATCAAGAATATGAGCGTCAGCGACGGCATCAACATCCTTCGGGGATCCGATACGTCGGCTACCGCCTATCTGCGTAAATCGACCAGCGCTCAGCTTTATGCGGCCTTTCTGCCCGTGATCAAGCAGTCACTGGATAAAGTGGGCGCCACCTCGTCCTGGAGAACGGTAGTAGGCACCTATAACAAGATCCCGTTCCAGAAAAAGATCAATCCCGATCTGCCCGCCTACTCAACGGATAAGGCGCTCTATGGTGTCTTCTTTTATGTCGCCGCGGAGGAAAAGAATATCCGTGCGAATCCTGCGGGACAGGCTGATGACCTGTTGAAAAAAGTATTCGGCGGACTGTAAAATCAATATGTTTGCTCGCGCGCTCTCGCTTTACCAAAATGCATACAGCGGTCTTTCCAGGAATACCTGGCTGTTGTCCGTAGTAATGCTCATCAACCGAAGCGGGACGATGGTGATCCCCTTCATGACCATCTATCTCACGCGGCCGGCGATGGGCTATAGCATTGGTCAGGCGGGAGCGGTAGTCGGCATTTTTGGATTGGGGGCCGTGTGTGGCGGCTGGCTGGGTGGCCGGCTCACCGACCGCATCGGGTTTCACCGTGTACAGTATATGGCGCTTGCCGGCGGCGGTGTCCTCTTTATGCTGCTGGGACAGGTCACGAGCTATCCGTTGATCTGCCTTTGTACGTTCGTGCTGAGTGTTGTCAATGAATCCTTTCGTCCGGCCAATTCAACGGCCATTGCGGTATACAGCAAAGCGGAGAACCGCACCCGTTCCTATTCGCTGAACCGGCTGGCCGTCAACCTGGGCTGGGCCATGGGCGGCGCCATCGGCGGTATCCTCGCTTCGATCAATTTTCATTTATTGTTTTGGGTGGATGGCGGCACCAATCTTGTGGCGATGCTGCTGCTGCGTTTTTTCCTGGGGCACTCGGCGGAGCCAGGTGCGGCGGCGAGGGAAAAGACGCCTGCGGAACCCGTGGGCTCGCCTTATCGCGACAGGATCTATCTGGCCTTTCTCGCCTGTACGATCATTTTTGCCGCCTGCTTTTTTCAATTGTTCTCCGTTCTGCCGGTGTTCTATAAAAGGTCTCTTCATATGCCTGAATACATGATCGGCTTGCTGATGACTGTGAATGGGCTCCTGATCACGATCGTCGAGATGGTCCTTGTCTTCCGGCTGGAAGGGCGGCGCGAAAACCTGGTCTATGTCTTCTGGGGGACCTGCCTGGTAGGCGCATCGTATTTATTGCTCAATATTCTTCCCTTGAGTGTCTACACGGCCTATTTTTGCATGTTACTGACAACGGGTGGAGAGATGATGACCATGTCATTCCTGAACTCGTTTTGGATCGCCCGCACCAAACCTGCCAACCGGGGTCAGTATGCCGGGTTGTATACGATCGCCTGGTCTACCGCACAGGTGATCGGACCGGCTGGTGGCGCCGAGATTGCCCAGCGTGCCGGTTTCCGCGTTTTGTGGTGGCTGGTCGGCGGCATCTGCCTGGTGGCGGGGTTTGGATTCAGACGACTAAGAAAAATAATGTCGATCAGCGATGAGTGAAGAAAAATTGCAGATGTTCCGGAACCGGTTGGCCAAGGTCTACCGGCATGTAGCCAAGACCGCGCGGCGGCAGGCCGTGACGTGCTATCGTATCTATGACCATGACCTGCCGGAATTCCCTTTTTGTATCGAGCGGTACGAGGACAAGCTTTACCTGGCTGAATACCAGCGCCGCCATGGGATGACGGAGGAAGAGCACGACCAATGGCTGGAGACTTGTATTCCCACGATCAGCGAAGTGCTGGAGACGCCGGACGACCTGATCTTTTATCGCGAGCGGCGCCGAAAGGCCGGCCGGCAGGGGCAGTATGAAAAGCTGTCCAGCGAAGAAGAGTTCTTTATCGCGCAGGAGGCGGGCCTTTCCTTTAAGATCAATCTCACAGATTATCTCGATACGGGGTTGTTCCTGGATCATCGGATCACGCGGGGCATGGTTCGCGGGGAAGCGGCCGGTAAGAAAATGCTGAACCTCTTTTGCTATACCGGTTCGTTCTCCGTCTACGGGGCGGCCGGCGGTGCCGTGCAGGTGGACTCGGTGGACCTGTCGAAAACCTATTTGAACTGGGCTGAAGCGAACATGGCCCTGAACGTCGCTGCGGGTCCCACGAAACATCGCTTCATCCATGCCGACGTCAAACAATGGCTGGACGAGGTTCCGGCGAATACCTATGACCTGGTGGTCATGGACCCACCGACCTTTAGCAATAGTAAACGCATGAAGGATTTTCTGGACATCCAGCGGGATCATGCGGAGCTCATCAACAAGACGCTGCGCGCGATGCAGCCCGGCGGTATCCTGTATTTCAGCACCAACTACCGCAGGTTCCAGCTGGAAACGGAGCAATTGACGGCCGCTTCGGTGAAAGACATCACCAGGGCTACCACGCCCTTCGATTTTCAGGGAAAGCTGTTCCGGTATTGTTTTAAGATAATCGCTTAGTGCAGCGGGATATCGCGTTTGACC
Source organism: Puia sp. (assembly GCA_035946435.1). Taxonomy (GTDB): domain Bacteria; phylum Bacteroidota; class Bacteroidia; order Chitinophagales; family Chitinophagaceae; genus Puia. The sequence continues at coordinate 1,106 of DASYZH010000054.1, read as the reverse complement.
ATCTCGTTACGGTTAGCCATCTCCCAGGCCGTATAGAAAACCAGCCGGGCCCGTTTTTCCATGAGATCGTAATCGATCTTGTCCGGGGTGTCGGTAGGCTGGTGATAATCTTTGTGGATGCCGTCGAAGTAGAAGATAATGGGAACGCCTTTCCGTGCAAAATTGAAGTGGTCGCTGCGGTAATAAATGCGATCGGGATCGTTGGGGTTGTCGAATTTATAATCCAGCTCCAGCTTCGTATATTTCTTGTTGTTCCCTTCGCTGATGGGTTTGAGATCGGAAGACAGCTTATCGCTGCCCACTACATAGACATAGTTCATCGAATCGCCGTATTTGCGATTGGGGTCGATACGGCCGATCATGTCGATATTCAGATCGGCGGTCATGTGATCGAGCGGATAGGTGGGATGGTCCGAGAAATATTCGGAGCCGAGGAGCCCTTTCTCTTCACCGGAATTGGCGAGGAAGAGGATGCTGCGGCGGGGACCCTTGCCGGCGGCCTTGGCTTTGGCGAAAGCCTGGGCGAGTTCCAGGATGCTCACGGTGCCGGAGCCGTCGTCATCGGCGCCATACCAGATCACGTCACCGCGTTTACCCAGGTGGTCGAAGTGCGCGGAGAGGACGAGGACCTGGTCTTTCAGATCGGTGCCTTCGAGAAAGCCCAGCACATCGCTGCTTTGGAGCTTGAGGGTCGATTTGCGGAAGCCCAATTCGACGTTGACGGAATAGCTCCGGGGTGCTGCGTTGCCGCTCTGTGCCGCCGTAAAGTCGTCGCCCATGATGGCCCGCGCTACGTCCCCGGTGATATAATAAGCATTGGGATAGATGGTCTTTTTGTATTGGTTCAGCGTCATACGCCCTTTGGTGTCCTGAAGGTTGCGGGGGACGGTGGGTGTGAAAAGGAGGATGGCGATGGCGCCATTCTTTTGTGCGGCTTCCAGCTTGGCGAGGACGGCGCTTCTGCCCGGGGGTGTCCTACCCGCGGGCCAGGTAGCCAGCGCCAGCACGATCTTGCCGCGGACATCGAGGGCTGCGTAGTCATTGCGGGTGGAGTCGCTCATGCCATAGCCGACATAGACCACCTCGCTGCCCAGCAGATCGGCGGT
>DASYZH010000053.1:0-4666 GCA_035946435.1 Puia sp. | reverse complement strand
AATATTTCGGCGTGACCACCGGCGACAGGGTCCGGCTGGGCGACACCAATCTGCTGGTGAAAGTAGAAAAAGACCTGACCATCTATGGCGATGAATGCATCTTCGGCGGCGGGAAATCCGTCCGCGACGGCATGGCGCAGGCCGCAGGGTTCGGTCCCGACGAAACGCTGGATATGATCATCACCAACGCCCTGATCATCGACCATACGGGTATCTATAAAGCCGATATCGGTATCAAGAACAATTTCATCAAAGCCATCGGCAAGGGCGGGAATCCCCATACGATGGAAGGCGTCCATCCGGACATGATCATCGGCGCCAACACGGAACTGATCGCGGGCGAAGGGCTGATCGTTACGGCCGGCGGGGTCGATTCGCACGTTCATTTCATCTGCCCGCAGCAGGCGCAGGAGGCGGTGGCCTCCGGTGTCACCACGCTGATCGGTGGAGGAACGGGTCCTACCACGGGTACGCTGGCGACGACGATAACGCCCAACCCCACCTATATCAAAATGATGCTCCAGGCGACGGATACTTTTCCTTTGAATATCGGGTTTCTCGGCAAAGGCAGCTCGTCGGGCCCGAGGGAGCTCGAAGCGCAGATCAAAGCAGGTGTGATGACCTTGAAGCTCCATGAGGACTGGGCGTCATCGGCGTCCGCGATCGACAACTGTCTTTCGGTGGCCGACAACTACGACGTGCAGGTTTGCATCCATACGGACTCGCTCAACGAAAGCTGTTTCGTGGAAGAGAGCATCGCGGCCTTCAAGGGAAGGGCGATCCATTGTTATCATATCGAAGGGGCCGGCGGTGGCCATGCGCCCGATACGATCAAGATGCTGGGGGAGGCCAATGTGCTGCCGTCCTCGACTTCTCCCACCAATCCTTATACGATCAATACGGTGGATGAGCACCTGGATATGCTCATGGTGTGTCATCATCTGGACCCGCGGATAGAAGAGGACGTGGCCTTTGCTTCCAGCCGCATCCGCCGTCAGACCATCGCTGCGGAAGATGTGTTGCACGATATCGGCGCCATCGCTATGTTCTCTTCCGACTCCCAGGCGATGGGCCGCATCGGGGAGGTCGTATGCCGGACCTGGCAGATCGCGCACAAGATGAAGGAGCAGCGCGGCGCGCTATCGGAAGACCGGGACAGTGGTGCCGATAATTTCAGGGTAAAACGGTATATCGCCAAGTACACGATCAACCCGGCCATCACCCATGGCTGCAGCCACATGGTGGGGAGTGTCGAACCGGGTAAGCTGGCCGATCTCGTGATCTGGGATCCGAAATTCTTCGGCAGCAAACCGCAAGTGATACTCAAGGGCGGGGTGATCGTGCAAGCCCAGATGGGCGATCCCAATGGGAGTATCGCCACGCCCGAGCCGACGCTTTCGCGCCCCATGTACGGCGCGCTGGGCAAGGCCGTCGGCAACATTTCGCTGGCGCTGGTCTCCGCCGCCTCGCTGGAACAGGTAGGGAAATATGGGTTGAACAAGCGGATCACGCCCGTAGTCAACACCCGGAAGATCGGCAAACGGGACATGGTCCTGAACGCTGCCGTCCCCAGGATGCGGGTGGGCCCCAGGACATATGAAGTGTATGCCGACGATATCCTGATAAGCTGCGAGCCGGTGCGCAAAGTGCCGTTGGCCCAGCTTTACAGCCTGTTCTAGGAAAACCTTACGATAGCGATTGTTTGTCTTATTAAAAAGGAGTCCCCGTGACTCCTTAAACCCATTGTACAAAGCTATGAATAATGAACTGACACTTAAAAGCGCCGACAGGAAATTATTCAAACACTTCACGATCCGGTACGGCATCGCGCTGACCTTTATCGCCGTGCTTTCCATTGTGAGCCAGGTGCGGATCCAACAGCACCTCAACCGGAGCATGGACGACTCTCATGTGATCAATTTTGCCGCCCGCCTGCGTACCTATAGCCAGACGCTGTGCAAGGCTGCGTTGTTGCTCCAAAATAACTACGATTACGAAAACAGCCGAAAAGATTTCGTCAACACCCTGAAGCAATGGGAGAAAGCGCAGGAGGGCGTCGAGGCAGGCAGCAAATTTCTCAACCTGCCCAAGGAGAACATGGATGAGATCAAGGAGATGTTCGACCTGATCAACCGGCCAAGGCAAGAAATGATGACGGCCGCCGAACATATCTTCACGATCCTCGACACCGCCCGGCCTTTCCAGCCTGATGCCATCCGGCCCTATGTCAAGACGATCCTCGACTACGAACAGAGTTATCTGCTGGGAATGGATCTCATCGTCTTCGATTACGACCGGTTCTCCCGGGAGCGTATCGGCTCGCTCAAGGAGATCGACTACCTGATCCTCGGGCTCGTGCTGATCACCCTTGTCCTGGAAGCCGCCTTTATCTTCTATCCTCTCGCCATCCACATAAAGAAGGTCGTCGTGGGGCTGCTCTTGTCCGAAGAACGGTCGACGCGGCTGTCGACACAATTGCAGGAGGCGAACAACCGCATGGAGAAGTCCTATAATGAGCTGCGCGAGATCAACTATGCGCTGGACAAGGCTACCTACCTGGTCAAAACCGATCCCGAAGGCCGCATCATCTATGCCAACGACAAATATTGCTATCTCACCAAATACGCCATGTCCGAGCTGCGTAACAAGCCGGTGTTCTACAACAATATGGGCGGGCGGGAGAGTGTGATCTACGACCACATTCGCGATCCTCAGAAGCGTCACGAGGTCTGGCAGGACGAGGTCTTCGACTATGCCTCGGATGGAACAGGTTTCTGGCTCGACGTGACGCTGATCCCGGTGTTCGACAACTCCGGCAGCCTGTATCAATATCTCGTGATCGGCAACGACATCACCAAACGCAAGAATACCGAGCGGGAGAACCGGCTCCTCACCGAAGAGAAGATCCGCCGTCACGGGATAGAGCAAAAGATCAAATCATATGCCATCATCAACGGGCAGGAGAAGGAACGGAAACGCATTGCCGCCGAGATCCACGACGGCATCGGGCAGATGCTGACCAGCCTGCGCATGAAGTTGGAACAGATCGAAGACCGTGCCGAAACACCCGATCCGGAGGTCACCATGGTCAACCACATGCTCACAAAACTCATTACCGAAACCCGCCGGATCTGCAGCGATCTGCTGCCCAGCGTGCTGGAGGATTTCGGTCTGCATTCGGCCATCGAGGACCTGGTGCAGACCTGTAAGGATGCCGATAGAAAGCTTGAATTCCTGCTCGACACCAACTTAAGGCAGGACTCGCTGAGCCGTGAGCTCGAGATCGGCGTCTACCGCATAATGCAAGAGGGCCTGAATAATGTCGTTAAACACGCTCAGGCCTCTCGCGTCGAGATCTATATCGACGACAGCGGGGAGTACCTCAACCTGATGATCAAAGACAACGGGAAAGGTTTTTACTACGACAGTCAGCAGCTGCATCTCAAGAACCTTGCCCGGAAGATGAATGGCATCCGGGGTATGAAGGAACGTGCGGAGCTCCTCGGTGGAACATTCAACATCAGTGCGGAGCCGGGGAAGGGTTCCGTGATCGAATTAGAAATACCTTTGTAATTACCTTTGCGTATGAGCCCGAATATAAAAGTCTTTTTGGTCGACGATCACGAGATCTTCCGGAATGGGTTGAAACAGCTGGTCGACAGCGAGCCCGATATGGAGGTCGTAGGCGAAGCGGGGGATGGGGAGACGGCGTTGGAACATTTACGCGCCATGTGCCCGGATGTGATCATCATGGACATCCGCATGCCGGGTATCAATGGTGTGGAGGCGAGCCAGATGCTGCTGAAACGCGACCCGCAGGCGAAGATCGTGTTCTTCAGCCTGTACGATAACCCTGAGTATGTGGCCAAGGCCCTGGAGATGGGGGCTAGCGGGTATATCCTGAAAGACACCAGCAACAAGATCTTTCTCACCGCTATCCGGACGGTTTACCAGGGCAAATTCTATTTTATCGGCGATGTCAGCGATGTGCTTGTCCGGAAATACATCGATCTGCAAAAGGAACGCGGCACTCGTCCTTCGGGCTCCGGCGAGGTCGCCCTGTCGAAACGTGAGGAGCAGATCCTGCGAATGATCAACAGTCGGCTCAGCAACAAAGAGATCGCGGAAGCGCTGCGGGTGAGCGTCCGGACCATCGAGGCGCATCGTCTCAATATCCTGCGAAAGTTCCAGGCAAACAATATGGAGGAGGTGCTGGCGAGGTTAGACCCGGATATAGATCCGCTTCCTATCCAGGGTCCAGGCGAGGAGCCAGTATAGGATGATCAGCGTTCCCGCATAGATCAGTGAGGCGTTCTCCGCGCGGCCGCCGCTGAGCGGGTCGCAGATCTTGTGGAGGAACCAGGCCATGGGGTTGGTATACCCACCGCTGCCATCCGGCCAGCGAATGAGGCGGACGAGCCGGGGGAGCGCCCCGGCCACGATGAAGATAAAAAGGGGGTTCTTTCCGAAAACATCGCAGAAACGGCTCCAGCCGGGTTTGGCGACGGCTACCGCGCCGCCGGCTTTTCCTTCGCCTGCGGCGCCGCGGAATTCGATAAAATAGATCAGCAGGCTCAGGCAGCACAACGCCCAGCCGGCGGAAACCAGGACATAGCTGCTGGTCCAGATCTTTTTGTTGATCGGGAAAATGGTGCCCCAGAGATAG
>DASYZH010000052.1:0-2637 GCA_035946435.1 Puia sp. | reverse complement strand
AGGGTAGGCTTCCGAGCCCTGTCCTTCGGTTCCCAGGGGCCGGAGATAGACCTTCTGGCCCTGATAATAGGTATAAGGGTTATAATTAAATATGCCGATGCCGAAGGTAATGTAGGGGGTAAAGCGGTGGTGTTCGCTACCCGGGTAATATTTAAAGAAGTTGAAATCGCCCTGGATCGTCCCTTCCCAGATGTTTGTATTGAAGCTGAGGTTGCGCCGGTACATGAATTCGTTATAGGAATTCAGCTTGTCCGAATAACCCAAAAAGGCATAGGAGCCAGCCACCCGGATGGCAACATAGCCGCCCAGGTTCTTTCTGAAGAACACGCTTGCCGCCAGATTGGGCGTATTGAATCGCGGATTAGGGTTCAGATCACCAAAATATTGGGACGCGCCCACCGAAAACCCGATCTCGCCTTCCTGAACAATTGCCTGTTCCTGTGCGGATGCGCGCAATATGGACAAAAGGACGAGGGTGCCGATTACTAATTTCTTCATAATTAAATATGCGAGCCGCTTCCAGCGGCCCAAGGTCGAATCTTCTAAAACGAGCCCGCCCGTTTTTTCTTTTGCGTCAAATGTTAAAACTTGTTAATCTCGCCGGACGCGGCCGGAGGCCGCGGAATAAGATCAATTCCTTGTGTCCAGTCCCCAGGACAGTTTGCCGCGAAGGGTCTGCAGGAAATTGTTTTCATTGAGGCGGATGAGGCTTAATGTAAATGCTTCGTTGCGGACGGCGAGCTGTACCTGTTTATCCACGATCTCTTTTCTTGAATCCAGAACGCAGATAAAGTTCTCGGCGCGGCCTTCTACTTCAAAGGAGATGATATTGTTGTCCGGCACCACTATGGGACGAACGTTGAGGTTATGGGGGGCGATAGGGGTGATCACAAAGCTGGCGGAGTCGGGGAAGACCACGGGGCCGCCGCAGCTCAGCGAGTAGCCGGTAGAGCCGGTGGGGGTGGCGACGATAAGTCCGTCCGCCCAATACGTATTAAGGAATTCTCCGTTGAGATACGTATGGATCTTGATCATCGGCGAGGTGTCGGTCTTATGAATGGCAAACTCATTGAGCCCATAAGGTACATCACCAAAAAGGGGCAGGTTGGCATCGAGGTGGATAAGCGACCGTTTGTCGACTAAGAAAGTGCGGTTGGCCAAGGCTGTGACCGCCGAGGTGAGCTCTTCCTTGCCGATGGAGGCCAGGAAACCCAGTCTGCCAAAATTGATGCCAAGAACCGGGATATTCTTATCCCGAACGAGCGAGACAGTATCGAGCAGGGTGCCGTCGCCGCCCAGCGAGATCAGGAACTCCACGGACTCGTCGAGATCGGCCGATTCGCGAAAGCTGCCGATATCCGAAGGCAGGACAAAGGCGGAGCCGATCTTTTCCAGAAAAGGCTGGTGGATCACCGGCTGCAGGTGCTGACGGATCAATTCGTCAAAGAGACGCTGGACGTTACTTTGCTGCTCGTACTCGATGACTCTGCTATAAATGGCGACTTTCATTATTGCAAAGATAGCCCAAGATCACAAGATCAGATGTTCAGGTAGTTCATCAGGTGGTCGTAATTGTTACGAAGCTCATTTTCGTACAATTCTTCCCCGAAGTAATATTTTACCTGATACTCATAGCGTTGAAAGGTGGAGACGATATCCGAGATCTCCGCTTTGTTGATACGCAGGGTGATATAGAAGTTGCCGGAGGAGCCGTCGGTGTAGGTGTTGAGCTGGATGATCTGGGCGTCATTAGTTTCGACGAGCTTGCTGATCTCGGTGAAGGAAAAGCTGACCTTCTCCATTTCCAGCACGATGATCCCGCCCAGGTCGTTTACGCCGGTGACCTTGCCGAGGCATTTCAGCAGGTCGGTGGCGATGATCGAGCCGGAGTATTCCGATTCCGGGGCGATCACGGGGATGAGGGTAAGCCCGTTCTCGTTGACCAGCTGAACGGCCTCATAGAAATAGGCGTCGGCGTGAGCGGCGATCTGTGAGAAATGCGGCTGTAGCTGTGCCAGCAGGATATCATCGTTCTCGACGTTGAGGAGGTCGTCTTCGCTAACGAGGCCGGCCAGCTTATCTTCGACGACTACAGGCAGGTGTGTCACATGGAAGTCCGCCATCAGATCCAGCGCTTGTGAAACGGGATCGTTCAGGTGCAACGAGGGAATAGCGGCAGATATGATCTCTCTGTTTAGCAAAGGGTGATTTATTTATTACAGGACAAGCTCGATGCCCATTTAAAGATAAGACGAAAAAGATCAGGCTACCGCTGCCGGCTCGTTCAATTTTCGCAAAAATTTAAGCAAAATGGTATTGAACTCTTCCGGCCGTTCCATCATGGGTGCATGACCGCATTTGTCGATAAAATGCAGTTCGCTGTTCGGGATGAGCTTGTGGAATTCCTGGCCCACGAACGGCGGCGTAATGGCGTCATTGTTGCCCCAGATCAATAATGTCGGCTGTTTGATCTGGCTGACTTCTTCGCCCAGGTTATTGCGGATAGCGCTTTTGGCGAGTGCAATGATCTTGACGGCTTTTATGCGTACATTGACCGTTTCGTACAGCTCGTCCACCAGCTCCTTGGTGGCCATCTTAGGATCATAGAAGGTAAGCTCGGTCTTTTTGCGGATATAT
>DASYZH010000051.1:0-23095 GCA_035946435.1 Puia sp. | reverse complement strand
CTTCGATAACCTCGAATGTGGAAGCGACAGGGTCCTTATAGATCTCGGTCAAACAGTCGATATGCAGCTGCGGAGATTTGAAATTCACCAAAACAATGCTCAGGGCCATAACTTATGAATACGATTAGAGGTTGCTAATATAGTTGATTATCATCATAGATTTCGAAAACGCGCCTTTCCGGAGCAACGCGGGGGGCAGCTTTCGCTGCCAGGCCAACATGCTTTTGACGGCTTTGGGTATTTCTTCTCCACCGGCTACCGCCTCCAGCGAAGCCAGATCACGAATACCTGCGTTCCGCAGCATTCGCCACCACTCGTCGTATAGTTGTAGCGAATGCAATTTCTTTTGTCCCTGCTGACCCAGCCAGCGCAATCTTTCGGGGATCAGCACTTCCCGGATCAACGCCACATCGTGTCCGGAACTAAGGCCCTCCGCGCCGAAATCGGCGATATGCCGGTCGACATATTTCATACGGATACCGGGAGTTTTGAACCAGCGGATGTTGAGGTCCCAATCGGCATGCATCCGGAAACGCGGCTCATACCCTCCTATGAATTCGAAGAGATGTCGTTTGTAAAAGATCGCCTGGTGTGAGATGTTGCGGCTAAGGAGTTTCCCGAAGGTAAAAGGCCCGTCATATAATCCCTTGTAGCTGGGACTCGTTACGTCTCCGTATAAAAGATCGCTGTCGAGGTTGGCGGGATCAGTGAAGATATCGCTTAGCACGGCTTTGTCCTGAAGCCGGTCGTCGCTTCCCAGAAAATAGACCCAGTCGCCCGTCGCCATGCGCACCCCTTTGTTCATGGCATCGTACACCCCTTTGTCGCGTTCGCTCACCCAGGCCGTGATCCGCGTCTTGTAACGGTCGATGATCTCGAGGGTGCCGTCGGTCGAGCCACCGTCTACCAGGATGTATTCTACATGGGGATAGGATTGCTCCACAACACTGAGCAAAGTCGCTTCGAGGGTCGCAGCGCCGTTGTAGACGACGGTTATCACGGAGACTTTCGGTGGCTTCACTTTCCCGGAACATTGATCGGTGGAGGAAATAAGGTTTTTCGGACGGCCAGGTAAAGATCGAACACATCGGGATAGTGAACGCCAATATAATACTTCATCCGCCATCTCCTGAGCCAGCGCAGCCGGAAGAAACGCTCCCGAAACTGTTCGAATTCCGGCTTTTTAATCCCCAGGGCCAGCAACATCTTTTTGATCGAGATCACAAAGACGGTAAGATCCCTGCCGATATAGTTATCCAGCGCCGCTGTGAGTTCCGGCGTGATCAACGCGGCAGGAAGCCGGTCCATGGTCCACCGGTAGAATCCCTCAGGCGCCTTGTAAATGCTTTCGTAATTAGCGGCGTTGTAGCTATAGTTATCGTCATGTATGGCCCGATGGCCCAGTGCCGTGTTGATATAAACGAACCCGCCCCGGACAGCGCTCAGCACGAGATAGCTGCAATCCGCCAGGTGCGGGGTGCCGTAATCCGGAAAGCCATTCACTTCCAAAGCGATGGAGCGCTTTACGATTCCCGTAGACCAAAGCAATCCGCCAAGCTCGCCTTTGAGATAGGCCAGCGGAAAGGCTTCCGGAGTATACGTCTTGACGGCTCCCAGCTCCCAATCCGCGGGAAGACTGGAGTTGATGCCCGGCCGGGCTTTGGCCATCCGCGCCTGGACGAGACCGGCGTAAAAGGTATTGTGACCACCGAAATAGACGCCATTGTCCGGGTAGCGGAGCCAGAGATCGTGCAGGGTTGCCAGCATCTCCGGATACACGGGATCGTCATCGGTGATCATCACGATGAATTCTCCTGTAGCCCGTTCGATGCTTTTGTTAAAGCTTTTTACCATGCCCAGATTCGTCTCGTTGGGAAAATAACGGAACCGGCGATCGTTCATACCGCCCACGACCGCTTCGGCGCTGCGATCGGGGTCATTGTCCGATACCACGACCTCGAAATCCGGGAAGGTCTGCGCTCCGATGAGGGCCAGAGTCTTTTTGAGGATCTCCGGCCGCTTATAGGTGCTCATACAAAAGCTCACCCAGGGTGTACCGCTGTTCAGATCGGGCATAACAGTTTTTCTTTGTTAGCGAACGCGTTTGAGGTATCCGTCGGGAGCTACGCTGATCAGCAATTTATCCGAGATAGCCTTATCGATCTCGAATTCAGGATGTTGTTTCAGAAAAGCCTGGGAAGCGCTCCAGGGGTTGTCGCCTTTACCCCAGGGCCGGCCGGGCAGATACCCATTGGGCATGAATTCCACGATGGTATCGAATACGACCAGATAGCTGCCTACGGAAACCAGCGGAGCATAAGCCTGCAGCTCCTGTAACACATGCTCATGTGTATGGTTGGAGTCGAGCACAACCATGATGGTGGTATAGTCTTTGGCGAAAGCCTTTACTTTTTCGACGGTTTCCGTGGCCACCGAAGATCCCTGGATCATTTCGATCCGCTTGTACATGGGATGTTTTTCGATCTCCTTGCGGTTGTGTTCGCGGATATCGATGTCGATGCCCAGCACTTTCCCTTTCCCGATGAGCTCGAGCAGGGAAGCATAATAGATGAGCGAGCCGCCGTGGGCGATCCCGGTCTCGATGATCAGGTCCGGTTTGACCTCCCAGATGATCTCCTGCATGGCGACCATATCCTGGGGATACTGAATGATGGGGCGGCCCATCCAGGAAAAATTATAGGAATATTGCGCCTTGTTGGAGGCTTCGTTGAAAGTGGCGGCGGCGGACTGTAGCTCGTCGTTGGCGGCATTCCCTTTGACCCGCTGCCGGCGTTCTTCTATAAACTGCAAAACAGGATTACTCATGCGCTAAAATAGTTTTTAATTTTGACACGTCGCCCCAGAAACGAAAGGGTTCGTAGTCCGGGTAGGGATAATAGCCAAGGTTGAGGGCAATGTGCTCACCGCGTCGTTGCAGGTAATCCTCGATCAGTTTGCGAACGGTAACCGGAAAGCCGCTGCAGCAGTTGATGATCCCCCCTACCCGATCCTGCCCCGCGATCCTCACCAGATAGTCCGCAGCCGCCTCTACCCGCAGATAATCCCGGACCTGCTCTCCTCCACTCATATTGAACACCAGCTCGTGACCGGCCAGCGCCTTATCGAGCTGCGAAAATAAGGAATTAGGATTTTGCCCTTTGCCGTACAGGTAAAATAATCGTGCCCAGCGAAGGGTAAACGGATATTGTGCCTGCCATTGTTCGAGCTGCCGGCGGAGCCTGTCCTTGGCCTGGGCATATGGATTGCCCGGAAATACCGGCTGTGTCTCTGTAAGACATCCTTCCTGCATCCCATATTCCAGGCATGTCCCGGTCACAGTCAAATGGCGAAGTCCATGGCTGATAAGGTTATGCAGAAAGGCAGCATGCCGCGGCAGATTCACCTCGAGGTGGAATACATTCTTGTAATTGGGCAATCCTTCCCAAGCGAGGTGAAGCATTCTGTCCGGACTTCCCAGCAACCGGAACCAGTCGAGGGCAGGATCCCAATCGCCCAGGTCGAAAGGGATATAATCCACGGTTCCGAACCACGGCTGCCCGCGGGCGTGTTGGGGATGGGCGGAGCTTGCGATAACTTCGAAACCGTTCTGCCGGGCCTTTTCGATCACGTACCGACCGATAAAACCCGTGGCACCGGTGATCAGCATCTTTTCCATAGTACATCAACTGATTTCCAGGTGAGGGATCGGGATAACGAAACGGCCGTCCCATTCGCGGATATAGCTCAGCTGTCTGATGATCTCGTCACGCAGATTCCAGGGAAGGATCAGAACCAGATCCGGGCGATGTTCCCGCAGATGTGATTCCGCGACTACCGGGATATGGCTTGCCGGAAGATACTTGTTTTGTTTGTTGGGGTTTGCATCGACGACATATTCGAGCAGATCCGCTTTGATGCCGCAATAGTTCAGCAGAGTATTCCCCTTGGCGGCGGCGCCGTAGGCGGCGACCTTTTTTCCTGCCTTTTTTTGTTCGATGAGAAAGGACGTGAGGGCCAGCTTGACCTCCAGGGCCTTTTGCTGGAACCCATCGTAATAGGCCAGTCCCTGCATCCCTTTTCCTGATTCTTTGGCAAGGACAGCAGCCACCATAGGTGAGACCGGCTTGCTGTCGTCGGCCGCATGCCGTGCATAAATGCGCAGCGAACCGCCATGGGTCGGAAGCTCTTCGACGTCGAACAGCTCGAGCCCCTGTGACCGAAAGATCTGCCGTACCGTATGCAGCGAAAGATAGGAGAAATGTTCGTGGTAGATGGTATCGAACTGGTTGTTATCGACCAGCTGCATCAGGTGCGGGAATTCCATCGTGATCACGCCGCGGTCTTTCAGCAGGATCTTCATGCCGCCCACGAAATCGACGATATCGGGCACATGTGCTAAGACGTTATTCCCCAGGAGCAGGTCCGCTTTCCGGCCTTCCGCCGCCAGCTTCGTCGCCAGGCGCACCCCGAAGAAATCGACGATCGTATCGATGCCCTTGCCGATGGCCACCTTTGCCGTATTGGCGGTAGGCTCGATACCCAGCACCGGGATATTTTTATCGCGGAAATACTGCAACAGATAGCCGTCGTTCGAAGCCAGCTCCACGACGAGGGAATTTTTGCCGAAACCAAAACGTTCCGTCATCGCCTCGGTATATTTCCGGCTGTGTTCGAGCCAGCTCGTGGAGAATGACGAAAAATAGACGTAATCGCTGTTGAAGATGGCATCCGACTTCTTGTATTCGTCGATCTGCACCAAAAAACAGGATTGGCAGGTATAAACCTTCAACGGATAGAAGGTCTCCGGCTCGTTAAGCTGTGTGGCGGAGAGAAAGGAGTTGGATGCCGGCGAGTTCACCAGGTCGATGAAGACATGTTCCAGTGGGGTCTTGCAAAATCTACATTGCATGGTCAGATTCCTTTAAAGTTTTTGTCGATAAGCGGATGCTCCAGATCTCTGTCCGAGATAGCGGTCACGGGTAAGTGCCAGGCGATCGAAAAGGCCGGGTCGTCATAGCGGTAACCGCCCTCGGCTCCCGGTGTATAGAATTCCGTATGATGATACAGCAGTTCCGTATCGGGTTCCAGCGTCTGGAAACCGTGGGCAAAGCCTTCCGGGATGTATAGCATCCGGCGGTTCGCGGCGGAAAGTTCGGCGCCGAACCATTGCAGAAAGGTCGGAGAATCCCCGCGAAGATCGATGATCACATCGAAGATCGCGCCCGCGATGCAGCGGACCATCTTGATCTCCCGGTAGGGCGGATGCTGGAAATGCATGCCGCGGAGGGTTCCCCTGGCATAGGAAACCGAATGGTTCAACTGCACCCACTCTTTGGAATGACCAATCTCTTCGAATTCGTCCTTACAATAATAGCGTGCAAACCAGCCCCGCTGGTCGCTAAAGGGTTCCAGATCGATCAGCCAGGCCCCGGCCAGTGGTGTGGTGTTAAAGATCATTCGGAGAAATAGGATTTGATTTGTTCGAAGGCATAAGCCCTTTGGTGGCCTGCGGGCTGACGATACCACCGCAATGACCATTCGATCGCCTCGCGGGCCGTCAATTTCGGCACCCAGCCCAGCTCCCGGTCCGCCTTCGAGATGTCCAGCTTGAGCACACCGGCTTCATGCGGGGCCGATGGAGAACTGCAATCCCGCCATGAACCTTCGCCCCATGTAGCGATCGCGGTTTCGACCAACGCTTTTACGGACAGATGGTCCGCCGGTTGCGGACCGAAGTTGTAGGCTCCCCCGAAACGCGCCGGATAACGGCGCAGGAGATCCCCCAGCTGCAGATAACCGGCGATGGGTTCGAGCACATGCTGCCAAGGCCGTACGGAGCCAGGATTGCGAACGTCTACCGGTTGCCTGCTTTGCAAGGCCCGGACAATATCCGGCACGATCCTGTCACGGCTCCAGTCACCTCCCCCGATGACATTTCCGGCGCGTGCGCTGGCGATCGCCTTCCCATGCGCGGCGTGCTGATCCGGATGGAAGAAACTCTGGCGGAACGAGGAGATCACCAACTCCGCGCAGGCTTTGCTGGTGCTATAGGGGTCATATCCCCCGAGCCTGTCCGTCTCCCGGTATAGGACACCCGTTTCCTTATTCTCGTAGACCTTATCGGTAGTGATCGCCACCACGGTGCAAGGTCCGTCGAAGCTGCCCACGGCTTCCAGAAGGCTAGCCGTACCCGTAACATTGATATCGAATGTCTCCGAAGGTATTTCGTAAGAACGCCGGACCAGCGGCTGCGCCGCCAGATGAAAGACATAGTCCGGCCGGAAGGCTGCAAGCTCCTGCCGGAGCCGTTCCCTGTCCCGGATATCGGCTAGACAGGAATCCACGCCGGACAAGGGAGACAGCAGATCAAAAAGTCCGTTGGGATATTCGGGCGGTAACGCATAGCCCTTGATTTCGGCCCCCGCGAGATGCAGCGCGGCCATCAGCCAGGCCCCCTTGAAGCCCGTGTGCCCGGTAAGGAAGACCCTTCTGCCGCCGTAGGCCTCCTGTATGTGTCGCCAGCTTACCATAGTTTCCATTTTGCCTGATCGGTTGACCACAGCTCTTCCAACTCCAGCTTATCCCGCATAGCATCCATACACTTCCAGAAACCGCCATGCCGGTAAGCCATGAGCTCCCCATCACGGGAAAGCCGTTCCATAGGCGAATCCTCCCACATGACCTCGTCCATCGGGTCGTCGAGATATCGGAATACTTCGGGTCGCAGCACGAAGAACCCACCATTGATCCATTTCCCGTCACCTTTGGGTTTCTCCTTGAACACCCGGACGCTGCCATCAACACTGATCTCCATGCCCCCGAAGCGAGCCTCGGGCTGGATGGCCGTCACCGTCGCGACCTTCCCGTGGCTCCGATGGAACTCGAGCAGGGCAGGAATGTCGATGTCGGAAACACCGTCCCCGTAAGTGAGCATAAAATCCTCGTCACCGATGTACTTCCGGACACGTTTCAACCGGCCTGCGGTCTTTGTATTCACGCCGGTATCGATCAGCGTGACCTTGAACGGGTCCGTATTGGTATAATGAACGTCCAGCTTATTATTGCCAAGCTCGATGGTAATGTCCGAGTTGTGGAGGAAATACTGCATGAAATATTCCTTGATCAAAAACCCTTTGTATCCCAGGCAGATGATAAAATCATTGAAACCGTAGTGACTATAGATCTTCATGATATGCCATAAGATGGGCTTTCCTCCGATCTCCACCATGGGTTTTGGACGGGTACCCGTCTCTTCCGCGATCCGTGTACCCAAGCCGCCGGCAAAAATGACAACTTTCATGATTAGCTGGTTATTAAAAAGATAGGCTTTTGGCGTAAAGATAATGCAAAAACTTCTCCAGCCCCCGGCGCTTGAACGCATCCAGTCGGTAATCCAGGTGTTTGGTAAAATATTCGTGAAGATCGAAGAGCGCGTAGGGATTCTCGGCCACCACGTCGTCGATATGCGCAACACCCTGTCGGTTAGCCTCGTCAAACGATGCTACGAACCCAGGGTCCAACTGCTTGTTGCTGATCCAGGCTGCGAAAACAAAAGGAAGCCCCGTAAGCCCCTTCCACGCCTCCGCCAGATCGTAAACATAGGGTGAGATCGTCCGCTGTTCGAACGCCCGGTCACCGATAACGACGCCGGCCGTCGTCCCTTTGATATGAGCCCGGAAATCTTTGCCACCGTCAATGAATTCCGGCGATACACGCCAATAGTCCTTCAGCAGAACCCTGGCCAGCTCAACCGAGGTGCGACTTTGATAGTCCAGGACGACCCGCTCTATCCGGTCCACCGCGACATCGCTGAAAAGGCACACCGACGCCACGTTCCCGTTACTGCTGATACAATATTCCCCGTTGATATAAGCATCTTCCATCAAGGGCATGATGGCCACCGGCACCAGCCCCATATCGATCTCGTCGTTGAGCAGCATCGTGGCGATGCTGGCGGGATAGTCAATGATCAATTCAATGTCCTTCCGAATGGCCGAACGTTCGATCCCATAGAGCAACGGCTTCGTATTCAGATAGCTGACAGCTCCTACTCGTATTTTTTGGTCCAATTCCTTTGCGTTAATTTTGCCGCGAAGTTACAACTAATTACGCTACATGGAATTGAATTCACTTACCGCTATTTCTCCCATCGACGGTCGCTATCGTCATCAGGTCCAGCACCTTGACGACTATTTCTCCGAATATGCCCTGATCCGTTACCGGGTGCTGGTGGAAGTCGAATATTTCCTGTTCCTGGCCCGCAAACGTTTCTTTGCCCTGGATGCACCCAGCCGCCGCCGGTTACAGGCCGCATCCGAGCAGTTCAGCCCCGAGGATGCACAATGGATCAAAGAGACCGAGAAGACGACGAACCACGATGTAAAGGCAGTGGAATATTTTCTCAAGGCCCGGTTGAACGGGCAGGGAAACGAAGCTGCGGACATTGCGGAGTGGATCCATTTTGGACTGACCTCACAGGATATCAATAACACTGCTATTCCTTTACTCTGGAAACACGCCCTGGAATTCGAATATTTGCCGGGCCTGCTGAATCTCAAACGCCAGCTGGAAGTGCTGGCGCGCGACTGGAAAGACACGCCCATGCTGGCCCGCACGCATGGCCAGCCCGCGAGCCCCACCCGGCTGGGTAAAGAGATCCTCGTCTTTATCGAACGTCTGGAGGACCAGGTGGAACTCCTCATCCAGGTGCCGTTCTCTGCCAAATTCGGGGGAGCCACGGGGAATTTTAATGCCCATCACGTCGCCTTCCCTAACAAGGATTGGGTCAAGCTCGCCAATGAGTTCGTAGAGGGAACGCTGGGCCTCCAGCGGCAGCAATATACCACCCAGATCGAACACTACGATAACCTGGCGGCGCACTTCGACACCATGAAACGCGTCAACACGATCCTCATTGATCTATGCCGGGATGTGTGGACCTATGTGTCCATGGATTATTTCAAGCAAAAGACGAAAAAAGGGGAGATCGGTTCTTCGGCCATGCCGCATAAGGTCAACCCCATCGACTTCGAAAATGCCGAAGGCAACCTGGGCATCGCCAATGCCCTTTTCGAACATTTCTCCGCCAAACTGCCTGTTTCACGGCTGCAGCGCGACCTCACGGATTCTACCGTACTCCGCAATATCGGCGTGCCTTTCGCGCATACCGTGCTGGCGTTGAAATCCATCGAAAAAGGTCTCGACAAGCTGGTGCTGAACAAAGAAAAGCTCCTTCAGGACCTCGAGAACAACTGGGCGGTGGTAGCCGAAGCGATCCAAACGGTGCTGCGGCGCGAGAATTATCCCAAACCTTACGAGGCGCTGAAGGAACTCACGCGTGGACGTAAGGGCATCGACAAACAGGCCATCCACGAATTCATAGATGGCCTGAAGGTCTCTGCTACATTGAAAAAAGAATTGAAAAAGATCACGCCCTTCAACTACACGGGCATTCCCCTTTAATGATATCTCACTACCAGCCGTGGGCGCCTGATGCTATCCGTCACCTCGCAGGTCGAGAAGAGCATATCGCGGTAGATATTCTCGGTGACGAGCCGCAGTCCAAAGCCGTAGTTTGTCGAGGGTGAAGCCACCATCTTTTTGACCAGGTTGGTCACGTCGACGGAGGCATTGTAGTTCCATTCCGAAGTGGACGCAGGTATAGTATCCTGTCCTACGCTGGTGAGCGCCGGAGCATTGTTCCAGGTAATCGTCTTTTGGTCCCATGTTCCGCCGATGACCTGCTGCACGAGCACCGGGTTCGGGGGGTTATTCGAATAGGGATAGTAGCTGTTCCCATAAGGGAAGGTGATGGAAGAATCCTCACCATACAGATACAACACGGCCGATGTAACGGTAGCCGTGGAAGGGATCTTCGCCAGGTTGTCGAACCGGATATAGCTACGCTGGGTAGCCGTATCATAGTTGTATTGCGACAGGGACCAGCGGGACATCACGATCTCGTGTGTCCAGTTGAGGTTGGTATTGCCGTCGGGAGTGGTGTCCAGCTTGCTGACATAACAATCCTGGCCGGTGGTACTGTCGGGGCGAAGGATCAGGGCCGCATCGGTGTCATTTACGGAAACGGTCGAGTCATTGCCGGAAGGAGGTGGTGGGATGCGGATCTCGCGTTTGATACAGCTGGCTACGCATAGCAGGCTGGCGAAAGCCACCCAAAAGAACAGGTTTTTTTTCATAGATACTAGTTATAAGCGAGTAAACATAGTGTTTTTACCCCGAATTTGCAATAGGAACTATTTATGGATCTCCGAGGTGAAATGGAATTCGATCTCGGGGTTATTGGTCCGCTCGGTGTTCAGAAACCATTCACTCTGAGCCAGGTAAACAAGGTAACCATCCTTATCTTCGGCTATATTTGCATGTTTGAACCGTGTGAAATCTTCCAACTTTTTGGAGTCATTGCTCGTGATCCAGCAGGCTTTATAGAACGGCATGGCGTTGAACTGAACCGACGCCCCATATTCGTGCAGCAACCGGTATTGGATCACCTCGAACTGGAGCTCCCCGACGCAGCCGATGATCTTTTTATTGCCGCCGTATTGGCTAAACAGCTGGGCCACGCCTTCGTCGGTGAGCTGTAAAAGCCCTTTTTCCAATTGCTTGGTTTTCATGGGATCTTTATTGACCACCTCCTTAAAGATCTCGGGTGAGAAGCTCGGAATGCCGGTGAAATAGAAATCCTCGCCTTCGGTGAGCGTATCCCCTATCTTGAAATTGCCGGTATCGAAAAGGCCTACCACATCGCCCGGATAAGCAGCTTCGATCACATCTTTATCACGCGCCAGGAAGGTGTAGGGGTTGCTGAAACGCACGTCCTTGTCCAGCCGAACATGATGAAAATATTTGTTGCGCTCGAACTTCCCACTACAGACCCGCAGGAATGCGATGCGGTCGCGGTGTTTGGGATCGAGGTTGGCATGGATCTTAAAGATGAACCCGCTGAATTTGTCTTCTTCGACGTCCAGGGGGCGGATGGAGGTATCCCTTCCACGCGGAACAGGGGCAATCCGGATAAAGGTATCCAGCATCTCGCGTACCCCGAAATTGTTGATGGCGCTGCCAAAGAAAACGGGGCCAACCTTGCCCGCCAGGTAGTCCTCCACGTCGAGCTTTCCGTGTACGCCATCCACCAGTTCCACATCCTCGCGGAGGGTGGCGGCGTCCTTGTCCCCCAACCGTTCATCGAGCTGTCCGTCGTTGAGGTTGTCGATCTGCACGGTATCTTCGTCGGCGGCCTTGGTATTGGCGGTGAACAGCACCAGGTTCTTATCGTAGAGGTTATATACTCCTTTGAAATCCTTTCCGCTGTTGATGGGCCAGGTCATCGGGTGCAACTGTATGCTCAGCTCTTTTTCGATCTCTTCCAGCAGGTCGAACCGGTTCTTTCCGTCCCGGTCCATTTTATTGATGAACACGATCACGGGCGTATTGCGCATCCGGCAGACCTCCATTAGCCGCCGCGTCTGCGCCTCGACACCATTGACACTGTCGATCACCAGGATGACGCTGTCAACGGCCGTTAACGTGCGATAGGTATCTTCGGCAAAATCCTTGTGACCCGGCGTGTCCAGCAGGTTGATCAGGATGCCCCGGTATTCAAAGCTCATCACCGAAGTGGCGACCGAGATACCGCGCTGTCGCTCGATCTCCATAAAATCGCTGGTAGCGTGTTTTTTGATCTTGTTGCTTTTGACGGCCCCCGCGGTCTGAATGGCGCCACCGAAAAGAAGAAATTTCTCGGTCAGTGTCGTCTTACCGGCGTCGGGGTGGGATATGATGGCAAATGTCCTGCGTTTGGTGATCTCGGAATGATACCTCATAAATGGCTGCAAAGGTACGAAATTTAGCGGGTCTCATCGCCGCGCCGGCCCAACCTTTTCCGGATGGTTTGCCAAACCGGGACCACGTCCTCCGACAACCGCAGGACCAACACCGTACCGCCGTACAGGGCGGCAAAAACACAAGAACGGATGATGATCCACAGCAGACCGGTATGAGCGCTGAAAAGCCAGCGACAGGCGACATACAGGACAACGCCGGTCAGCACGGTGTACAGCGTCCCGCGGCCAAAGGGCTGAAAACCATATTTGCGGTATAAGAAGACGCAGCGGATGGTATTATAGATGGAGAAAGTGATCAGATCGGCGATGGCCGGTCCGACGATACCATAGCGTTTGGCCAGGAAATAATTGAGGGGCACGGTCATCACCACCAGGATCATACCTGTGAAAGAATCGAACCGCCAGTTGACGGACGTCCCGATGATCTGGGTATTGAGACCCGTACCCATGTCGAAGACCCGGTTCAACCCGATCAACAAAAATACCGCCTCGCCGGCCAGATAAGCCCTGGGCAGCCCGAAGAACAGGATGCCGTCACGGAAATTGATGGCGATGAGGATGTAGATCGCAACGCCGAAGATCAGCAGGTTGGTGGCCGATCGCCGGTAAATGCGCTCGATCCGGGCGTGGTCTTTATCCTTCCAGGCCTGCGATAGCGGAGCAATGGCCGCAGCAGCGACTCCGCGCTGGGGCGCCGTGATGAGGCTGGCGACGAATTGACCTACGGTGAAGACGGCCACGGGGGTGAGTCCGCCGGCAACAACAGCGCCGATGACCAGCTGTGCGAAATACATACTCACGTTCAGCAGCACATTGGCGCTCCAGGCCAGCAGCACCAGCGATCGAATCCTGGGCAGAAAGCGTTTCGTGACCCGGCTAATGCTAAATTCGAAATGCAGTTCCTTTTTCCGCAGCAGGACAATAAACAGCATGGCGGCGACTACGACATAATTGAACGAATAGAGCTTGATAAAGCCGTCGAAGCTGCCCAGGATGCCAAAAAAGAACAAAAAGATCAGCACCGTGTTCAGCAGCCGCCAGAATAGCTCCCGCAGGAAATTGGTGAGTATAGAACGCTTCACCTGCCAACCATAGGCTTCCAGCACATATAGAAAGCTCAGACCCAGGCCAAAGGGAAAGATCCAGGCGTAATAATGAACCAGCAACGCCGAGTTATGACCGAATTTCTGGATCACCAGCGGCCGCAGGACAATGCCGGTGAGGATCACCAACAAGGAGGCCGCCGCCATGAGCAGAAAGGCAAATCCCATCAGGTCGTTCTTTTGCGGCGGCAGATGGTGTTTGTAATAAGGATAGAATTTGTTGACAAAGGCAGGCATTCCGATGGTAGCTATCGGATAGATGATATTGCCGATGGCGACGAACATGCTGGCCAATCCGTTTTGGTCTGTAGTCAACCATCGGGCGAACAGCAGATTGTTTAAAGCTCCCAGTCCGAAGCCGACATAAATAACGGCCGACGAAATAAGCCCTTGTCGACGGATGGTGCTCATAATCCCATTCCGTTTTGCAGCAGCTGCTGGATATCTTCCTGGTCTTCGTAATGGAATGGACGGTTATAGATCAGCATGCCCTTTTGGATCTTGACACGGCCATCGAGGGTGATGGTCGCCTTTTTGCTGAAAAAGCTCTGGATCGCGTTGCTGAGGATACTCTGGAGATCGACCTGCATCGCCACAGGCACATAGAAAGTGTCTTTTTTCGGGATATGGATCGTGGAGTCCAGCAGATCATGACCGGCATGCCGGCCGTTGATGGCCACATCCACCTCCGCCCGGCGCAGCTCGAGGGCAAAAGGATTTGGATTGTACAGCTTGACGACGGTAGCCAGGGTAGGTTGCGACGACCCGGAGGTCTTGAGTATCTGAATATCCTGGAATCCAAAATACTCCGGCGGCTCCGGCTGCCGGCAACCGGTAGCCAGCCCGATCAACACGGCCAGCGCGATCCATCCAAGACAATTCCTGCTGGTAAATGCTTGCATAGGTGCAAGATAAGCCGCTTGGTCCAATTCTTAAATATTACTTACCTTTCTGGAAAGATTCCCCGTGGCGACTATCCCAGAACGGATCAAAGCATTCAATCACACCCGGTTACCAGACTATACCGCGCTGAAATATCAGCTCATGGCGGAGAACCCTTTCAGGTTCTTTCGCGGCACCTGTCACCTGTTCTACGAAGATTTGCATGCCGCTGACGGACTACCCGCCTCGCCCGTAGGCTGGGTCTGCGGTGACCTGCATCTGGAGAATTACGGAACCTATAAAGGAGATAACCGGCTGGTGTATTTCGATCTCAACGATTTCGACGAAGCCCTGCTGGCTCCCGCAGCCTGGGAGGTCGTGCGGATGGCGACCAGCATCTTTATCGGCGGCGAGTCTGTGGGCATCCGTGACAAGGAGATCGGGCAGGTGGCCGATCTTTTTCTGCGTGTCTATACGAATACACTGTCCAGGGGCAAGGCGCGCTACCTGGAAACGGAGACCGCCAATGGCATCGTCCGTAGTTTCATGGAACGCATCTGCGAACGCAAACAAAAAGACCTGATCCGTGCGCGTACGGAGGAAGGCAAGAATGGCCGGCTGCGACTCCGGATCGACCATATCCGTTTTTTTCCCATCGATAAAGAGCTGCGCAAGACACTCAAAGCACACGTCACGCAATGGCTGCAATGCCATCCGATGACCAAGGAATATACGGTGATCGACGCCTGTTTCCGCGTCGCCGGAACAGGAAGCCTGGGATGCCGGCGGTATGGGTTTTTGCTGCGCAACATCGAGGAGCCCAAAAGACACCTGCTCATCGACATGAAGGAGGCCCTGCCCTCTTCTTTGCAGCCCTGGACCGATGTCATCCAGCCCCAATGGGGTTCGGAAGCCCAGCGCGTCGTCACCGTCCAGGAACGCATGCAAAACATCAGCCCCGCCCTGCTGAGCACCACCCATTTCCAGGGCCGGAGCTATGTCCTCAAGGAGATGCAGCCTACGGCCGACAAGATCGATTTCCTCGCAGTCCGGAACCGGTATAAGGATATCGCATGCGTGGTGGAAGACATGGCATTCTTAACCGCCAGCGCGCAACTGCGCAGTGCAGGGCGGCAGGGCGCGGCCGTCGCGGACGATCTGATCCTGTTCGGTCAGGATACGCACTGGCAGGAATCCTTGCTGGCCTATGCCCGGAACTATGCCGGCCAGGTGAGCAAAGACTACCAGGAATTTTTTACAGCCTATAAAAGCGGTTACTTTTCTTAAGACTATGTCAGCCACCTGGGATATCATTATCAAATTGGTACTGGCCGTGATCGTCGGCGGCGCCCTCGGCGCGGAACGGGAATACCGGAGCAAATCGGCCGGTTTCCGCACGCTGACCATGATCTGTCTCGGCGCAACGATCTTTACGATCTTTTCTCAGATCATCGGCGGCACCGGCAACCCCGACCGCATCGCCTCCAACATCGTCACCGGCATCGGCTTCGTCGGCGCGGGAGTCATCTTCAAAAGCGATTCCATCGGCAAAGTGAATGGCATCACCACGGCTTCCATGATTTGGGTCACCGCCGCGCTCGGCATGGCCATCGGGGCAGGCTATTTCCTGGTCGCCGGCATCGCCACGATACTCACCCTTACGGTACTTTTCATCTTTGCGTTATTGGAAGGCTGGATCGACCGCGTCAACCAGATCCGCCGGTATAAGATCGTTTGCCCTTATGAGAACGAGACCCTGCACCGGTACGAGCACCTGTTCAGAACCCATCACCTCAAATTCAAACGCACCCGCCAGTGTAAATCGGAGGAGAACCTGATCTCCGGCGAATGGATCGTCCAGGGCGCCGAACGGGATCACCGGCATGTGGTCCACGAGTTGCTGCGCGACCCTTCCGTCAAGGCGTTGGAATATTAGCGGCGGCTCCGCGTTAGCCGGGGGCCGCATCGGCCAGTGCGCCCTAGAACACATTCAGCGTCCAACTGCGTTCGAACCGGCCGTCGCCGTCGAGCCGGTTGATTCCTTCTTTTTCCGTCCATTGCTGGTTGCTGTCGACGGAGTCGGCGATGCCGCACCAGGGCTCGATGCAGACAAAATCGGCGCCGGGCGCGGCCCAGATACCCAGGAAGGGGAATCCCGGGAATTGCATCGTCAGCCCTCTTTCGGTACGGTCCGATCGGAGCGTCACGCTGGTGGAATGCAGCCCTTTGAACACGAGCGCATCTTTAGCGAACAGTTCCCTGGTCAACGGCAGTTTCCGGGCGTCCTTCAGCAATGGTTGCGGTTCGCGTTCGATCAGCCCGTCCTTGGAGATCGGCCAGCGGGGCGCCTGCTCCTTTTCCCCGAATTCGAGATAGTAATCGGTGTAGGTGGTGCCGGACACCAGCGGGACCTTGAACGCCGGATGGCCACCCAGGGAGAAATATAGCGGTGTCTTATCGGGATTGGTCACGGCATAGGTCGTCGTCAGTGTGCCGGCCTGGATGCGGTAGCTTACTCTTAGCTCGAAGGCGAAAGGGAAGATCTTTAGCGAGGCCTCGTCGCTGCGGAGCAAGAAGACGATGGCGTCGGCCGACTGCGTCTCCACGGCAAATTCACGGTCCCGGGCAAATCCGTGCCGGGAGAGTTGGTAAGGCTTGCCGTTATAATAATAGGTATTTTCCTTGAGCGTGCCGACGATGGGAAAAAGCAGCGGCGAATGCTTGCCCCAGAAGGCTGGGTCGCCGTTCCACATATATTCGGTCTGAAGGCCTTTGTGAAAAATTTGCTGTAGTTCTGCGCCTTTCGGACGGATGCTGATCCTGAGCTGTTGGTCTTCGATGGTGTACATACGTTTGGATTTGTCCGGCGCGTGACCGGTTTTAGACGCAATTTACCGGATTTCCATCCGAATGCGTACTTTCGGGACATGTTTCGCACCTTCAGGATCATCTGGAGCAGTTTTAAAGTGGCGTTGCAGGAGTTTCGCTCCAACAAGCTGCGTACCTTCCTGTCCCTGCTGGGCATCATCATCGGCATCTTCTGCATCATCAGCGTGCTTTCCACCGTGAGCAGCATGCAGGCAGCGGTCAACAACGACCTCAAGCAGCTCGGTAACAAGGCGATCTATATCGACAAATGGTTGTATTCCGGCGGTCCCGACTATCCCTGGTGGAAATACGTCAAGCGTCCTACCCCCAAATACACGGAGATGCAGCTGTTGCGCATGAAAGTCCCCAATGCGGCGCATATGGCCTTCGAGCTGCAGATCGACGACAATGTCGAGAACAGCGACAATGTCCTTTCCGGCGTCCATTACTACGGCAACACCGAAGACTTCGACAAGGTCCAGCAGGTGAGTATCGGCGCCGGGCGCTATTTTCAGCAGGTCGATTTCGACCGGGGTTCGCCCTTTGTAGTGCTGGGCTATCGCATCGCCGAACGGCTCTTTATCCTGCCGTACAAAGCCGTGGGCCAAACGGTGAAGCTTCGGGGTAGCAAGACCGCGGTTGTCATCGGCGTCATGGAAAAACAAGGCCAAAGCCTGCTGGACACGTGGGACTTTGACAACAGCATCCTGCTGACCTATGGCTTTATGAAACAGCTGGTACGCGATGAGAATGCCAACCCGCATATCCTGGTCCAGGCGAGTCCCGATATGAGCCTGCAGGCCATGAAAGACGAGCTCCGCGGGGCCATGCGGTCGATCCGCAAGCTGAGCCCGACCATGGATGACAATTTCGCCCTCAATGACATCGACAGCATCAGCAAATTCTTCGATCCCATCTTCCGCATCCTGAACATCGGCGGCTGGGCTATCGCCGCGCTCTCGCTAATCGTCGGCATGTTCGGCGTCGCCAACATCATGTTCGTCACCGTGCGGGAACGTACCAGCCAGATCGGGCTAAAGAAGGCCATCGGCGCCAAACGAAGCACCATCCTCACCGAATTCTTACTGGAGTCGGCCTTCCTCTGTATCATCGGCGGGATCATCGGGTTGCTGCTGGTCTTTCTGCTGACCCTGCTGATCGGCACGGCTCTGCATTTCCAGGTCTTCATCCCGTTTAACATCATCATCCTTGCCGTGTGCATCTGCCTTGTCACCGGTATCCTGGCCGGCATCATCCCCGCCTTCATGGCCGCCCGCATGGACCCGGTGGTGGCGATTCGCTCCAATTGACCCGCTCGCACCGTGATTGATATCGCCTGATGTCGTAATTTTGCGCCCATGCGATCAACGAGTACGGGTCCGGTGACTATCCTGGCCATCGAATCTTCCTGTGATGAGACGAGCTGTGCGATCAGCCGTGACGGCATCATCCTTTCCAACATCATTGCGGGCCAGGCGGTCCATGAACAATATGGCGGCGTCGTCCCCGAGCTCGCCAGCCGGGCGCATATGCAGAATATCGTCCCCGTGGTGGATGCGGCGTTGAAAAAGGCCGGCTGTACGCTTGGGGAGCTGACGGCCATTGCTTTTACGCAGAGTCCCGGGCTCATCGGCTCGCTGCTGGTCGGCTCGCAGTTCGCCAAATCGCTGGCCCAGGCGCTCGATCTCCCGCTAATTGCCGTGCATCATATGCAGGCGCATGTGCTGGCCAACCTGATCCCGGGCCGCTCGGTCGCCGGCGCTGTCGAGGCCGCGGCTGAGATACCGGCCTTCCCCTTTCTTTGCCTCACCGTGAGCGGCGGCCATACCCAGATCGTGCTGTGTCATTCCCCGCTGAAAATGGAGGTCATCGGCGAAACACTCGATGACGCCGCCGGCGAGGCCTTCGACAAATCCGCCAAACTGCTGGGTCTTCCCTACCCCGGCGGTCCGCTGATCGATAAATATGCCCGGGAAGGCGATGCCAGGCGTTTTGCATTCCCTGAACCGCAGATCCCGGGACTGAATTTCAGCTTTAGCGGGCTGAAGACCGCCATCCTTTATTTTTTGCAGGATCAAACGGCCCGTGACGTGGGCTTTGTCGCGGCGAACCTGGCCGATATCTGTGCTTCGATCCAGGGACGCATCATCTCCATCCTGTTGAACAAATACCGGAAGGCCGCCAAAGAGACGGGCGTCACCGATCTATGCATTGCCGGCGGCGTCTCCGCCAATAGCGGTCTGCGCAAGGCGTTCAAAGAAATGGGCGAAAAAGAAGGCCGACGAACCTTTATCCCCGCTTTCGAATATTGCACGGACAACGCCGCGATGATCGCGATCACCGGCCACTATAAATATCTCGCAGGAGAATTTGCCCCGTTGTCCGTAAGCGCCAGCGCCCGCACGGAATGGTGAACCAGCGCCGGATGGCAATGACGAATAAAATTCACGGTAATGCCCAACTCCTATTTTCGCTTCAAACAGTTCACGATCTACCAGGACCGCTGCGCCATGAAAGTCTGCACCGACGCCTGCATTCTTGGGGCATGGTTCGCCGACAAGGCTCCTGCGTGGTCCAGTGTGCTGGACATCGGGAGCGGCACGGGGCTGCTGATGCTGATGCTGGCGCAGAAACACAAGGGTGAGATCAAAGGCATCGAGCTCGATCTCGCAGCCTTCCGGCAACTGCAGGACAATGTCGGCCAGAGCCCCTGGCGGCAGATGCTACGCGTCTTTCCCGGGGATGTCCGCACCTTCTCGTTCCCGGGCAAATTCGATTTCATCATCACGAACCCGCCGTTCTATGAAGGCGATCTGCCGGCGGCAACCGACGCGGCCAACCTCGCGCGGCACAGCAAGGAGCTCACCCTGGAGGAGCTGCTGGAGGTCATCGACGCCAACCTCACGCAGGAGGGTTCTTTCGGCGTCCTGCTGCCCTATCACCGGACGCATTGGTTCGAAGAGAAGGCCTCCGTGGCATATGGTTTCTCGCTCCGCGAAAAGCTGCTGGTACGCCAGACACCCAGGCACGATTTCTTTCGAAGCATCCTTTACTTCTCCCGCCACCGCGAGAAATTCGCGCCCACCACGGAGCTGACCATCCAGGACAGCGATGGCGTGTATTCCGAAGATTTTATCGAGCTGATGCGGGATTACTATCTCTATCTGTAGGTGGCATATTCGCGCAGGTATTCGAACGGCGGCGTAAGTTCCCCGCCCCGCACCATAGTTGCACGGTCGATAATGACCGAGCCGCCGCGGAGCAATGGTTCCAGCACGTGTTTGATCAGCTGCTCGCCAAAATACCGCGAGGCGTCCCTCGGTAGCTCGTTGGGCAGGTTACCCACGGCCATGACGTCCACGGAGCCGGCCAGATACGGCGCGGTGATGTGACGGGTGTTCCTGTCCACCCCATAGACCGGGTCTTCCATCGGGGAGTCGCCCAGGTTGCAGGGCACTGAGCCTTCCCGGTCGTCCGTGATATCCGCGATGGTCATTAGCCGGAATTCGGGATGCAGCATGTCCGCCCATTCGAAAAGTCGCGGCATGCCCTTGTCCCAGTAGATACCGTTCATCAGGATGTCCGCCTTGCGGGTATAGGGCAGGAAGGTACAACGATAGTCCTGCGGCTGGTGGTGAAAATGTTCGCGGTGATAGTTTCCCGTTTCGCGATGTTCGTACAGTCCGCTTCCTTTCAGCTGGGTAAACACCGGATAGGCAAAATTGCGCTCGAGGAATTCATCGGGCTCGACCTCTACGATCTCAAGCAGGTTCATGATTTCGAGGATCCCGTGCGCGACGCGACCTGAACCCGTGATGACGACCTTGATCTCCGGTAAGCGAAGTCCAAAGTAGGTATGGATGAGTTCCCGGAAACTCTTTTGCTGGTAGACGCGGCCGAGGTCATAAAGCCCCGTGCGGCGGCCATAGGCCATGATGCCGTTGTGCGCGCCTACGACGCCGGCGAAGAAGCCAAAACCGAGGATACGCTGACCGTCATCATGCTCCAAACATTCATAATCGATCAGGGTGATCTTTTTCTCGAGGATGGTCCGGAAAAGAACGCGGTTGGCCGGCTGCTGCTTGCGGGTATGCGAGAAGAAAAGATAGGTCTTTCCCGCCAGCAGGTTCGCCGCAGGCACCTCCTTGATGCCGAAAAGGATGTCACAACCCGAGATGTCGTCCAACACTTCGACCCCTGCGGCCAGGTATTCTCTGTCTGAAAAACAGCGGTCCGGCGAGGACTGCGCCACTACCCGGAGATCGGGAGCATTTTTATGGAGCCATTTGCATTGAGCGGGTGTGAACGCCACCCGGTTGTCGGCTGGGATCTTGCCTTCACGTAACAAGCCTATCTTGATCATCCTATCGATAAAGATAGAATTTTTTTATTCCCATTTGGCCGGGCCGGCGCAAATCCGTAATATTGCGTCCCGCTTTTCCAGCGCCGCGCTTACGCGCGCCGAACGGCAGTCGGCAGTCCGGCCTTGCCGGCGGATCCACCGGCCAAACGCCGCTGCAGTATAGCGGTCAACATACATGCCCAGATGGCGGAACTGGTAGACGCGTCAGACTCAAAATCTGGTATTGGCAACAATGTGCAGGTTCGATTCCTGTTCTGGGCACCAAACAGGACAAATCAAAAACTTCTTTGGTTTGTCCTGTTTCATTTTTGATGAAACCCGCGTCCAGCGCGTATATCAGCTCAACAGCTTCATTGACCCTTGTGGTTCGATATTGAAAACCGTCAAAAATGAGTTTTTCAGGATATATCGAACCAATGATAACGCGCTTCCGCTTTACATCCCCTTCCTTGTATAGTTCGTCCAGGTGGGCCAGATTCGAAACGGCCTTTTCCAGCAGCGGTTCTATGTTCGTAGACACCCTGGAAATCTCGATTAGCCGGGCTTCCAGCATATCGATCTTCTTCTCATTTTCCCGCTTGATCTCCCGAAAATCCTGCGCGTCTATTTCTTCTTTCAACAGCAATTTCCGGCCCCTGACGATATCGTTGTTTGCCGCGTCGATCTGTTCACTGAGCGATTTAATATCTTCCCGCTGGCTCTTTGTCCTCACCTTGTAGGCAGTATTCAAAACGTGGGCGTAAGCCTTTTCCATCCCAGGACGGGGAATGTATTTCCGCAGCTCCCGGCAGAAAAGATCGTTCGCGTTTTCCGCCTTAAAGCGCGCCCCGCAGGAGGAAACACAGTGGTAATAGTAATACTGCCCGCCGTTTCCTTTGGACGCACTACCCGTCAAAAGTTTACCACACTTCGGGCAAAGCAAATAACCGCGCAACTGCAAAATATCTTGAGAACCGAGTTTCGTGCGGAAATTCTTCTTTTTGCCGCCCAGGTAATCTTGCACATCGTAGAACAACCCTTCGGAAATTATTGGCTGATGTAATCCGGGCACATGCCGGGCCGCTTCTTCTTTATAGGGTCCGATGTAGATTTTCCCACAATACACGGGATTGCGCAAACTGTTCCAAAAATTCGATCTTGCGACCTTAATTCCTCTCAGTTGAGCTTCCTTGAAAATCTGTTCTACGGTATATTGTCCGGTGACCAAGGATTTGAATACCCATTGAATAATGCCGGCTTCCGGCTCTTTGGGAGCTATATACTTTTTGCCGTCTTCGGTGATCTTATTGGCATAACCCAATGGAGCCACTCCCATCCAGCGACCTTCTTTTTTCGCCCGCCGCATCCCGTGCAATACGTTCAAGGCCCGGCGATCATTCTCCACTTCGGGTGCAGCAAGGTAAAAAGCCAGCATCATTTTGTTTTCTGGAACCGTCAGGTCCAACGGCTGTTCGATGGCTTGCGGCTCGACTTCCAGTTTCCGCAGGGTATTGATCATTTGATAAGCATCCCCGGCATTGCGGCTAAAGCGGTCCCATTTCGTGAAAAGGACATTATCGATCTGCCCCCGCCTCTTTCTTAAATCCGCCAGTAGTTTCGTCCATTCCGGCCGGTTGAACGTCTTGGCGGAATGGTCTTCGCGGATCACTTTTCGGATGGCGATCTTTTGCAGCTCGCAATATTTCCTCAACCGTTCCTCCTGGTCGCGTTGGGAATATCCTTTGTCTGCCTGCTCATCCGTCGATACCCGGATATACAAATCTGCTGTCATAGTGATAAGTATTGATCTAAGGTTAAGTTAGCCAATTTCCACATGAATTCCAGGATAATCCTGGCTTCTTCTACGGTTACGGTCGTGCCATATTCCCGCAGGATTTTCACGATCTCTTCAGGTTTAATTTGGTCCATCTTTCGCCTCCTTTCTTTTTTCAACAGCACAATTTCTCCTTAGAAGGACAAACCAAAAATACAATTTGTTTGGATTATTTTTAATTTTAACCCAAACTTTATTTGTATCT
>DASYZH010000050.1:0-11516 GCA_035946435.1 Puia sp. | reverse complement strand
CCCGGTGGAATATAAACCATGCCGGGAGGTTTTTGCATGTTGTAACCACTTGCAGGTGCGACCCCGTGTAACTGACCGTCAGCGGGAAGTCCCTTGCTGGATTTGCCACCTAGTTTACAGCCCGTGAGCGCCGCGAGGGCGAAGAGGGCCGTTAAAACGGATAGGTTTTTCATTTTCATAATATTAGAGGGTATTGGGCAAAAAAAATCTTTTGACAACATCTCGCTACAAGTTTAAAATTAATTTTTCTAAAGTCAAAGCGTTCGGCCGAAAAAGGGCCCTGCCGGAGCCTTGACTTGGTTCGGGAATAGGGACGCTATTCTAGAAAACGCGGCGTAGTCCCGTTTATTGTATTTCTACCCTCGAAACTTATACACATTTTCGATCGAACGGACCGCTGTAGCAACTTCATTTACAGGGAGTTGGCAAGCATAGTCTTTGCATAGGAAGATCAGTGGGTGGGAGGTCACCGGTTTGTCGCGTAATAATGGGAATTGGGTATTTTCTTCCTGCGCAGACTGGAAAACCCGGTAAGGAATCAGGTTTGATAAAAACTCCTTCCGGGCTATTTCCGGCTTCTTGCCGGTGATAACTACCTCCGGAATGGAATACGTAAAGGCCTGTATCAAGGTTGCCCATCCGCCAAAAGACCCCGGGTAAGTCGTCACCGGCCGGATCAGGGAGGAAAGCATACGCCAGGCACGTTCCGCCCAGTCCGGTTCGTAGAAAATCACTGATAGATATAACAAATTAGATGCCATCATAGAGTTCCCCGAAGGTGTGGCACCATCATAAATTTCGCGTTTGCGGACAATGAGGTCGTCCTGGCCATCGTGCGTATAGAAAAAAAAGCCGGTGGTCTCTTCACCGAAATGCCGGATAACATATCGGGTGATCTCCGCGGCCTCGTCCAGGTATCCGGTGTCGCCCGTGATCTCCTGCAGCTGGATCAAGGCGGCTATAAGACACGCGTAATCATCGAGAAACGCCGGCAATCGGGCCTCGCCTTTCCAGGTGTGGCTAAAGAGATGGGGGCCTTTCCCGCGCAGCCCACCTTCAGGGCCGCTGCGCATAAATTCGCGCAAGAATTGCATGTTGGCGATCGCCAGCTCCCGATAGTTTTCGTCGCCCAACGCGGCATAGGCCTTCCCCAACGCGAGGTTCATCAGGGCGTTCCAGCCCAGCAAAACCTTGTCATCGAGGCCCGGATGGACGCGGCGATCTCTGTACTCCAGGAGCAGCGATCGAGCCGATTCGAGCTGGATCTTTTGGTCGGGGGAAAGCTCGCGGCCGGGTCCGGGCGCCCCTTCGGGCCGCGTCAGGATATTCTTTTCCTCCCAGTTCCCGTGTTCGGTAACACCATAATATTCCTTGAAAAGCTGGGCATCCTCACCCAGGATGGCGTCGATCTCCGCCGCATCCCACACATAATATTTTCCCTCTATCCCTTCGCTGTCGGCGTCGAGGGCGGCATAAAAGGCCGCCCGGCCATTCGACAACTCCCTTGTAACGAAGCCGATGGTTTGGTCGATGGCCTCGCGATAAAGCGAATTGCGCGTCAGCTGGTAGGCCTCGCTCAGCGTGGTCACCAGCAAGGCATTGTCGTATAACATCTTTTCGAAATGGGGGACAAGCCATTGCTCATCTGTGGAATATCGTGCGAAGCCGCCGCCGAGCTGATCGTATATTCCGCCGCGGATCATTTTGTCGAGGCTCACGCAGGCCTGGTCCAGCGAAGCGGTATGCCGGGTGTAATAATAGTCGTATAGCAGAAAACGGATCGAGAAGGTCTGGGGAAATTTTGGGGCGCCGCCGAAGCCACCCCACACCGCGTCGGCGGTCTTCAGGAGATGGTCGCGGATCTGGGTTAAGAGGGCAGGATCGCCCACCTGGCCGGTGCCTTGTTCACCGGCCGCCGGCCTCGTGCCGCCTGGCCGGGCGCCTTTGACGTCAGTCCCGTTCCCGCCTATCCCGAACGATCCCGCGGCAGCCACATGTTCC
Organism: Puia sp.; assembly: GCA_035946435.1. GTDB lineage: Bacteria > Bacteroidota > Bacteroidia > Chitinophagales > Chitinophagaceae > Puia. Next base: position 9,515 of record DASYZH010000050.1, on the reverse strand, counting down.
GTGAGCGAGGCGGCCTGGTTCTCGATCTCGGCCCTTCTCTCCCGGAAGGCTTTCGAGACACCGGCGAGGACCTCCCGCCACGAGTTCCGGTTGTAGATAGGGCGCGGGGGGAAATAGGTGCCCCCGTAAAAAGGCCGGGCATCCGGCGTCAGAAAGACGTTGAGCGGCCAGCCGCCGCTGCCCGTGATCGCCTGCACCGCATCCATGTAGATATGGTCCAGGTCGGGGCGTTCTTCCCGGTCGATCTTGATGTTGATGAAATGTTCGTTCATGTACCGGGCGGTCTCGGGGTCTTCGAAGCTTTCCCGCTCCATCACGTGGCACCAATGACACGCAGAATACCCGATGCTCACCAGGATCGGCTTATCCTGCTCGCGGGCCGTTTGCAAGGCTTCTTCACCCCAGGGATACCAATCCACCGGGTTGTGGGCATGCTGCAATAAATAAGGGCTGGTCTCGGCAGCGAGACGGTTGGCTGTCATATAAACAAAGGTACAACCCGGGGTCCGCGCGGGGTTGGGGCGGGGGCTATTTTTTCTTACCGGTGATGGCCAGGTATTTCTCCAGGGCGGAAACCATGGACGGCGCCTGCGGCTGCGGGGCCTTGATATCGAGAGTCAGGCCGGCTTCTTCGACCGCGCGCGAAGTGTTGCTGCCAAAGGCGCCGATCTTCGTTCCATTTTGCTTGAACTTGGGAACGTTGTCGAACAGGCTTCTTACACCGCTGGGAGTAAAGAAACAAATGATATCGTATTCGCTTTGCGTCAGCACGGCGGAGACGTCGTTGCTGATCGTCCGGTACATAAAAGGAGTAGCAAACCCGCAATTGTTATGCTTCAGCCAGTTGATGATCTCGTTGTCCTGCTGATTCTCGGAACAGGGATACAGGAACTTCTCGTTCTCCTTGTGTTTGTTGATGACATCGAACATGCTCTTATTCAGGCCGTCCGCACCATAAAAGACTTTCCGTTTCCGGTAGAGAATGAATTTCTGGAGATAGAGGGCTACGGCTTCGGTGATGCAGAAATACTTCGTGTCCTGGGAGATGCTGATCTTCATCTCTTCACAGATGCGGAAGAAATGGTCGATGGCGTTGCGGCTGGTGAAGATGACCGCCGTATATTGCGTGATGTCGATCTTTTGTTTACGGAATTCCTTGGCGGAAATAGGTTCCAACCGGATAAAAGGATGAAACTCCAATTCCACCTCGTATTTCTTAGCCAACTCGAAATACGGCGACTTGTCAGTTTCAGGTCTAGGTTGAGTGATTAAAATTCTCTTTTTATCCCCGTTTTTTAACATGTGGTTGCGCCTCTGGATTAGCAAATTTAATACACTTTTTCCAAATATGTCAATAACACCTTGTAAATCAAGAGAAGTGGTGCTATTTCGAAGGCGCAAAGGTACAAAAAAAAGTAAAACGGCGTTAGTTTTATTTCATTTCGCACGGGGCGGTAGGCCGCCAAGGCCCTATAGATCCACAGTACCACAACCATTGTCATTGAAATAGTTGTAAAAATCCCCCGGGCATCATCGCCTGAAAAAGTGATCAAGATCAAGAAAGGAAGTAGAAAAATTCCCAGCATTTTGTTCACCAAAAAGACGACGAAGATGTAAATATCGGTGGCCCGGGAGATCGAGAACACCCAGCCGACGAATTTCAAAACCATGAATTTTACAAGATAGATCACCGCCAGGATCAACATACACCAGCCGTACAATACCCAGAAACCGATCCCCTCGCCTATGGGGGAATTGTGGAGCAAAGAACAGGCATAGAGTCCCCCGCTAACGATGAAGAGTATGTTCAACAACAGCGAAGGCAGCGGTGTCTGCAGCACCTGTTCGCGGATCTGCTGTTGGCGGAGCGAGACCCGGAAGAAAAGGGTCATCAGGTTGTTGAAGTATTTCTCGAAAAAGATGCGGACGAGGGCAAAGTAGAAGAGGATGGCGACCAGCAGATAGAAGAAACTATCCTTGGAGCTTGTGCGATGGATCTCGTAAATTTCCACCACCGGTTTCCCGGTAAAGTTGAAGCCAGGCCAGGAGCTCATTACCTTTTGCCAGTAGCTCAGCATGGGTGGGCCTTCCGGCACCGTTTTCGGTGTGGCGGAGGTAGCGGATGCGGTAGATGTCGCGGACACGGCAGATGTAGATGCGCCAGGCGGTGCTGCTACAGGTTTCGCTGCCGCGATCGAATCCGGTTTTGGTGTAGTGGTGGGCGTTGACGCTGCCGCGGAGGTGACCCCTGGTCGCAGCACGCCCGTTTTCATGGCTGCAGCGGCGGCCAGCGAATCCTCGCGGACCTTGTTTTGCACCCGGCGCATCGAGTCGCGGACGGCCCGGCGAACGCGGGCGATGGAATCGCGCCGGACCGAATCCCGATGCGAAAGATGCTTTACGATGACCAGGCTGTCGTGTCTTGGCGTGGACAGCGTGGTATCCTGGGGTTTGGCTATCGACGTTCCGGGTGAACGCATCGAATCCGATTGCGCACGGAGCCCGCAGGATATCAGAAGTAAAAGGAAAAAGAAGTAAAGTCTCACCATAAACGTTAATAATTGGCCTTCGGCCGGCGGGCCGGAGGCCCGCCACAAAAATAATAATGTTACCGGTTAAAAAAAGCTCACATATCCCAGGTGGATCTTCGCATCGTGAAAATCGAAACTGGTCTGCCCCGTTTGGCCGATCGCATAGGATATATTGAAAATACCTGCTTTTGTTTCAAATGCCATCCCCAGCCCCGTACCGATATAGGTGCTGTTGAGCCCGAAGCCGGGAACCGTATTCTGCGCCCATCCGCCATCCACAAACGTGAACAGGTAAGAGTTAAGCCCTACGAGATAACGATACTCCAGAGTGCCGACCGCATACTGGGAACACAAGATGCTCTGCTCATCGAAACCGCGCAGGAGCCTGTAACCGCCGATCATAAAGAGTTCGTTGCGATAGGTATTCGGACTGCTGAACACGCCGCCGCTCGCACCCAGCTTCAGCGTCGAGGCCCTGCCTATAGGGAAATAATGCGCGGCCGACAGCTTTACAAGGAATTCGTAGGAATGTAGTTTCACGGTGTCGTACAGCGATGCAAAATTGAACCCGGAATCGTTGGGGTCCTTTAGCTGTTCGATGAGGGCGTTGGGTTTGACGGTCTTTGTCCCCACCGACCCCAGGAAATCCAGTTCATTGCCCCGCCTGGGATTGAACCGGTAGTTGGTGGTATTGAGGTCATAGGTCACGCCAAGGCTCACGGCATTGATATCGGCCTGCATGGGCAGGGTATGGGTAGCCATGATAGCCAGTGTGTCGATCTCGAGCAGGCTAGAGGTCGCCTCCTGGATAAACACGGAGCCGTTTTGGTTAGCGCTGAAGGTATATTGTGCACCCACGACCAGGTTGAGGTTGAGGTATTCCGAATCCTGCTTGTACAAGTCGAAGTTTGCGTTAAGCCCAAACGGCGAATTGAAAATATAGGGCTGCTGGAATACCAGGTCCAGCCGGGGCGAGCTTTGTTGCAGCTGCTGCCAGTTGAGCGACATCCGTTCGCCGTTGCCCAGCGCATTCTGCAGATCGATGGTCGCCTCGCCTGTCACGACGACCTTGTTGCCCAGCGTCGGATCACTGCTCGGGAGGAAGCCCACCAGCGCATCGATCTGGCTGCTTTTCTTCGGCTTTAGATAGAGGTTGAGCACCGAGCCTTCGCCCAGCATGGTGATGCTCCAGGGTTGCTGTTCCTGGACATAGGGCAGCTCCAGGAGCTTTTTACTTATCCCCATCAGCTTCTTCTTTTCATAGAGGCAGCCGTCAGGCATCCCGAGATACCGTTGCAGGAATTGATTGGAGATCCTGGCGGTGCCATAGACCCGGATGCTATCGATCTTGTACAGCGGCCCCTTGTCGATCTTGAGGACCGCGGAGACCTCGTCCGGGTTGCGGAGGACGATGCTGTCGAGGCTTACTTTCGCAAAGGGATAGCCGTTGTTCTCCATATAGTCGAGCATCAGCTTCTGCCGGTACTCGTACTGGCGCATATCGAAGGGTTTGCCCGCAAAGGCCCTGGCGTTCCAGGCTACGGCTGCCAGCAGGGTGGGGTCGACATGCCGCGTATCGATATTTGCCCAACGCCAGGTGGAACCCACATAAAGCCGCATCGCCGCCTCTTTGGTGCCATAGATCACCGTATCCACGGAAGCGGTGACATACCCTTTGGCTTGAAGGAGCGGAACGAGGTTGTAGATAAAGGCCGTACAGGCTTCGCGGGTCTTGAAGCCGGGCGGGATGCCCAGCTTGTTGCGGATGAAAACGGAGTCTTTGTCCACGGGCGTGACGTGCAGGAGATATTGGGCCCGGCTGCCGGCCGGCAGGAGCAGCAGTAGTCCAAGCAGCAGGCCGCACACCCCAGCGGTGAACCGGCCGAACGACCTCGCGGCGCCGCCATGGGCACAGACGCTGACGAATCTTCGTACCTTTGCCGCATGGCAGGCATTTATCTTCATATTCCCTTTTGCAGACAGGCCTGTAATTACTGCAATTTCCATTTTTCCACGTCCATGAGGGGTAAGAACGATTTTATCAACGCTTTATTGAAAGAAATGGAGCTCCGATCTCAATATATATGTGCCCCGAATGCGCTCCCAGGGAATATAGCGCATTCGGGGCAAACGGCTAATGTCGGTCCCTCGGACAAAGACGCGTCCCGCGTCTTTAGCGGCGAAGAACTTGTAGAGACGGTGTATTTCGGCGGCGGCACCCCTTCGCTCCTGGAAGGCGCGGAACTGATGCGCATCATGGAACGGCTGCGTGCGCTATTCCCTGTGGCGGCCGACGCGGAGATCACCCTCGAAAGCAACCCCGATGATATCTCGCTCGCGCGGTTAGCCGAATGGCGGCGTGCAGGCATCAACAGGCTGAGCATCGGCATCCAAAGCTTTTTCGAGGCCGACCTGCAATGGATGAACCGGGCCCATGACGCCCGCCAGGCGCGCGAATGTATCGCGATGGCGCAGGGCGAGGGTTTCGGAAATAGCAGCATCGACCTGATCTATGGGGGTCCTACCCTCTCCGACGAGCACTGGAAACATAATGTGGACACAGCGATCGGTCTCGGCATCCCGCATCTCAGCTGCTATGCGCTCACGGTGGAGCCGCGGACGGCGCTCGACACCCTGATCCGCAGACATCGATTGGCCGACGTGAATCCGGATGACCAGGCCCGCCAGTTCCTTTTGCTTATGGACTGGACCGCGAACGCGGGCTATGAACACTACGAGATCTCGAATTTCGCGCAGCCGGGCAGGCGAAGCCGGCATAATTCTGCTTACTGGCAGGGCAAGACATATCTGGGATTGGGGCCCAGTGCGCATTCCTTCAACGGCGTCTCGCGCGAGTGGAATGTGGCGAATAATGCGCGGTATACGGCGGCACTAAGCAGCGGCAATATTGATCAAATAATTGAAAAAGAAGACCTTACAGAGATGCAAAAGTTGAACGAGTATATAATGACATCCTTGCGCACTTTGGAGGGAAGCGACCTGGGATACATCGAAAAACGATTCGGAAAAGAAGCGAGCCAAGAATTGGAAAAGCGGGCGCAACGCTATATCCGGGCGGGAAAATTAATCATTGCAGAAAGAATGATGCTGACAAAAGAAGGCCGGCTTCTGACAGATGGAATAACCGCCGATCTGTTTTTTGTTAAGGGAGACCTACAAAGTCTCTTTGAATGTTGACAATTCGGACACTATATTTAAGGGTATGAACCTGGATTTTAGGGCGCATTTGATAATACGGGTTAGTTCATCTTGTGAGAGCACACCTAAACTAACCACACCCCACAAAGTCTTCGATGCCTTGTCGAATTTTTCGTAAGACTCTTTTCGGACATTAGCCTGGAAAAAAATAAAAGTATCCTTGTCAAAATAAAAGTTTTCGTCACCCATCGGCTGTTGGGCAGGAATAAAGTAGTAAGGAACTCCCATATGAACCGAACAGCCGTAATGAATTCCAGGCACAGAACGATTATTCTGTGAGGTCGTCAGGGAATGTATCAGGTATAGCTCCTTATCATTCGTACACAACACAATTGCATATTTATCCCGTGTAGAGCCATCATCTTCAAATCTATAGTCTTTGATCCGGAGGATCTGCCCAGGCTTCCATTTCATGATCCAGAGTTACAAATTATCTATTTCATCCTGCATCTGCATACTCTCAAAAGCGGACTGGGCAGCTAATTGTTTGATCGGATCGTCCTTGATCAATTCCGCGAAATCGATCGTATGATTACTTTTCTTGCCGTAAACCTGAAAATTCAACTCGAGACTGTTATCCGTGACATATTTATGCCATAAAGTATTTTTCTCGTGCAGAAGATTGATGAGTTGTTTGGCAGTATAGGTACCAAACCGGTCAACCACGTTATCTATTAACTCCATTTCGTAAGGAGAGAACTCATCCAGGCTGTAGTGACCATTAGGGCGAATGGTGATCTGCGGATGCCCTCCAGGTCCCTCCAGCTTTTCGGTTTGAATAAATCTCTCGAGATTTATCGGCTCTCCATTTTGCAGTAGTGACTGATCATAGCGTAGCTCATTATATAATTCTTCGGCTACTGGCCCCATTTCCCAAATCTTATAATCCAACCAGGTCACAGAAACGCCCGTCCTCATAAACGAGGTTTCGTCTATAAGATAAAGGAGCTTCAATGCTTTGGTCATGCTCAGATTCGGAATTTGCACACTGAGATAGTTTAATAAATTCCCAATCTTACTATTCAGTTGAGTTCTAAACATAATGCAAAACTAATATTATTAGTCAATTCAAATTGAAAAAATTCCACTTAGATTGGTATTAGTGACTGCAGAGAGGAATATCCTGGTAACTAAAGCCTAGTGCTGCCGGCGGTGGGTCTTCAAATACTCGATGCCCTGTGCTGCTGCCAGGATGAGCACCATCGCGATGATGGCCATTGCACCGAATCCTTGAAATGAAAGAGGCATAATAAGTTGCTTTTTTTGTTAGTTCGCACAGGATCACATCTTATGTCTGGCCTTCGGCCGAAATGCCTACCGGCATTTCTGTTCAATTTTAGCGGGGCCTTTCGGCTCCTTTCTTCTTAGACAAGATACGGCTCAATTTGTTTAAATCCATTACCGGCCTTCACATTTTCCCACAAGATGCGGTAGATCACGCCGGCAATGGGCATCTCCGCCTTTATCTCTTTGTTTATCAAATAAATACATTTACTGGCATTGTACCCTTCGGCGACCATATTCAATTCCAGTTGAGCCGCCTTTACGGAGTATCCTTTACCGATCATGTTCCCGAACGTCCTGTTGCGGCTATACAGCGAATAGCAGGTGACGAGCAGATCGCCCAGGTACACCGAGGCGGCGTAGTTGGCGCTTTTCTCCTCGTGCACCCCGACCTCGATATGCCGGATGCCCACCTTCCGCAGGAAGCCCGCCATCTCGTCCGCACAATTGGCGATCAGCACGCTGAGGAAATTGTCCCCATATTCCAGTCCATGGGCGATACCCGCACCCAGCGCATAGATATTCTTTAAGATGGCGGCATATTGTACCCCGTATACATCATCATTGATCACGGTATTGAGGTATTCCGTCGCAAAATGAGACGCTATTTCGCGGGTAGAGGTTTCATCCTGCCCGGAAAAAGTGAGATACGACAGCTTCTCCGCGGCCACCTCTTCCGCGTGACACGGTCCCATAACCGTATAATAGCCGGCGGCGGGGACCGCAAATTCCTTCGCCAGGTATTCGTTCAGCAGCAGGTTCTGCTCGGGAAGGATACCCTTGATAGCCGAAAGGATCTTTTTACCCTCGAGGGCTTTTTTATCCAACGGTTCGAGTATCTCCGCGGTATAGGCGGAGGGCACAGCGAGAACCAGGCAGTCACATGCGGCGACGACCTCGTTCACCTTGTCGCTCATCGTCAGCTGCGACGTATCGAAATACACGGATGACAGATACTGCGGGTTATGATGCCGCGCGCGAAGATGGGCGATATTCGCAGGGTTCCTTATCCACCAATGGATGCTGTGTCCATTATCCGTTAATATTTTCGCCAAAGCCGTAGCCCAGCTACCGCTCCCCATGACTCCGAAATGCATGCCTTTTAAAATTTTCTTAATTTTTCTTTTCCTCGAATAACTTGTCTTTCGGCACCACTTTGATCCGTTGCCCGCTTTTCAATGTCTTGCTGACTACGCTATAGGGGCCGGTGATGACCTGGTCCCCTTCTTTGATCCCGTCGACTATCTCGATATAGTTGATGTCCTGAATATCCGTGTGCACTTTGACCTTCCGAACGGTGTCGCCGGGCTCTACCAGGAATACGACCTCGTCCAGGTCATCCGAACCGGTGGAATTCGTTTGCGGCCGGCTGTTGTTGTCGCCGTTCGCATCATCGGCATTGGAGAGCACCGCGTTGTCGGTATTCTTTTCGCGTACCCCCACGGCATTGATGGGCACGGAGAGCACGTTCACATGTGTGCGGGTCTGAATGTCGGCGCTGGCGCTCATACCCGGGCGGAAGGGAAAATGTTTGGGCCGGGCCGGATCGATGAGGTCTTTGTAGGAATCCGGCGAGAGCCGGATATGGACCTTATAGTTTGTGACGTCGTTGGTGGATACGGTGGTCGTAGAGGTGCCCGACGAGGTGCTCACGCTGCTGGCGATCTGGGTGACGACACCGCGGAATTTGCGGGTGCTGTAGGCGTCGACGCTTATGATAGCGGAGTCGCCGAGCGCCACCTTGGGGATATCGTTCTCACCGACGTCGACAATGGTCTCGATCTTGCTCATATCGGCTACCCGCATCATTTCGGTACCGGCCATCATCGAGTTGCCGACGACGCGCTCGCCTTTTTTGATGCTCAGCAGCGATACCACTCCATCGATGGGGGACACCACGGTGCTGCGGCTGAGGTTCTTGGCGGCGACGTCCAGGTTGTATTTGGCGCTCACGGCGCCTGCCTGGTTACCCCGTACTGATTGCAGTGCCGCCATATAGCTGGCCTGCGCCATCTGGTAGGTGTTTTGGGCCGTCTCGTATTCGGAGCGGGAGACCACTTTCTCGTCGAGCAGCTGCTTTTCGCGATCGAGGGCCTTTTTGGCATTGTCCATGGAAACTTTGAGGCCCGGCAACTGTTCCTGCATGTTGGACACCAGGGCTTCCTGCTGATTCACCTGCGCCGCAGCCTGGTCCCGCTGGTTGGTGAGGATATCCGCATATACCTTCGCCAGCACCTGGCCCTTGTGCACGCTGTCACCCTCCTGCTGGACGCCGAGTTCCACTACTTCGCCCGAGACGTCGGGACTGATCTTGACCTCTTTTTCGGGATAGACCTTTCCGCTGGCGGTGACGACCTCGGTGATGTTACGCCGGGCGACCTTTTCCGCCGAGACGCGGATACCGGAGTCGCCGCCCAATACGCCTTTGAGCAAAACCATGGCGACGATCAGTACGACCACGCCGATCATTATCCAAAGTAA
>DASYZH010000049.1:0-12650 GCA_035946435.1 Puia sp. | reverse complement strand
CCAAGCGCAAGGACGGCGGGCAGGATAAACTTAAGGAACTTCATCAGTTTCATTTTTACTATGTGCCGAGCCGCTTTAGCGGCCCAGATGGTCGCCATCGGCGACTCAGGAAGCAATATAGGCATTTCACCGCTAGTCTATAGTGATCTTATAACGAACGGTAAATATTTGTGAATGGCCGGGTTGCAGGAGCACCAGGCCCATATGGTTGTTGAAACAATCCGGCGCACCGCTGAGGTTCTCGACGGCAATGCTGTCGCGCGTCGGGGGTGTATAGATCTGCAGATAGGGATAGGTTGCATCTGGAAAAAACGAAATGCGTAACCCATTGGCCGGGTTATAGAGCTGGCATGCCGCGCTGGCGATATCGGGTTTCAGGGCAAAACAGTTATCGAGGAATGCATCCCCTATGGGTTGCAGCGACTCGAACCTATCGTATTGCTGAAGCCTGCCGGTAGGCACCAGCCGTTTATCGAACTCCACGATCGCCTCGGCATGGAACATGAGCTGCCATTGGTCGGTCTTCCCACCCAGCGCAAAATAAGGGTGCCAGCCGTCGGCGATGGGAATAGTCTCGTCGTCCAGGTTAGTTATCGTGGTCACCACCTCCAGATCGTTCCCGGGATGGAGGATATAGCGGGTCGAGCAGGCATAGTAAAAAGGATAGCCCGGGTCCTCTCTTTTGTAAATGCATTCAAGGACCACGGTCCCATGTCCATTGTCCGCTCCGGATTCCATGAGGGTAAAGGGCTTGTTGTACAGTAGGCCATGGATGGCGTTGCCGTCGCCAAAAAGGTGTTTGAACCGGTATTCATGGTTGTTGTACCGGTACATGCCATCGGGAATACGGCAGGGGAAGGGGGAGAGCTTGGGGCCTTTGAAGCTCTTGCTCATCTCCTTTTTTACTTCCGCCGCGCTTTTGTAGCTGTCGATGACATTCAAGGCGCCCTCTCTGGGGTGACGAATGGTAAACGCCTGTAGTGTAGCGCCGTAGGCGGGCAAAAGGGATACCACAGTACCCGTGGTCTCATCGATAATGTTTACAAGGTCGAGATCATGTTCTTTGCTGTTCCTGATCGAAAAGCTCATGGGTATTAGCGTATATTTTCTGCAATGTATCGAAAAGCCCCAACATACCATGGCTGGGGGGCAGCAAGGCCGCGCCGTCGATCGTGATGATCTTGCGGGCGCTGACGCAGGGTTGCCGGCGGAAAAAAGCGGCGCCCATGTATTCGGGGCAAAACCGCTTGATATATCCGGGGCGGCAGCCGGTATGCGGGATATCGTCCAGCAGACCCAGGTCGGCCAGTCCCAGCACCGCTTCACCGATGGCGATCAGCGGACTGCAGCCGGCAACCGCCATTATCAGGGGGAAGATCTCGAGGTTATCGCCTTTCTCCCAATGAGCGCCGCCAGGCAGCAGCAGGACGTCGAAGTCTTCCGGCTGCATATATTCCAGGCTGGCGTGGGGGGTGACTCCAAAGCCTGTCGCCGAGGTAACTTTCGCACCCCTGGCCGAAAAGGTCTCCAGCGACCAGTCGGCGCCGCCGCTCTTGAGACAAGCCAGGGCAAGCGAAAGCTGGTGGTCGAGGAAGCCCTCGAAGAGAAATGCTGCACACGTCTTTTTTTTCATATGTGGTGTTATTGTCTCTCTTTTGAACGAACCGCCAAAGGCGATTCAGACAAATTTTTTAAACGAGCCCGAGGAGTATCTCGGTGATCTGGTTAGCCGGATCGTCTAAGTCGATATGCAAAAAAGATTCGGCATAGATACCGTTGAGTTTTAATCCATTATCAGAAACATATTGCAGCATTCGTTGGTATTCCGCCCCGATGCCCTCCCAGGGTCCTTCATACCGCGAGGAGAGACAACGAAAGGCGGGCAGGCGTTTAAAAAAGGGTAGGACGGCGGTAGGGATCTTACCCTGCACGGGCAGGGCGACATCCAGGGTAAATTTCGGTTCGCTCATGATTTGCGGCCGTCCTCCGGCGGCCGTGGGCTGTCCGTCTACGCCATGGTAGAACCAATACTGGGGGCCGCATACCAGCAGGTCGAGGTCCGCCACGTACTGGTAGAGGTCTTTCACCACGGCCCCACAGTGATGCCGGGGATTCGCTGGGTGGAAAGTAGCGAATCCCGGCAAACCGCTAACGTCTGTCCTGTCGGACGAAGCCTCCTCCGTCGGCTTCCAGTTGGGCAAATCGCGCAGGGTGGCCTCACGGGTGCTATACAAAACGGTCATGTAGGGATGCGTGCGGATGAGCATGTTGTCTTTTGTTTGTACAAAAGAACAACCCCGGAATGACAGCATTATGTCAGTAGGACCGGTGATGTACGGATAATTTTTCGGAAAGCGTCTTGATCTCGCTTTTTAGCAGCTCAGGGGAGTCGACCCGGATCGCGTCAGTATACATCAATAGCCACCTGGCAAAATAGGGGAAAGAGGAGGTCAGGAATTTCATCCGGACGCAGTCGCCCAGGTCTTCTTCGGACACGAAGCCGTTGAGATATTTCTGTTCCTGAAGGAATTTTACGATCCTTTTGTCGACCAGCACAATGGCTTCCTGAAGGTCGGCACCGGCGCGCAATGTTTCAATATATTCCTTGATGGATGGATGCGCGCCGGGATCAAAGGTAGCGTCTTCGATGTTCACGCCCAGCATCCGGGTCAGCCGGAAATCGCGATAGTCGGTCCGAAGGTGGCACCAGCCGATGAGATGCCAGGCGCTGCCATAGTGCAGCAGCCCGATGGGTTCGACGCGCCGCCGGGTCACCTCTTCCTTGAGATTGGAACGATAATGAAGCTGAACGATCTTTTTGCCTACCACGGCCTGCTGGAGCAGGGAGAGATATTGTTGCGGCGAATCATTGTCCGGCGCATAGCGGGTCAGGATCTCGATGTGTTCCGTGAGGCTGTCGACATATTCCTTGTCTGGCGAGCGGAGCACCGCCTTGATCTTGAAGAGGGCGGCGTGAAAATGGCGTTTTACCGATCCGTCCGTGAATTGTTCGGCTAATTTCGCACCCAGCAGGAGGGCGCTGGCTTCTTCCTGGGTGAACATCACGGGGGGCAGCCTGTAGCCTTCCATGATGGTATAGCCGGTGCCGGCCTCGCCGATCACGGGTACGCCGGATTCGTCCAGGGCTTTTACATCCCGGTACACTGTTCGGAGGCTGATGTTGAAGCGATCGGCCATTTCCTGGGCCGTCACCTTTTTCTTGCTCTGCAGATGCGTCAGGATCGCATGTAATCTGTCGATGCGGTTCACCTTACTGCTATTTAAGGCCGGAAGGCCGGATAACAAAAATACTACGATTAATGCTTAGTAAAGTAAAAAGCCGGTAGTCATTGAAATGTCCGGTGAAAACGTCCGTTGTGTTGCCGCGGAACTGGAATACCGGGATTTCATAACGGTAGGCCTAAAACAGGAATACCACGAGGAAACGAAAATTAACCGGCAGATTCCATCAATTTGACCGGTTCGATCCAGGCATCGTGCGCTTTAAGCAGATCGATAAGCTCATCCACGGCTACCGCGCTGTCTACGCCTCTTTTCATGATCTCTTTGCCTTTGTACAGCGTGATCTTGCCCGGGCCACTGCCCACGTAGCCGAAGTCCGCGTCGGCCATTTCGCCGGGGCCATTGACGATACAGCCCATGATGGCGATCTTGACGCCTTTGAGATGATGCGTTACGGCCCTGATGCGCGCAGTGGTCTCCTGCAGGTCGAAAAGGGTACGGCCACAGCTGGGACAGGAGATATATTCCGTTCGGGAGATGCGGGTCCGCGTGGCCTGGAGGATGGAGAAAGCCGTATTGTTCAGGAACTGATGGTTGTTGCGCGTTTGAAGATACGTGCGGCCGCTGATGCGTTGGTTGACGATCTTCGACGCGTCGCCCGTGATCCAGATACCGTCGCCCATGCCGTCGAGCAGGAGCGCCCCGGCTTCGGTAGAGAAATGGATCAGCGCCTCGTCGATGGTGGTGTCGTGGCTGTCAACGGCCAGGATCACCGGGCAGCGGATGTCGTCTTGTATGAGCTCCATGAAAAAACGCCGCACGGAAAGTAACGCATAGGGATGGGTGCTTTTACAGCAGAGGACTACTGTCGCGTCGTCCCTGAACCTTTCGGCTACCGGCCGGGCTTCCTGCGCCGCGGTGTCGATCGCGATGATGTTGAGCGTGTCGGAGCGGTCGCCATCGGGGTCATATTCCCAATCCTGGAACAACGGAACATAGGCGCTTCGGTCGTCGAGGTTCTGCCAGGTCGGGTAATCGCAGATGGGTTTCAGCGTGCCGGGAAGGTCGAAATCCAGGACCTTGTCGCCGGTGTAAATATAGTCGGCGGCGGCATCCCCGATATTCCATTTGTCGCTGGAGGCGTTATAGGAATAGCCGATGGCGGCGAGGTCCTCGCGGCTGATCGACGCGTCTTTTTTGAAATCGGCTACGACCACGGGTACATGGGTGCCGCCGAGGCCTGTCAGCGTGCGCGAGACGCGGCGTTTGTATTCGAATGGAGAATAAGGGAGCTTATCGATGTCGGGGACAGGCTGAGCTTGCGCCTTCGCGGAGCCGGGAGCCGGTGCATTCGGGGAGGCAGGAGCCGAAGCCTTCGCGGAGCCGGGAGCCGGTGCATTCGGGGAGCCGGGAGCTTGCGCATTCGCAGGGCCGGCAGGAGCTACGGAGCCGGCCGCGGTCGCCAGGTCGCCGCGGTCCTGGTAGCGGCGTACGAGGTCCTGACACACCGGGATCTCGAATTCCGGGTCCTCGGTGAGCGAGACGCGGATGGTGTCGCCGATGCCATCCTCGAGCAGGGTGCCGATGCCGATGGCCGACTTGATACGGCCGTCTTCGCCGTCGCCGGCCTCGGTAACGCCCAGGTGCAGCGGGTAGCAGACGCCGAACTCGATCTCCATCTGCGCGATCAGCAGCCGGTAGGCCTGCACCATCACCTGCGGGTTGCTGGACTTCATGCTGAGGACGATATTATGATAGCTCTCGTCGCGGGCTACGCGCAGGAACTCCATCGCGCTTTCGACCATGCCGATGGGCGTGTCGCCATAGCGGGACATGATCCGGTCGCTCAGCGAGCCGTGGTTGGTGCCGATGCGCATGGCGGTGCCGTATTCCTTGCAGATCTTTATGAGTGGGGTGAACCGTTGGCGAATGCGATCGATCTCTTCCGTGTACTCGGTGTCCGTGTATTCGATGTGTTCGAATTTCTTTTTGTCGATATAGTTGCCGGGGTTGATGCGGACCTTCTCCACGATGCGCGCGGCGATCTCGGCGGCGTTGGGGGTAAAATGGATATCCGCGACCAGCGGGGTCGTATAGCCCCTGCGGCGCAGCTCGTTTTTGATATTGAGGAGGTTTTCCGCCTCTTTTTTACTGGGCGCCGTAATGCGGACCAGCTCGGCCCCGGCCTCGATGCAACGAATGGATTGTTCGACCGTGGCCAGGGTATCCATGGTGTCGGTGGTGGTCATGGTCTGGATGCGGATGGGATGGAAATTGCCCAGGAGCAGATCGCCGATCTTCACTTCCAGGGTCTTGAGCCTGGAGTACCGGGTGAGGGAATTACAATAGGATTGCATAGACTGTAAAGATACAAAGAATTGCGGCGCGTCGTCCGGGGGCGACTCGCGGATGCGGGGGCCGGTGATTACCAGTCCTTCTCAGGCTGGTTGGGCACGTGCTGCTTGTTCTGCTGCATTTTATCGTGCAGATCTTTCTCTTTTTGCTCGAGCGCCTTCAGCAGCTGTTCGACCTGCTGTTTGTTCAGCTTGCTGAGTTGCGGCTTGGGTTGCTGCTGTTGTTGCTGTTGTTGTTGCTGTTGTTCTTTTTTCTGGTCCTGCTTATCCTGGTTCTTCTGATTCTTTTTTTGATTTTGCTGCTGCTGGTTTTGTTGCTGTTGCTGTTTCTTTTGTTCCTTGAGGGCTTTTTCGAGATTATCGCGGGCTTCGACGTCGCCGCCGTCCAGCTTGAGGGCATTTTTCCAGGCGTCGATGCTTTCCTGCAGTTTCTTTTGCCGGATCATGGCCACGCCTTTGTTGTAGTAGCCTTTTTCTTTCATCCCCTTATCCGTGCTGTTTTCCACGGTGGCGTCGTAGGCGTGTGCGGCTTCGTCGAACTTATTGTCCTTGAACTGGGCATTGCCCAGGTTGTAATTGGCGGTAGGGCTGTTGGGGGCTTGCAGGACGGCCTGCTGATATTGCTGCATCGACTTTTCGAATTCGCCCTTTTTATACGCGCGGTTGCCGCTGCGGATCTTGCCGTTGACGTTCTGTGCGGAGGCGGGGAAGGCGGAGACCAGGATGGCCAGGGCCAGCAAGGTGGCGGCTCCGGCAGCGACAGGACGTGCAGCGGACGGGCCGTTGGGGCCTGGGCCGGAGGGCCCGTTGGAACCGGTAGCGGTGGGGGTCGCGGCAAGGCCCAGGCCCGCACCGGATGCCAGGCGTTCGCGTTTTTCGCTGGCGGCGGAGCGGCGTTCCGAGAAGAAATAGTCGAATACCAGCAACACCAGGGCGATGCCCAGGAACCACTGGAAATAGCTGATGTAGTCGACGAACTCGGCATCGGACATCGATTTCTTATCGACACTGTCGATCTGCTGGGTCATGGTGATGAGGGCATCGTCGACATTATCCAGCCGGACATACTGGCCGTTGGTGGCGTTGGAGAGCTGTTGCAGCTCGGCCTCGTTGAGCTTGGAGATCACCGTATTCCCCTGCTCGTCCTTTTTGAGTTCGCCGGTGGCCGGGTCTACGATCGGAGACCCTTCCGGCGAGCCGATGCCGACGGTATTGATCATCACGCCGTCCTTAGCGAGGTCCTTGGCGACCTTAAGCGCGTCGGGATCATGGTCTTCGCCATCCGATATCAGCAGGATGGACTTATACTTTCGTTCTTTGCTGTTGAAGGCGGAGTTGGCCATCCGGAGGGCTTCGGCAATCACCGTACCCTGGGTGGGTACTGCGTCGGGGCTGGCGTCCTGGATATACATGCGGGCGGCGCCATGATCGGAGGTCAGCGGCATCTGGAGATAGGCGCGGCCGGCAAAGAGCACGAGACCGATCCGGTCGTTCTCCAATTTATCGATCATCAACAGCAGCAGCTGTTTCGCTTTGTCCAGGCGGCTGGGTTTGATGTCGGTAGCAAGCATGCTTTTGCTCACATCCAGCAGGATCATGACGTCTACGCCCTTGCGTTTGACATTCTCCATCTTGCCGGTTTTTTGCGGGTTGCCGGCGCCGATGACGATGACCAGGAAGGCCAGCAACACGACCCCGGCTTTAAACAGGAAGCGGGTGGCGGAAAAATTGCTGATCAGCTGACGAACCAGCGAGGGGTCGCCGATGCGGACTATGGTTTGCTTTTTCCAGCTCAGCAGGAGCCAAAGGGCCGCGACCAGTAGCGGAAGGGCCGCCAGACCCAAAAGATTTTCGATATGTTCAATGCGGTACACGGACCTGCAAAATAAAGAAAAAAACCGGGATCATTTCTTGCCCTGGAAGAAACCCATGGAAGATAAGATATTCTTAACGACTTGAGTACCAGCGAGGGTGATGTTCATGTTCGGATCGGCGGCATCCACGTTGAGCACGAAGAAATAAGGGTGTTTGTTCTCTTCGACCCAACCCAGGACCCAGCCGAAGGCACGTCCCTGATAAGGCACCTTGGCAACCTTAAAAACGAATTTAAAGTTGCTGTTCTCCTGTTTATCGAACATGTCGCGGACCATCTCCTGGGTAGGCCGGAAGAACGGGAGCTGGTTGAAATAAAGCTTTTTGATCAGGCCCAGCTGTTCGTCCGCCTGCAGCCTGAGGTTTCCGTCGAATACGGCATCGGTATCCTTGTCCAGCGCCTGGTTGCCATAGTGGAGCGAGTCCACCCATTTTCGCAGCGAGTCGATGCCGACGCTGTCATGGACGCGCCGGAAGATCTCACCGGCCCCGGGTGTCCTGAAAGCATCGCCCACGGTGGTGTCGCGAATCACCGCCTTTTCGTCCTTGATCACCCCGCTTTGGAAGGCGATCAGCGAGGCGACGATATCGAAGGTGGAACCGGCGGGATAGAGGCTGTCGCGGTAGCGCGGGAGGTTATAGACGGTAAAATGCCCCTGGCCGTTGTCGTAAAGCGCGAAACAGCCCTTGACACCCGCCGAGTCGAAAAAGCGACCGAGGCTTTCGTCTTCGGTGACGTCGTTGATCGAGCAGGCGGAGAAAAGGACGGCGAGGACCGGCAGGGCTACGAGGAGCTTACGCATCTTGGGAAAATTTGCGCAAAGGTAAGGGCGCGGCGCCAGTATTCCGCCTTCGGGCGATTGGCCTCCGGCCAATCTGCGCCTTCGGCCGTACGGCGCGGCCTATTGCTCGCGCGGAGACGCGGCCTATTGCTTCGGCAGATCGTATTTGTCGATGAGCTTCAGCAGCACGCCGTTCGTCCAGCCGAAGCCATCCTGACCGGGATATTCGCCGCCGCCGGCGTCTTTGTCGATGTCGACGACATTGTATTTTTCCATGAGCTTCCCGGTGGACTTGTACACTTTTTCATTGAGCTTCACCCAGCGGGCGGCGATATCTGCCGCGAGGTCCTTTTGGCCACAGCGGTCGAGGCCCCAGATGGTCATCCATTCGAGCGGCGCCCAGCCATTGGGGGCGTCCCATTGCTGACCGGTATCGAATTCCGTGGTGACGACACCGCCGGGTTTGAGGAGCCTGGTCCGGATGACGTCGGCAACCTTGCTGCCGAGGAAACTCATGTAATCGGGATTTTCGTTGATAAAACAAAAGGGGTACATCCCGCCGGGGTTGATATTTCTGCTTTGTTTCTGCGTCTTGAAGTCGTAATCCGTATAGAAGTTCTCGGCTTCATTCCAGCAATATTTGTCGATCAGCTCGCCGCGATGGATGGCCTTGCGGCGAAAGTCTTCCGAGGCGCTGTCCTTGTTCATCAGCAGGGCCTTGGAGATGGCCCATTCGAGATGGTAGAGCAAGGCATTGAGATCGGGCGGGATGAAATCGCTGGTGCGGATGGTCACGAGATGCTGGCCGTCGGCAAACCAGCGGCTGCTGAAGTCGATGCCGCTTTCCGCGGCGGCGCGGAGCTCTTCGTACATCTCGATCTTGTCGCGGCCGGAGCGCTGCGCCGTGAGGACGTCTTCGCGCCAGCTTTCCTGCCGGGGCACGGTGGCATCGTCCCAATAGCGGTTCATGATCGCGCCGTTCTTCAACCTGACGACGCGGCGGTAGGCCTGGCCGGGCTTGAGCTTATCGGCGCCATCCATCCAGAAGGCATATTCTTTTTCCATCGCGGGGAGGAACTCCTGGTAGACGCTATCGCCTTTCGCCTCGGCGAGCAGCTCGACCATCACCGAGAAGAACGGTGGCTGGGACCTACCGAGATAATACGTGCGGTTCCCATTGGGGATATGGCCATAGTTCTCGATGAGATAGGCGAAGTTCTTCACCATGTTGTCGATCATGTCGATCTCGCCGCTTTCTTTGAGGCCCAGCATCGTGAAATACGAGTCCCAGTAATACACTTCGCGGAAGCGGCCGCCCGGAACGATATACGGATACGGCAGCGGGAGCAGCGAGCTGCCTTCCACGAACTTGTCCGGTGTCCTTTTGAGCACAGACCAAAGCTCATGGATATGCGTGACCACGTCTTCAGTGGTATTGGTCTTGTAGGTGTCGTTGGGCGCAGGCGGCAGCTCGAAGTTGTCGAGCACGAATTTGTGGAGGTCGAAGCCTGAGGTCCCCTTTTGTGCCTCATAATCGGCGACGATGTCGGCGGGTTTGCGTTTGGGGATGCAATCCACGAAGGTCTTGCCGTCGGGAAAGACGCGGTCCATCTGGACGTCGACGAATAGTTTTCCGTAGATCTTGTCGGGCGGGGTCGTGACGATAGGCTGCCCAAGGCAGAAACACGAGAAGGTTGCAAATAACAGAAAGACTGCAATTCTTTTCATCATATGCACTGTTTTAATAGCAATCCCTGCCGGATTTTTCCGGTTTAGGGGGTAATAAAAGTAATATATCCGATCTAATTACGACAATCCGAACTTTTTAAACAGCGCCTTCGCGAAAGCGGAATATTCTTCGTCTTTTCCCATACAACGTTTTATCTCCGCGATAGCCTCAATATTCCCATGCGAAGCTTGAATAGCAATTACCGCCATTTTCCTTACTACGCTGCTACGATGACGGACAAGATCCGGCCTTTTGTTTAAGCCCAAAAGATCTACGGTTTTAGTACCTCTTGGATCTTTACCCAAAATCATTGCAGTCCCCGTGGCTGGATCATATTCAAACTCCAGGAAATCTTCAGGGTTTTCATTGACTGGATTAAGAATGGGACCGTTTTCAGCAGGTCCAGGAAAACGATCTCCTTTGAATTCCTTGCCATTACAAATTGCACAGCCTAAAAGCAAGTTCGTCCAACTAAAACACAGGTTAGGAAACCTTGATTTCGGCCGGTAATGCTCGATATGCGGATAACTTATGTGAGAAATATGACTTTCACAATAAGCGCATTTACCATCAAACATTGACTTTAAGGCCGATCTTACGCTTCTATGATTATACCGATTTTCGCAATTTTTGAGCCGTGTTCTGTTTTCAGGTGTTGAATGGCGCCGGTATGATTCTCGCGCGTTACGATAATCGACAATCCACTTTGACCTATTATCTGCTAATATTTCCGGCTCAGATGTTCTTTCTACCCTAATCATTTTCCCAATTCTTTTCTATAAAATCATTTAACCTTTTTTCCGTCGGTGACTCATTCGCGTTAACCCCTAAAGCCTCTTGGACAAATGGAATAGCTATCTGCAATTGCTTTTTTTCTTCGTCGTTTAGACTTTTCTTTTTCTTTAATGTATAATATTTATCAATCTGATGCTGAGTCTCTTCAGAAAATGTTGACACCAGGCCAAAGGCTTCACTTCTCAAAATGTCATCAACGCTTTTAGCATAAATGTTTTTAATTTCATCCACGATAACCTTCCCGTCGTTTTTATAGAGACGATATGTTATCGCATCCATACCTGCTCCAGCCGCCACAAGCGGACTATGCGTTGCCATTATAAATTGAATTTTGGGAAAGGTTTTTCTCAACAGTCCTGCAATAGATCTTTGCCAGGTAGGATGCAAATGAATATCCAACTCATCTATTAAAACAACGCCTTGTTCTTCCAATGGATATTTACTTTCGGGAAACGCCTCTATTAAACGCCAAATTAAGTCGCCGGTTAATGCAAGGATACTTCTGAAACCATCAGACAAGGAAATAGTCGAAACCTTCGAGCCATCCACCTCAAAAAGTATATTCCCTTTTTCATCGATTGAGTGGAATTTATTCCCGGGAGGTAGTAGCTGGTTAATAGCTTTGATTCCCCAATCCTTTTGCTTTTGGGCCAAGCTATCCTTTGATTTAGAGATTCGATAGTCTAGATATACCATCCAGGTTTCAAAAGCCTCCAATGGTTGATCCTCTTTGAATTGGCTAAAAAAATTAGTGTACCGGAGTGGAGTTTGTAAAGACGGAACGATGATCTTATTTTCCCGGGTCAACCTTCTAAATGCGCCGTATCCCGCCCCAAACCAACCTTTTCCCTTTGGCAATAAAGCATTTTCTCTTAACCACGGCAATGCTCTGCTGTTTTTATCCTCTGTAATTATAGGTTCGGTGAAAACCTTATTGTTGATGGTAATTTTCTCATCGCCGGTAAAATGAAAGGTATATTGAAACACTTTTCTCTCCTTCTTGTCCCCGCCGTATTGTCCAGGATCATGGGCCCCCTGATGCAATCGGACGGTCATCTTTCCAGATTTTGATTGGTCTCGCACCCATCCCTCTGGTCTTGGTAATAATTGCTGTGCGCCTTCTGGGCCTGCTAATAAAAGAGCAATAGCGGAAAGCACCGTGCTTTTGCCGGTCCCGTTCTCACCCAATAAGGTCGTCCAAGGAGCAGGTGCTCCTTTCTTCCGATAAATAATGCTTTGCTTTTCAAAACATTTGATGTTGTCAAGGATTAGTTCTTCTACCCACATAATTAAAAGTAATGCAAATCTAGTCAAATGTAAAAGATCGGAATAATTTTACGATTAATCCCTATTTCGTCGAATAGTTGCCGGGGATAAAATTGAAACACCGCGAAGAATCGCGGTGTTTTGCTTGCTTTGCTTATAGACCAAGAAAAAAAACTACGTATAAAGACGCGGTAGCGTCTTTGTCCGAAGGACAGACTTCAGCCCTTTGCTGGGAATGCGCTATTTTTCCAGCTGCGCATTCTCAGCACATTTTATTCGGCGCCGTCGCTCATGGCGCGCTGGACGGCGTAATTGCCCACATTCTGCCCCACGGTAAACCCGACGCTGCAGTCGATCACATAGTGGATGCCGCCCAATACACGGGAGTTGGCCGCTTCCTGGGCCATGCTCAGATAGGCGCCGGCCCGGGAGGGTATAAGGTGACCCAGGATCGTCTCGGCGGCTGCGCTAAACATCGAGTGCCCGGAGACATACGACGGGAAATTGGGTATTCCCGTGAGGGTCTTGATCCGCGAATCCATTTGTGTGGGGCGGGGATTGAAATAGAAATATTTTATATCCCAGCAGCTGATCGCGGCGTCCATCTCC
>DASYZH010000048.1:0-15497 GCA_035946435.1 Puia sp. | reverse complement strand
GAAGATCTATCAGACGTTGGCCGGCGAGCATTTCCCTTTGCGGTTCAATTGTTATATCGGGATGGATTATCTCGACCAGGTGCTGGATGGGCGCATCCCGCGGGTGTCGGGGCCGTGGTTAAGGATCGAGGGGATAAAAATTTTTCACGGCAATAGTCTTAGCGGAAAGACCTGCTGGTTATACGAACCCTACGATACCGTCAATCCCCGCACCGGTCTGCGCGACTATTATGGCATTCCGCCGGCGCGGTCGCAGGCTTCGCTGGATAGTCTGGTGTTGAAGATCCACCACGCGGGTTTGCAGATCGCGTGTCATAGCAATGGCGACCGGGAGATCGAAATGGTGCTTACGGCGTATGAGCGGGCCATGGCAGCTGATCCGCGGCCGGATATGCGGCATCGCATCGAGCATTGCAGCATTACGAATCAGGAGATACTGGATCGCATTCTCCGCGATAGCGTGGTGCCGGTGTTCCATAGCTATGCCAATGAGCTGGGTGATCAGCTTCGGGTCTATGGGGCTAAGCGGCTGGCCATGATCATGCCGACGCGGACGGCCACGGATATGGGGATCGTTTGGGCGATGCATAGCGATTATCCCATCAGCAGGTTCGAGCCTATGAAGCGGCTGGACGGCGCCGTGAACCGGAAGGCCCCCAGCGGGGTGGTGATCGGCGACAATCAGCGTATTACCGTGGAAGAAGCCATGAAGGCCTTTTGTGTGGGTGGCGCCTATACGACGCATGAAGAGGGTGTCAAGGGGCGGGTCGTGACCGGGGAGTATGCCGATCTGGTGGTGCTGGATCAGGATCCTACTGCGATCTCGCCTGCGCGGCTGCCGGAGGTGGGGGTTGTGATGACGATTGTCGGGGGGAAGGTGGTGTACAGCCGGTGAGCATTGAGGTTGGCTGGGTTTGGGTGGACTGAAGTTCTTTAAGGTCAGACCTGGACCTCTACCTTGGGGATTGGTTTGGCTATCGTAGTACGATAAAGCATAAGTTGTTGTAAATCAATTTTTAAATTTTAATCAGCTGTCGTTGAAAAGCAGTAATTTTGTCAACTTAAAAGTTGCATCCGATGCAAATAGTTCATATTTTTGGTTCGAAGATCGGCCCTCAGGAGGGGGACGGGCTCTGGGCTGTAAGATATGATCCGGCCGGGGGGCATGCTTTTCGCGAATTTTTTGATTGCCTGGAAGACCCGGAATGGGTATTTGATTTTTGTCAGAAGAACTTGGCTGACCTTCAAAGCAAATTCGGTCGTCCAGTGAGTGCGGAGGACGGGGCATTAGAATTAATGGAGGAAAGCCAAGCACCCAAAAAAAGATAGTAGCTCTGGCTAAAGTAGGCTCAACGGGGAAAACCCTTCAACATGTCTTTCGGCCGCTGAATAACAGCGAATCAAATTTGTTGGAATTGCAGTTATCCAAAGGGTCCGTTAAAAGCACTACCAGCAATCCAAAACTCCGAATTTATGCGGTTCGCATCGATGAGAGAACATATGCGGTCACCGGCGGCGCGATCAAGTTGACGAACTTTATGGAAGAACGGCTGCATACGGAGGAAGAGCTGAGAAAAATGAAAAGGGTGAGAGCTTGGTTGAAGGACCAAGGTATCTATTTTCGCGAAGATTTAATTAACCTGCCATGACAATAAACGAAAAACTGAAAAAGATCGGTATAGAGGAAGAATCCAGCTGGATCGATGAGGCTGAGCAGGATCTTCGGCAGGCGCGCGTCCGGAAGAAATCCTGGAAGGTGGCCTTGCGAGTTCTGGCCTTGTTAGGTGAAAAAGGGATCACGCAGACGGAGTTGGCTAATCGGATGAACGTTTCCCGTCAACAAGTCACCAAGATCGTGAAGGGCAAAGAGAACCTAACGCTCGAGACAATTGATAAGCTCGAACATGCCTTGGGCGAAGTCTTACTGGACGTGCCTTTGGTTCCGGTATCAAAGGCTGAGCCTGTTGATTCATTGGAATTGCCTATCGCAGGTATATGCAGTGGAACCGTCCCGCAAGAGGGAACGGATTGGCGATGGTCAAGTTGGGCGAAGCAATTGAATTCAATTAGGATCTCGTATGGCGGACCGACCGTTCTTCCAGATTACTTTACTATCCCGCATCATTGCAATTTGCCGGTCAATGACATCTACGACCTTATTACAAATACATTGACTAGAATCGAACACTCGAAGGCGTTGATGCGAACTATCGAAGATACGGCCATTGAAATCGTTCCGATCCCAGAACGAAGAGCGGAAGAGAGCTTGTGCAAAATGTCGTGAATACCACCGTTATGAACGATGTACAATTTGTCAAATTTGCCTTCGCCCGGATAATCACGGACGAATTTGCTATCCTCAGCGAAGAGTATGATCCGCAACAGCAAGCGTCCATGAACGTTGCTATGGCATTTGGGTTTAATCCTTTTGAAAGGGCTTTTGGCATCCAAGTCAAATGTTTTGTCTTAGTGCAGAATAAACCGATAGCCGTTATCGCGGTCACCTGTCAATTTCAGATTGCGCCGGAGGATTGGACAGCCTTATACGCAGAAAAGACTAATACACTTGCCGTACCGAAGGCCATAGCGCTTCACTTCGCCAGCCTGGCAGTGAGCACTACGCGAGGTGTTCTACATGCGAAGACCGAACGACACCCGATAAATGTTTTAATCATCCCACCGATCGACGTCAGTGACTTTATCAAATCGGAACTGGTGCTAAATTCATCGCAAATGACGCCGGAGCAGGCGCCGCATACGGTGAGAGTATGATCTGAATAAGATGAAGATTTCTATGTAACCGATTCAGCCCAGCGGAAATACAAGCGTTCGGGGAGGCCGTTGTGGTCGACAAGAATGCCTTAATAAGCGGATAAGCGTTGATGCCTTCGTGATGCCGGAGCCGTTACGGCGTCGACGGTGAAATGATATTTCGAGTCGTTGGAGGACAAGGGTGTTTGGAAAATTGTTTGGAGCAATTCGTAATTTTTACCGTGTGCTTTTTTAGGAGTTCGGTCTGTTCCTTTTTAATTCGGGATTGACCTAGGAGGTTTCGGGCAGCTGTGCAATTATCCTTTGTCCCCTCAAGGACCTCTCCTTTAACGATATTTTCAAGTCTTTTTCGGGTATCATCGTCGATGAACATTTACCGAGTTTTGTTTTTCAATTCCTGGTAGGATCTCCGGACGGCATCTATATCCGACAGAGATCGGGGCGAGGCATCGGTGGTTGATGATGTGGTAAAATGCCTGCCGAGATATTCAACTATCCAGCCAGGTAATACTTCTGTTCTCATCTTAATCTGCCCTTTTCTGCACTCGGCTACCAGTAGCATAGCTTTCGAGTTATCAAATAGCTCCAGAATATCGGGATAGTCAAAATAATGGTCCAGCAGTTTGAGGCCTGCAACGTAACGTTGCTCAACAATGTCCGGCCGAACGAAATGATCTCCTAGTAATACCCTTTCTGCGATCCTGTTGTTTAGCAGTTCTAATTTGTCGGTTGAAATATATTTAACGTTCAGCTCGTAACCGAGTTGCTGGACTTTGACCAGGAATTTCCAGGTTTCTACATCCGCCAGATTGGTCTCAATCGCGAAGGATCCGCGCTTTTGCAGGTACTCCTCGACCAGTTTGGAAGCCTCCTGGTTACTATATTCCTGGCTATTGACCGCAAGGATTCCTGCTTCCCGGGCCTCTTTGGCGATCTCGTCCGAGTTGATCAATGGTAGGCATGTGTTAGGCGATTTTTGTACGCTCAACTACGACACCGTCCGGCCACTCTTCGTACACCTTACCGTTCTCACTGAAGATGATGGGGCGACCCTTGAAGAAGGCTTTTTCCTTCGCTCTGCGCAAGATCGACGCGGAAGCCCGTTCGAGCTCTTCCATGTTCATTTCGGAGCTGTCCTTTTCGGCGCCCCCGTATCGGAGGAAAAGCGGTGTTTTTTGAGTCTCCATATAGTGTAAAGATACAAAAAAGAAAAACCGTTAAAACACCTGATCTATGGCGAGCAGGTGCCTGGGTCGGTGGCGCTTATGGTGCTGGATAGATGGTCGGGGTTTTAGTGATGCCGGATCCGTTGACGGCGTCGACGGTGAAAAGATATTTTGGGTCGGCGTTGAGGCTGCGGATGTCGAGGCTCGTGGCGTCGTAAACCTGGTAGTTGCCGAAGAGGCGGTCGGGGGTGAGGCCATAGCGGACGATATAGAAGTCTGCGTTTTTGGCTGGCGACCAGGTGATCGTGGCGTGACGGCGGTCGGCGGGATCGCGGTGGACCCGGATGTTGGTGACTGCTGCGGGGGCCTTGCCTTGGGCGGAGCCGAAGATGCGGAGGTCGTAGAGCGAGAAGCGGCTATGCGCGGGCGAGTGGCCGTTGACGATGCGGACATAACGGGCCATCGCGGGTTTGTCGAGCTGGGTATAATCGTGGGGCGTGTCGCGGTCCCGGGCATCTTTGCTCACGATCGTGTGCCAGGTCTTGTTGTCTATGGAGGCTTCTATTTCGTAACGATAGCCATCGCTCGTCAGCGGGCCTTGTTGTTTGGCGTCCTGGTCGGCGAAGTTCGCCTGGATGGCGTTGATGCGGCAGGTCTTGCCGAGGTCGACCCGGAGCCATTCGCCGGGGTTGCCTGTTTTGGCGGACCACCAGGTGCGGATGTCTTCGTCGAAGGCGCGGGCGGGCGCACCGGGGCC
The DNA here is from genome assembly GCA_035946435.1 of Puia sp. Classification (GTDB taxonomy): domain Bacteria; phylum Bacteroidota; class Bacteroidia; order Chitinophagales; family Chitinophagaceae; genus Puia. The sequence continues at coordinate 10,802 of DASYZH010000048.1, read as the reverse complement.
CGTGGGGTTGGCGCTTCTGGCTGAGGCGGCGACGCCGGTTCCGCTCGGGGTTGCGGCTGTGGTCAGCGTCGAAGAGGCGGTGGCGGGTTTGTGATAGCTCAGCAGCATCCACCCCGCGAGGTTACCGTTCAGGTGGTCGGAAGCAGTGCCGGGCGCGAGCTGCGGGTAGTCGCCGAGATAGGTGTTTACGGCGAGCTGCTGGTTGTCGGGATAATAGCCGGCAGGAAAAAGCACCAGACGGCGCTCGAACATATGTCTTACCGAGATAGTGCCCGTGGCGATATGCCATAGCTCTCCCTTTCTATCGGCAAAAGTCGCCGAATGCCCCGCGCCTGCGATGAAGCCCGAAGGTTTAAAAGAGAATGGGCTATAGGGCTGGTAGGTCCAGGGCCCTTTGAGGTTATCGGCTACGTATACCCCATCCCCATAGGTTTTGAACTGGGTGCCCGGGCCGGCGTATTGCCAAAAATAGTGGCCGTCCAACTTCGTGACCCAGGAACCTTCTATCCAGGGTGCATGCGTGGTGTCTTCGTTATAGTCGCCCGGCACTTCCCAGCCGTGGTCGCGGGTGTGTGCAACGATGGTGTTCAGGGGATCGCCCAGCGGCATGAAGGTATGGCGGTCGAGCTCGGTGACGCGAAGTGCCGTCTTGTCCGAACAGCCGTCGAAGAGATACACTCTGCCATCGGTGTCCTGGAATAGGTCGGGGTCGGCACAGCCTCTTTTGTAAGGGCTCACGAGGGTCCATTGGCCGGCCATGGGATCGCTGGTGGTGAAGGTGCCTTTGTCTTCGCCGGCGGTATAATAGAGTTTTCCGTCGACTACGGCTACAGCGGGGGCATAGACCTGGAGGGGGAGGCCCGTGGGTTGGATGAGATGCCAGTCGAGGAGGTCGGTGGACCACCAGTAGCCGACTTGTTTGGATGCAAAGAGCCAATATTTGTCCTGGTACAGCACTATGAGCGGGTCGGCGGCTTCGCGGCGGGTGGGGCCGGGGGCCTGGAAATTATAGGGGAGGTTGAGGGGGTTGCAGAAAGTCTTTTGGGCCTGGATGGGCGTGCCGGGACCAAGGGCCGCGAGTAGGATGACGAAAGCCAAAGGCATACGATGGAGATACAATGCAATCGGTTTAAATATGAGCTAAGATACGGCGTTTTGGCAGTAAATAACAAGGGGCCTCTGGAAAGAGGCCCCGGGTCGATTTTAATACGCTTTATTTGCTTATGGTTCAAAGCACTAAAATAGGGGGTGGGTTGATGCGGGGTTAGCTTGATCGAGCCGGCGGCACGTTAACCGGATAGTTGGGGAAATTGAGTGAGTAGTTGGGGGGAGCCGGCAGCCACGGTGGGGCATAGACGGCGTGGCTACGCGAGGCAGCGGATCATGCCGCGGGAGGCCGGATGGGGAGTACCTGGGATAGATAGTCGAAGTAGCGGTGGGCAGACCAGGTTTTGTAATTTCCAATCACATAGATACGATGACGGGCGCGGGTGATGGCGACGTTGAGGATATTGGGCGAGGCGGCGACCCAGTCGCGCGCTTTTTTGCTGTGTTGCAGGGTGCCGAGGACGAGGATGACCATATCCGCCTCGCGGCCCTGGAAGGTGTGGATCGTCCCGCATTCGATCCGGCCGCGTCGTTGGAATTGTTCTTTGCAGCTCATTGCGACGGAGCGAAAGGGTGAGATGATGAATATCTTGCCTTCATGGGCGACCAACTGCTGCAAGAGGGTTCTGGTGGCGTCCAGCTCTTCATAGAGGGCGTGGCCTTCGATCGCGGTGATGCCGCGGATGTCGAGCCAGGTGCTGGCGGGGAGGGCGCTGACGGTGGCAGCGTGGCTGGTGGGGAGTACGCCGATGCTGGCGGAGTGCGTGGCGGTGCCGGGGGGCGGCTGGTCGACCCGGACCATTTGGCCGTTGTAGGCGATGGTATTCGCGATGGTGAACATGGGCTCGTCGCACCGGCGGTGTGCGCGGAGCGGGAGGCCGGTCCAAATGTGCGATGAGGGAGGCCCGCTGGCCGGACTTGCGGAATTGGCGAGGTGTGGAGCGCCAGTCGCGGTTGCGGAATTGGCGGGATTGTCGAGCCAGGTGCCGATAGGCGTGATGCGGTCGGCGAGGGACTGGGCGGAATGATGCAGCGGCGACCAATCGTCGGATGTAGTATAATTTTTCTGCAGCAGCTTGTCTAATGCCTGGGGGATGCTGACTACGGGGGCAATCTGCCGGGTGTCCCCGATGAGAATACTGCGCCGGGCGCGCCAGAGGGCTCCGGCGATAGAGGGCAGCGTAGCCTGTCCGGCCTCATCCAACAACAGCCAGCCGAGGGCGCCCTGCCCCAGACGGCCGAACTGGCGATGAAAGGAAGCCAGTGTCACCGAAACCACGGGAATACAGAAGAAGAAACTACTCCAGAGAATAGACGCTACCGGCTCGTCGATCTGCTCGCGATATCTGCCGGCCAGCATATCCACGAACGCCCTGAGGTTGGCCTGGAAGCCGGCGGCGTTTGCCCGGATAGCCCATTCGTGAAGTTCGAGACTGCGTAAGAAGATGGTGCTGCGGAGTGTATTGAGCTTTTCCGAAGAATAAGGGGTTAGCCGGTGGATCGCCGCTACAGGCAGATTGGTGAAACCGGGGCCCGGAAGATTCGCGGCGGGGATTTCGTATTCGGCGAGCAACCGGTGGGCCAAGATCGCGGGTTCGGCGGCATTGCTGTGTGGATCGTTGAGTGCTTCGGCGGTATCCGGCGACGCAGAGGGCTTTGCGCCGGCGAGCAGGACGTCGTGGTAGGCGGACGCGACCGTGCGAAAGCGTTCGAATTCTTGCAGGAGGCTGGTGAGCTCGGCGGCGGTTTCAGCGAAATGCGCTCTGGCCTCGTCGACCTGTTCAGCCTGTTCCCGCAGATACCGGTTGAAGTTGCGGCCTTTTTGAAACCAGAATTTCTCGATAAAAGCAGTGCGGTTGTCGGAACGGCCCAGCACGGCACTGACGAGCCCCCAGGCCGGTTCGCCGAAGATGCCCGAGGCGATGGCCGAAAAATAGTCTACGTCGGGAAAGGCCGCGCGGTCGACGCTTCTCAGCTGGGGCAGTTCGCGCGAGATATTTTCGATTGCCGTGTTATTGCTGCCGGCGACCACGATGCCGTCGTTCCCAAAAACAATTTCGTCAATAGGATAGTAGCCGGCCCTTTCGCTGATGGATATGCGCTGGGTCGCAAAGAGGGTATCCGGATCGGCGCGCAGCAGGCGCGTGGCGCGATTTACGATGATATCGGCGATGACTTCGCGGAGGAGGGTGGTCTTCCCGGTGCCTGGTGGGCCGTTGATGCCGAGGAGCGGGGCGCTGGCTACGGCCGCACCTGGGGGCATGTGGGGGGAGGCCGTGTGCTTGGGGGGTTGCCCGTCCGGGCGGAGCGTGGATAGCGTAATATTGAGCGCGGCCATTTGGGCGCTGTAGAGACCATGCACCGGGCTCGCCGGCCAGCGACCTGGTGAGAGATTGCGGGGGTCCAGGTGCAGCAACAAGTTCCGCGGATCAAGCAGGTCCTGGCGGGCTTGGGGCTTGGGCTGCGGGTCCTGGGGTTGCTGGGGGTCCTGGGATTGCTGCGGGTCCTGGGGTTGCTGGGGCGTCTGGGGTTGAAGCGGGTCCTGGGGTCGCTGGGGCGTCTGGGGCTGAAGCGGCGGGGTCTCGGGCTGCCGGGGTGCTTGGGGCTGCGGTGCCAGGAGCCTTTGGAGCGATTCGCCGATCTCCCGGGGATGGCGGATCAGGGTATCGAGATCCCGGATAAAATAGCTGTTCAAGAACGGGGCGTCGGGCGTGGCCAGCGGGTTTGTAGCCTCGGACACACAGAGAACGGCTGTCCGGATGGGCAGGCCGGCAGCGGTGAGTGCCTGTAGATGGTGCAGCTCTTTTTGCAATAGCGGCCAGGTAACGGGAACCGGCTCTTCGTGGGCCTCGAGCTCAAAACGAGTGACATAATTTTCCTGTGCCTGCCGCAGTTCCTCGGTGAGCAGCTCGGGGTTTTGTTTCTTTCGGATCAACTTTATCGCATAGCCGAAAGCGACCGGTGCGTAGGAGCGGACGGCGGGCCGGCCCGCCTGGTCGAGGACGAGGGCACTCATACAGGTCTCTCCGGCCACGGGGTCGCGGTATTCTGTAGAGCCGGTGAGCGTGGCGAGCAGCTTGACCACGGCCTCCTTATCGACGAGATGAAAATAGAGGGTATGTTTCCAGCGCCGGTTTTCGGGCGGGGGCGGGAATGCAGGGTCTTCCCAGGGGAGCGGCACACCCGGTTTCAGGATGGTAGGCTCCGCATCGCCCCGCTTCCTATTGACGTCGGGGAGGCTGAAGGTTTCGACGGACCGCCAGTAGCGGAAGATATTCGTATAGTGATCAACGTGAGCCGGCATAAGGACCGGGCAAGTTACGAAACCGGCGGCCGTACGGCGGGAAAAAATGGACTGCGGGCTGGGCGCAGTCGGGCCGGCGCGGGGGCTCTCGCGGGTGCCGGGTGCCGTCTGGGCGGGTGAGTGGTGGGGCGGGGGTACATAACAAAACCTGCTGGCTAATGCCAACAGGTTCAAATTCGCTGGGTCAGCTGAGTAAGGTTCGTTAGTCCGCGCTGCGGATGACGCGCAGGAGGATGGCGATGATGGCGATGACCAGCAATACGTGGATGATGCCTCCGGCGTGATAGCCGAAGTAGCCGATGGCCCAAAGGATGATGAGGATCACGGCGATGATGTAGAGAATGCCTCCCATATAAAAGTGTTTTAAGGTGTATGGTTGAAAGGTCAAATAGCCTGCCAGTGGGAGCAGGACGGGCGCGCGGGCCGGGGGCGCGCCAGCGCGCCGGCGGGAGGGGACTGTTATTGGGGAACGATTTCCCCAAATAAATTATTTTTGCCGCTATGGTTTACAAAGTCATCGGTTTAATGAGCGGGAGTTCCCTGGATGGGTTGGATATCGCGTATGTACATTTGCAGGAGCGGGCCGGTTCGGGCAGGCAGGCGGTAAAAAGCTGGGATTTCGAGCTTATCCACGCGGCGTGCTACCCCTATCCCGAGAGCTGGAAGCAACGGCTGGCTGCCGCGCCGGCATTGTCCGCATTGGATTACCAGCTTTTGCATGTGGAATATGGGCATTACCTGGGAGAGCGGGTCCAAAAGTTTATCGGGGAATTTGGCCTGGAATATAAGGTACAGCTCATCGTGAGTCATGGTCACACCGCTTTCCATTGGCCGGCGCGTCAGCTAACGGCCCAGCTGGGTGATGGGGCGGCTATTGCCGCGACGACGCGGGTCAATGTCGTGAGCGATCTTCGGGCGATGGATCTGGCGTTGGGCGGGCAAGGGGCGCCGATAGTGCCTATCGGCGAGGAGCTGTTGCTGCCGGGGTATGAGCTGTTTCTCAATTTGGGTGGGATCGCGAATGTGTCGAAGCATGGGGGCGCTCCTGCTGACGGCGGCGAAGCGGCGGATGGTGGAGAAGCGGCGGATGGTGGCGCCGGCGGCGGCTTCCTGGCCTTCGATGTGTGTCCGGCGAATCGCGTGTTGAATGCGCTTGCGGAATTGGAGCGGCTGGCCTATGATGACGGCGGGGCGCTGGCTGCGACCGGCAAGGTCGATCATCCGCTGTTGCAGCAATTGAATGCGTTGCCTTACTATACGATGCCGTATCCGAAATCGCTGGCCAATGAGTTTGGGACGGAGGTCGTGTTGCCGATCGTCCGGCAGGCGATGGGCGAGCGGGGGCTTTCGACGGCGGATGCGCTGCGGACGTATGTCGAGCATATTGCGTTGCAGGTGGCGCGGGCCGTGGAGGCGCTGGGTGGCGGGTCGCGGATGCTGGTCACGGGGGGTGGGGCGCATAATACCTTTTTGGTGGAACGACTGAGGTTTAGACTGGGGTTTGAGGTCGTGGTGCCGGATACCTCGCTGGTCGACTATAAGGAGGCGTTGATCATGGCGCTCATCGGGGTGTTGCGCTGGCGCGAGGAGAACAATGTGCTGGCGAGCGTTACGGGGGCGAGCCGGGATAGTATCGGCGGAGCCGTTTGGATCGGGCAGGAGGCCTGATGACGATGGCTGTAACACCGGTCTCATCGTTTCGCGGCTCTCGTTTGGGGCCATGACTTTCACTGCGGGAAATAGATCTATTGGCGCTGTCTATAAGACGGAGGCGGATGATGCCGATGCCTATGCGGGCGGTGAGACGGAGACAACCGAGCGCAGCGAAGGTTGCGAACGAGGGCCGCGCCAGTGGCGCGGGCCGAAGTTCTGCTGGGCAAGGCGCGGTACATAGGTTTCTCGAACTGGAGTGCCTGGCGCGTGGCGGCTTCCATGGAGATACAAAAGGCCAACGGCTGGGCGCCGTTCACACACGGCCAGATGCACTACTCCCTGCTGATCCGCGATATCGAACGCGATATGATCCCTGTGATGGAACGGTATGGGCTGGGCCTGACCGTTTGGAGCCCTTTGGTCAGTGGATTCCTGAGCGGCAAATACACGCGTGAAAGCCTTGCGGAGAAAGACAACCGGCTTTCCATGATAACCTCGCGGCGGCGGAACTCTCTCTCGCTATCGATGAGCTTACGGCGCTCGACGCGTTCACCAAACCGGCGACGGTTTATCCCAATTGGTTTTCGGAGCTTGTCCGCGACCCTGCGCTGGAGAAGGCGCTCAAGAGGTAGTGCGATGCACGGGTGTGGGGCCGGTGGGCGTTGGAGGCGCGCTCGGTGTGGGGCCGGTGGGCGTCTGGGCGAAATAGGTTTCGAGGGCTTCGATGGTGGCGGTGAGGCCGTCCTCCCTGCGCATTTTTTCGCCGAGGTCGGCGACGCGCTGCCTGACCTCCGGGGTTTCGGTGGTGCGGATGGCGGCGCGCAGCCTTGGCGCGCTCCAGCGGGCGAAGGGGAGATGTGCGCCGAGGCCGCGGCGGGCGATGATCTTTCCCCACCAGGGCTGGTCGGCGAAGATGGAAGCGATGACGAGGGGAAGCCTGGCGCGAAGGGCGGTGGCTATCGTGCCGATGCCGCCGTGGATAACGGCGGCGCGGCAATGGGGAAAGAGGGCGTCGTGGTTGGCGGTTTCTACTACGTATAGCCGTTGGTGTTGGGGCAGGTCGTCGAGATGTGACCAGCCCTGGCAAAAGATAAAACGATACGGCGTTTCCGCGAGGAGCTGCCGCAGGATGCGGACGAATTTTACGGGATCGGGGACGGGGATGCTGCCGAAACCGATGTAGATGGGCGCTTCGCCGGTCTCGAGCCAGCGGGTGAGGTCGGAGGGGATGGACTCGGAGGGGATGTGCCCGGTGGAGGCGAGGTCGGAGGGGATGCCGTCTTGCGGATCTTGCCCGCGCCGTTCAGGCGGGAGGTGGAGGAAGCCGGTGATCTGGGAGCGGGCGTCCCAGTCGGCTGGTCGAGGCAACAGGTTTGGGCTCAGGGCATACAAGTTAGGGGTGTTCTCTGCCGCGATCTTTTTGAGGATCGAGCCTTTTACCGGTTCGAGGCCGAGGGAGGCGCGGAATTCGTTGAGCTGCTTCGTGTAGTCCTTGCAGTACAGGTAGTCGAATATTTTGTATGTTAACTTGTTGTAAGCCGGGAAGTCCAGGAAGCTCAGCAATGCGAAGGGGAATTCGCGGGTAGGCGTAGACGGGAAGCTGAGTTGGATGGTGGCCCAGGGTTTGCCCGTTTTTGCCGCGATGGCATGGACCCAGATCATGCCGACGAGACTGGTGACGAGGACGTCGGCCTTTTGGGTGCCGAAGTGGAGTTGTTTGTTGATACCCTTTTGGTTACGGGCGACGACTTTCGCGACGAAGCGCATAAAGGCGAGCATGTTGCCCTTCTTTAGTGTGCTCAGGCCCCGGGGGGTGTAGAGCATGGCTTCTACGTTGCCGGGGAGGGGATGGAAGCGGATGCCGTAGTCTCCGACGAAGGTGTTGAAATTTTCGTGGGCTAGTATGGTGACCTCGTGGCCGCGGTCGAGGAGTCCGAGGGCCAGAGCCACGAAGGGTTGGACATCGCCGCGGGAGCCGATCGCGATGAGGCCGTAGTGCATGGGGGAAAGTTTGGGCCAAATGTAGTGATCTTCTTGAACTGCGGCAATGCGGTTTTACGGCAGCCCGCCTCATCGGGCTTCGACTGTTGAAGAGTGCGACGCAAGGATGCCTGATCGGAGCGGTACCGCTGGCCCCACTATAATCCTAATACTCCCTTGAGCTTGACGTAGCCGGCTTTGCTCACGGGGACCTGGGCGCCGGACTGGAGGACGCAGAGGTGCGAGTCTTTTTCGTAGGGGTCGATGCGGGTCACCTGCTGGACGTTGAGGATGTACGAGCGGTGGGTACGCACGAACTGGCTGGGGTCGAGCGCGCGTTCGAACCAGCCCATCGTCCGGTTCTTGAGGAATGCGCCGTGGTGCGTGTGGATCTTCACATAGTCATCCGCCGCTTCGAGGTAGTGGATGTCCTCCAGGGGTATGATCTTTATCTTGCCGCCGGTCTTGACGACGATGCGCTGTTGCTGGGTGGGTGATTGGGCGGCGGTTTCCAATAGTTCTTCTGAAATGGGGGCGGGTGCAAGGGCCGATGCCCGCTGGTCGAGCCACTTACGGATGGCCTTGTCGAACCGCTCCTTATTGAACGGCTTCAGCAGGTAGTCGACGGCGTGAGACTCGAAGGCCTTGATGGCATATTCGTCAAAAGCCGTCGTGAAGATCACGGCAGGGGGCTGCTCCACCAGCTCCAACATCTCGAACCCATTGATCTTGGGCATCTGGATGTCGAGGAAGATCAGGTCGGGATGCAGCTGCTGGATCGTTTTGATGCCTTCAAACCCATCGTTACACTCCTGTAATACGGTGATCTCGGGATACGTCTGCAAATATTCCACGACAATGCTTCGGGCGAGGGGCTCGTCGTCGATGATGATGGCTTTGATGGGACCGGCGTTCGTGTTCATGGTTATACTTGTTGAGGAATTCTGACAATGGTGGTGAATAGGTTGCCGTCGACACGCGTCTCGAGCAGGTCGGGACGCGCGAACAGTAGATAGAGCCGGCGCTGGATCGATGTCAGGCCGAAACCCGTGCCTTTCTTTGGCCTCGACGTCTCGGGGTCGAAAGGGTTCTCGACCTCGATGCGGACATAACTGTTTTCGAGGCGGGCGCGGATGCGGATCGTCACGGCTTCGATGGTGTCGTAGAGCCCGAACTTGATCGCATTTTCGACTATGGGTTGCAGTAACATCGGCGGCAGCTTCATGCCCATACAGCCATCCTCACAGCTGATGTCCGTGCTGAGGCGATGGCCGAACCGGACCTTTTCGATGTCGAGGTATAGTTCGAGATATTGTAATTCTTCTTCGAGCGGCACCCATTGCTGTTCTTCCTTCTTCAGGTTGCCGCGGAGGAAGTCGGAGAGCTGCTGGATCATCTTCCGGGCCTGCTCGGGCCTGCTGCCGATGAGCGCGCTGATACTATTGAGACTGTTGAAGAGAAAATGGGGCGCCAGCTGCTGTCTCAGCTTGAAGAGCTCGGCTTCTTTGGCGAGGCGTTCGGCGTCATTGCGGCGCTGGAGGTTCTCCTGCTCCTCTTCGGTCGAATACCACAATACGCTCAGGATACACATGCACGCGACCTGGAGGAAGATGATGTCGAACCGCACGGGCCAGCTGCGGCTGAAGAACTCCGGGTATCCGGCACCGTTACTTAGCCCGCCGATGAGCGGCACCAGGACGGCCTTGCAGGCCAGGAGGATGACGCCGCTGAGGGCGAGACTTATGAATAAGATGTACCAGTATCTTTCTTTTTTGGGGAGGTAGTATTGCATGTTGTTGCTGACGAAGGCGCAGCTGAAGGCGACGAGGCCGTAGGAGACGAGGCTATCGGTGAGGGCGATGGTGGCGCGGAGACCCAGGCCGATGAGCAGGGAGCTCTGCAGGAAGGCGCAGACGGCCCACCAGGAGATGAACATGGCGAGGAACTTACCTGTGGAAAGGGGGGAGCGGGCCACCTAGAGGAGATTTAGGATCTTGTGCGTGTTGCTGATGCGGATGTGGTCGGCGCGGCGGTTGATGAGGTCGATGTATTCTTCGGCATCTTCGGTTTCCTGGATGCGGGAATACATTTCCGCGCCGTCGAGCAGGCCGCTGAGCCGGTAGAGCTCCGCCACGTTGATGAACTTCCACTGGACGAGCTGCTGCTCGTGGTTGTAGAAGTCGTCCTGCTCGCGCTGCCCGATGGCGAGGGCTTTCTGGAAGGCTTCGGTCTCGTTGTTGGCGGCGATAAGGCGCAGCTGTTCGTCAAACTGGGGCGTATGGTGACCTTCGCCACAGATGATCCGGAAGATGATCTTGCTGAGATACCAGTTCATTTCAATAGTTTTTTAGCTCGATGCCGCCGAAGATGGATGTCCCATCGATGATGAGGACCTTTTCGGGGTTGATCGTTGCCGGTTGTTGACGTTTATCTTCGAACCCTGCGAAGAGGGCGGTGACTTCGCTGCGGACTTCCCAGTGGGCGGGGACGATGATCTTGGTGCCGCCCATGACCTGCGTGACGTCGAGTCTTGCGGTGCCGATGATCTCGGCCTGGCTGAGGTCGATCTCGCTGCCGCCGAGGAAGGTGACGATGTCGCCGCCGCGGAAATTCTTGCTTACGACCTTTTTGTGGACGCCGCCGAAAATGCTGGTGGTGTCTATGTAGTCTTCGGAGGTGAAGCCGCTGCCGTAGCCGGTGCCGGAGAAGGCGCTGCCGGTGGAGCCGTTCGCGGTGGAACTGCTCGTTTCGGGGCCGG
>DASYZH010000047.1:0-35207 GCA_035946435.1 Puia sp. | reverse complement strand
GGATGGGGCTGGGGCGGGTGGTGCTCGGGCCGATGGCTCGGGGGCAGGTGTCGCGGGGGCGGGTGTCGTGGGGGCAGGTGTCGCGGGGTCGGGTGGCGTGGGGGCCGATGGCGCGGGGTCGGGTGTCGCGCGAGCTGGTGCTGCTGGGGCGATCCGGGAGCCGGGCGTGGCTTACCAATGGTACACTGGCACGTCTTTTCGGCTGCCGGAGAAGGTTGCCTATGGTGCGAGTGTGACCACACCCGGGGGTATCGTGTGTATCGGGGGGGAGACGGCTACTGGTTATTCGAAGAAGGTTTTTTTATTGCGGTGGGATCCTGCTCGCAGGAAGTTGCGATTCAAAGATCTGCCTGATCTGCCCGTGGCGCTCGCGAATGCCGGCGCCGCATTGATCGGTCAAACGGTTTATGTAGTGGGCGGCGAAAATGCGGAGCGTGCGCTGACTGGCTTGTTCTCGCTGGATCTGGCTCAGCCGGCGGGGTGGCAGCGGTTGCCCGATGTGCCGCTTGCGATCTCGCATTCTGCCGTCGTAGCACAGTCGGGTATGATCTATGTGATCGGCGGCCGGAGCAAAACGGCTTCGGGGGTCAGCACGCTTCACAATACGGTGTTCCGTTATGATCCTTCGGCCATGATCTGGCAGCAGCTGCGACCGGTGGGCGATGGCATTCACCCGCCCCATCTCGCTGCGGCCAACGCGGTAGCGGATGATAAGGGCGGCATCCTGGTGATCGGCGGGGATGACGGGCGTGTTTTTCATGAATTGGAGACACTCAATGCGCGGATTGCCGCGGCCAGCGGCGATGTGCTCAGACGACGATTGCTGAGCCGGAAGCTGGCCATCATCGGCTCTCATCCGGGTTTTTGGCGGGGTATCCTTCGGTATGATCCTTCGGGCGATCGCTGGACGGGCCTGGGTGACCTGCCGGTACCGGCGCCGGTGACGACGACGGCTGTCCGCTGGAATGATGCTGTCGTGATCCCGTGCGGCGAGATCAAGCCGGGGACAAGAAGTGCGGATATATTGATGGGTAGGTTAAATCCATGAAAGTGTCAAAACGATATGCCTGGACCGTCGTCGCGCTCCTCTGGGGGGTGGCCCTGCTGAACTATATGGACCGGCAGATGTTGTCGACCATGCGGCCTTCGATGGAAAAGGATATCCCCGAGCTCCAGTCGGCGGAGAACTTTGGCTATCTCATGGCCATCTTTCTCTGGATCTACGGTTGTATGAGCCCGGTAGCGGGATGGATCGCCGACCGGTTTAACCGCAAATGGTTGATCGTCGCCAGCCTGGTAGTATGGTCGGGTGTCACCTTTGCCATGGGCTTTGCGCATAGCTTTCACCAGCTCTTTGCCCTGCGCGCCGTGATGGGGATCAGCGAAGCGCTCTACCTGCCCGCGGGGCTCTCGCTCATCGTCGATTACCATAGTTCGGGCAGCCGGTCGCTCGCGGTGGGCGTACATATGACGGGGATCTATCTCGGCCAGGCGCTCGGCGGTTTTGGCGCCACGGTAGCGGCATTTTATAGCTGGCATGCGACCTTCCAATGGTTCGGGCTTGTGGGTGTCGGCTATGCGGTGTTGCTGGGTGTGTGTTTGAGGGAGAGGAAGGGGGCGGCGGGCGGGGCGGGTGAGCGGCTCGAGGTCGGGGCGGGTGAGCTGGCGGCTGGGGGGCATGGGGCGGGGTCGATCCTGCGGGGGCTGTTGCGGATACCGGCATTCTATCTTATCCTCTTTTATTTTGCGGCGGCGAGTCTTCCCGGCTGGGCCGTCAAAAACTGGCTCCCCACCCTGGCCGCGCAGAACCTGCGACTGGACATGTCGAAGGCAGGCCCCATCGTGACGATCACCCTTTCCGTGGCATCGCTACTGGGGGTATTGGCAGGCGGCGCCGTTTCCGACAGATGGGTAGCCCGAACGAGCCGTGGCCGCATCTATACCAGCTGCATCGGCCTTGCCCTCACCATACCTTCGCTGCTGCTGATCGGACTCGGCCATTCTACCGCAGGCACGATCGCCGCTCTATCCGGATTCGGGTTGGGCCTTGGCATCACCGACGCCAACTATATGCCTATCCTCTGCCAGATAGTACCGTCGTCATCCCGCGCCACCGGCTATGGGCTGATGAATACCACCGGGGTCTTCGCCGGCGCCTGGATCACCGGTGTGCTGGGTCAGGCTACCGACCGGGGGCATCTCGGTACCGGCTTCGCCGCGCTGGCGGGAGTAGTACTGCTGGCTGTTTTTGCTCAATTTCTTTTTCTCAAACCCAATGCACGTGAACTATAGTACAACAGACCTGCAACAGCTGGCGCAGTTCTATCGGCGACGGCTGGTCGATAATACCGTACCCTTTTGGTTCCCGCGATCCTTTGACCGCGAGCATGGCGGCTTCCTACTGATGCGCGACGCCGACGGCAGCCTGATCGACGACGACAAAGCGGTGTGGATCCAGGGGCGCGCCACGTGGCTGCTATCGACGCTTTACCATACCGTCGCCCCACGGCCCGAATGGTTGGACGGCGCCAACCTCGGCTACGAATTCCTCGGCAAACACTGTTTCGATACCGACGGTCGCATGTTCTTCCACGTTACACGCGACGGCCGGCCGCTGCGAAAACGCCGTTATTTTTTCTCGGAGACCTTTTACGTCATCGCGAGCGCCGCCTATGCGCAAGTCACCGGCAACGCGGAAGCTGCGGCCCGCGCCCGAACCGTTTTTGGCGACTGCATCGCCTATGCCACCGGCGAGCTTCCCCTTCCTGCGAAGTATACTTCGGCGCGTCCTTCGAAAGGCATCGGCATACCGATGATCATGATCAATACCGCCCAACAGCTTCGCGCAACCATCGGCGACTCGCGCTGCGACGAGTGGATCAGCCGCTGGATCGACGAGATCGAAAGGGACTTCGTCAAAGACGATATCGCCTGTGTGATGGAGCAGGTAGCGCCAAACGGGGACATCATCGACCATATCGACGGCAGGACCCTCAATCCGGGCCACGCGATCGAAGGCGCCTGGTTCATCCTGCATGAAGCCGCATACCGGGGCAACGATCCGCGTTTGATCGATCTCGGCTGCCGGATGCTCGACTATATGTGGGCGCGCGGTTGGGACGAGGAATATGGCGGCATCTTTTATTTCCGCGATGTGTATGGCCGACCGGTCCAGGAGTACTGGCAGGACATGAAATTCTGGTGGCCGCACAACGAGACTATAATCGCCACGCTCCTGGCCTATCTCCTCACCGGCGATCCCAAATATGCCGAATGGCACCGGCGTATCCACGCCTATGCTTATGATAAATTTCCCGACAAGGTGCATGGCGAATGGTTCGGCTATCTGCACCGCGACGGCAGCGTCGCTCAAGGTGCCAAGGGGAATTTGTTCAAGGGGCCGTTCCATCTCCCACGGCAGGAGTGGTATTGTATGCAGTTGCTCGACGCGCACCTTAAAAAGAATAATTTATGATTGCACGCCTGCTTGTCTATGCCCTTCTCGCGGGTCCGGGTTTGGGCTCGGGGACGCTTCGCCTGGCGCCCATCTTCACCGATCATATGGTCCTGCAGCGCGATCAGCCGCTGCATTTCTGGGGCAAAGGGCTGCCCGGCGCCACCGTATGGGTAAGCTTTGGCGGTGAACGCCGCCCGACAAGGGTGAAACGTGATTCCTCGTGGAGCCTGTATTGTCCTCGGCAAAAAGCCGATGCGAGCCCGCAGGGACTCGTGGTGAGCAGCGACGGGGATAGCGTCGTTATGAACGATATCCTTATCGGTGACCTTTGGCTTTGTCTGGGCCAGTCGAATATGGAATTCCCGATGAGCCGGGAGATGCATTTTAAAACGGAAGTGGCGCAAAGCAGGCAACCGTTGATCCGGCTATATAATCCCGGGTATGTTGGAAAAGACTGGTACGGCAAACCCTATACCGACTCCATGCTTGCCGTTTTACGGCCGGAAACTTTTTATTCGGGAACCTGGCAACGATGTGACAGTGGTTCCGTCCGGACCATGAGCGCGGTGGGCTATTATTTCGGCAAGACGATCGCCCGCCGGGAACGCATTCCCGTGGGCCTCATCAACCTGGCTATCGGCGGCTGCCCCGCGGAGACCTTTATCAGCACGGCCGCGTTGAGGGCAGGCCGTTTCGCCGCGAAGACGAAAGGCAACTGGCTTACCAACGATGCGCTTCCGGTATGGGTGCGTACGCGCGGGCGGCAAAATATCGGCGGCCACCCCCGCGCCATCGGGGACGGTCGTGGCGACGTTGGGGACGGTCATGGCGACGTCGGGGACGGTCATGGCGACGTTGGGGACGGTCATGGCGACGTCGGGGACGATCATGGCGAGGTCGGGGACGATCCGGGTGGCGCCCGGGACGATCATGGCGAGGTCGGGGACGATGGCGGGCCTAACCATGCCTATAAACCCGGCTGGGCTTACGCGGCCGGCGTCGAACCGCTTACGCCGCTGGCGATCCGCGGGATCATCTGGTACCAGGGAGAAAGCAATGCACAGGAATTACCGAGAGTGATCGAATACCAGGAGCTGATGAAAGTGCTGATCGCGAGCTATCGCAAGGCCTGGCGCCAACCGGATCTGCCTTTCTATTGGGTACAACTGTCTTCTATCGACACGGTTCACTATGCCTCCCGGTACTGGCCCGAATTCCGGGACGATCAGCGCCGACTACTCGCTCAACTACCGCACGGCGGGATGGCCGTCAGCAGCGACCTTGGATTTAAGGATGATGTGCATCCTACGAATAAGAAAGATGTGGGCGAACGGCTTGCACGGTGGGCGCTCGCTCAAGACTATGGCGTCGACACGCTTGTCTGCGGGCCGCTACCGGCGACGGTGCGTTATAGCCACGACACCGTAACCGTGAGCTTTCAGTATGCTGTCAATGGGTTGGAAACCGCCGATGGTCTGGCGGTGCAGGGCTTCTCGCTCGATGGTCTCACCGACACGCCGGCCATCATCCATGGAAATACCATAGAGATCGTCTCGTCCCGAAAACCCCTGGCCGTCTACTATGGTTGGAAACCCTATACCGATGCCAACCTGTGCAATTTCGAAAAACTCCCTGCTTCTACATTTAAACTGATCATACCATGAGAACGATGCTGCTATTGTTATTTGTATGGATGTGCGTGTCCGCCACGGCGCAGAAGGCCGTCTTCACTTCCGGCCAGGACGGCTACCGATCCTTTCGCATCCCGGCGATCGTGCGGGCGGGGAATGGCGATCTCCTCGCCTTTTGTGAAGGCCGCATCAACGGCATCAATGATTTCGGCAATATCAAGATCGTGATGAAACGAAGCAGGGACAACGGCGCCACCTGGAGCGCCCTGCAGATCGTCGCGAGCAACGACACGTTACAGGCCGGCAATTCGGCGCCGGTGCTCGACGTCACAGACCCTGCGTATCCGCATGGCCGGCTTTTTCTTTTCTACTGCACAGGCGACAAAGCCGAAGGGCAGGTACGCAAAGGCATCGGCACCCGCGAGGTCTGGTATAAGACATCCACGGATAACGGTGCTACCTGGAGCGAACCGGTAAACATCACCAGCCAGGTCAAGCTTCAAGGCTGGCGGACCTATGCCAACACGCCAGGGCATGCCATGCAATTTGAGAACGGGCCTTATAGGGGCCGGATCTATATTGCCGCGAACCATAGTGCAGGCGACCCCCAGCCACATTTCATGGATTTCAAAGCCCACGGTTATTATACGGATGATCATGGCAAGACATTTCATTTAAGCGAA
Organism: Puia sp.; assembly: GCA_035946435.1. GTDB lineage: Bacteria > Bacteroidota > Bacteroidia > Chitinophagales > Chitinophagaceae > Puia. The sequence goes on along the minus strand of DASYZH010000047.1, from coordinate 29,436 downwards.
GACGTCCCGTTCCCCGGCGGTAACGAATGTATGGCCGCGCCGCTGGCAGCGGGCCGGTTGATGCTCAGCATCCGTAACCAGCAGGGACATCCCCGCGCGCGGGTTATTGCCATCAGCAACGACGGCGGCATTCATTGGGATACCACGTATATCGACATGCGATTGCCGGACCCCGTGTGCCAGGGCAGCATCCTCACGCTTTCCGGCGGCCGGCATGGACGTAGGGTTGTCGCCGTGTGCAATCCCGCCGATACGGCAGAACGTGATAACCTCACGCTGCACCTGAGCTTCGATGAAGGCGGGCGGTGGGCCCGAACGATCGTTGTGGACCCCGTGCGGCAAAAGGATCATGCCGCCTATAGCGATCTCGTCGACCTGGGCGACCACCGCATCGGCGTGTTGTATGAAAGGGATGATTACAAGACTATTTCGTTTGCTGATGTAAAGTGGTAAAATTAATTGCAAGCGACAAATGCGCAAGAAAGCCTGGTTTAGCTTACTACTGGCAACCCTCAGATTAATCGTATTTGGGCAGGCACGGTTGCCCATCCAATGGGTTACTCATTTCAAAACGCTTCCGAAAACAACCGGCGATATCATTTTCCTGGCGAACAGCATTACGGACGGCGGGGAATGGGATGAGCTTTTTGGTTTGCGGCCAAAGCCATCGCTTATACCCATGCCCCGGCAAGTAGAATGGAAGGATGGTTTATTTCCGGCTTATCGATGCCGCGTCATCGAGATCCAAAGCGACAAATTGAAGGCTGAAGGCAATTACTTACAAAAAGCCTTAGCTGAAAAAGGGATACATGCGCAAATCGATACCGGCGGTGGTAAAGGGCCGGTGATCCAACTGGTTTTAGGTAAGGTCCCCGCCCCCGCCCCGGCTGATGAGGCCTATCATCTTTCAACAGACCGGCACCAGATAACCATCACGGCGGGTACTCCGCATGGCGTATTCAATGGGATACAAACTTTGCTGCAGCTGCTCCGCGATAATGTAGCAATCGATGCCTGCGACATTATGGATTGGCCTGCATTCCCGTGGCGTGGATACATGGTCGATGTCGGACGGAATTTTCAGTCGGTGGGTCTGCTGAAGCAACAGATCGATAAAATGGCTTTGTACAAGCTCGATGTTTTCCATCTCCATCTGACGGAGGATATCGCCTGGCGGTTAACCATTAAAAAATATCCGCAGCTAACGCAACCGAAAAATATGCTGCGCGATGAAGGTGCGGCTTACAGCGAAAATGATATCAGAGAAATAATGGCTTATTGCCGGGCACGGCATATAACATTCGTACCGGAAATAGATATGCCGGGGCACAGCGGCGCCTTTAGACGTTGTTTTAGCGTGGATATGCAAAGTGATTCGGGCATGGCTATCCTAAAAAACATTCTGAAGGAAGTGTTGGAAACCTACCATTTCGATTATCTGCATATCGGTGGAGATGAAGTAAAGATCTCCAATCCGGGTTTTCTGTCCCAAATGGTGCGCTTCATCGGTCAATATGGTACAAAAACCATTGGATGGAGCCCCGGTGGAAATTTACCAAAGGAAAGCATGCATCAGCTATGGTCGGCAAAAGAAACATTGGATGATCCTATTCAATACATCGATTCGAGACATTTGTACCTCAACCATATGGACCCGCTTGAAAGCGTGGTAACGATCTTTGATCGCCAGCTGGACAATGTACAGCAAGGTGACGCCTCACATATCGGCGCCGAGATCTGCTTATGGAACGATCGCGCCGTTGACAAAGAAGAGGATCTGCTACGCATGAACCCGGTGTACCCGGCTATGCTGGCGTTTGCCGAACGTAGCTGGCGGGGGGGAGGCGAACCCGGCTGGACAGCTGTAGCAGGCGTCCCGGGTTCAGCAAAAGTCGAGGCTTTCAGCGAATTTGAAACCAGGCTTTTGGATCAGCAAAAAGAAAGTTTCGAGGGCCTGCCTTTCCCCTATAGGAAACAGGCAGACCTGGTATGGGCCTTATATGGCCCTTATAATAACTACGGTGATCTTTCAAAACAATTTGCACCGGAACAGAAAGGCGTGGATAACCTGGCTCCGGCGTTAAAAGCATCCGGCGGTACCATTATCCTAAGGCATTGGTGGTATCCGCTGGTACATGGTGTCCTTGCTGATCCCAAGGAAAATACAACCTGGTATGCCGCTACCCGGCTGTGGAGCGATGAAGACAAAACGGAAGCTTTTTGGATCGGTTTCAATAATCTCTCGCGTTCCTATAGTACCGACCCACCGCCTGTGGATCATTGGGACGACAAGGGAAGTGCGATATGGGTGAATGGCAAGCTGGTATCGCCACCGCTTTGGAAACATGCGGGCAAAAAAGGCAACCTGGAGATGGCGTTGGTCGATGAGGGATATGAATATCGAAAACCGACGCTTATCCCGATGAGGAAAGGATGGAATACCGTGCTGGTCAAATTACCGGTCGGCGGTTTTGTTGGCGAAGATTGGAATAACCCGGTAAAATGGATGTTCACGTTTTTGCAAGACGGCACAGGCAATACTGGAATTTTTGGCTTAAATTGTCCATTATGAATAAAATAGGGATAGTATTGATCGCATCATTATTTTCCGTGTCGCTGCCGAAGGCACAGGCACAGTCTCAGCCTCCAACCAAAAGGATCTTTTCCGAATCGGCCGCTGAAAAGGAACAACGGATGGCCTGGTGGACGAATGACAGATTTGGGATGTTCATTCACTGGGGTATCTATTCCATGGCGGCAAGGCATGAATGGGTGAAGCACAACGAGCACATGACCAACGAGGAATACCAGAAATACTTCGACTTTTTCGACCCCGACCAATTCGACCCGACCGCGTGGGCAAAACAGGCCAAGGCAGCAGGCATGAAGTATGCCGTACTTACCACCAAGCACCATGATGGGTTTTGTCTTTTCGACTCGAAATATACCGATTACAAGGCCACCAATACGCCGGCGCATCGCGACCTGGTGAGAGAATATGTAAATGCGTTCCGGGCACAGGGGCTGAAGATCGGGTTTTATTACTCGCTACTGGACTGGCATCATCCCGACTATACGATGGACGACGTTCATCCGCTGGTTCAAACGGATACCAGCCAGGCCAATTACGACCGGCTGAACAAAGGGCGGGATATGCGCAAATACCGGCAGTACCTACGTGACCAGATCACCGAGCTGCTGACGAACTATGGCAAGATCGATATCCTGTGGCTGGACTGGACCTGGGGCAAAGATGACAAACGCGGCAAGCATGCCGAGGACTGGGGTGCCGTCGAGCTGTTGAAGCTCATTAGAAAGCTGCAACCGGGCATCATCGTGGACAACAGGCTGGGCCTTGACGAATATGCCGATGGCGGCGACTTCGAAACGCCCGAGCAGGTTTCGCCGGCTCAGCTGGCGCCGTACAGGGGTAAGACATGGGAAACCTGCCAGACCTTTTCCGGCTCCTGGGGATATTACCGGGATGAGAACAGCTGGAAGAATGACCACCAGCTGCTCGATCTCCTGATAACATCCGTTGCAAACGGGGGCAACCTGATCCTGAATGTCGGGCCGACGGCAAGGGGCAATTTCGACTACCGGGCCAAAAATGCGCTGGACAGCCTTTCTTTGTGGATGCATGCCAACAGCAGGTCCATCTACAACTGCACCTATGCGCCTGATGAGTATAAGGTGCCGGAGGGCACGAGGCTTACTTATGATAAGGCCACAAAGCGATTGTACGTCCATCTTATGGAATATCCGGCTACGCATGTGCTGGTGTTACCCGGGTATAAGGACAAGGTACGGTATGTGCAGTTCCTGCACGATGCTTCGGAGATCAAGTCGACCGTCGACGGCGACGACATTACGCTATTACTGCCGGAGCGGAAGCCCAATGTGGAAATCCCGGTGATAGAGCTCATGCTCAAATAGCGGCTATTTGATCGCCATTTTAAAATTGTCGGTGGTGATCAGTCTTGTGTTGTAGTTCTGGAGGTATTGGCGGTGGGCGGGATCCGACGGGTAGGCAATGCCGCTTTTGTACGGGTAGCCGGGCATGGCGTGAAAGGGCAAGGGGGCGACCGTCTGGCCATAGGCCGTGTTGAGATCACCGTCCTTTACCCAGCCTTCGCTGTAGATGAGGAAATCGCGGCGCCAGCCACGGGGCAGCGGCGGCAGACGGGCTGCGTCGAATGCCATACTTATCTCATCGCCACCGCCGGCGATAATATACTCGTCGTCCCCTTTTAGTAAGAGGGGTAAGACGTCCCCGTAACGGGTGTAGTAACCCGTGAGGTCGCGCCATTTCTCGCCGTGGGAGACGGCATAATAGTCGAACCAATGCGGCCCGAAGGGTCCACCCTTCCTGTACATGGCGGAATAGCCGCGTTTTTCGAGATTTGCGTTCGTCAGGGTGAGATCGTGCATTTTGATGGGCGCATTGGATAAGCCTTTCGAAAAGAAGATCTCGTCCCAATACACCTGCATATTGGTCCGGATGCGGATGCGCCTGTCCGTTGGCGTTAGGAATTTGCCGGAGAGATTAACGACCACCATCTTGTCCTTGCCCATGGGATAACCCATATCCGTTACCACGGTCCGCCACAGTCCTTGCGGGTTCATGACCTGAAGTTCGGGCGGGTGTTGGGTCACGGCATCGGATTGCGCCATTGCCAGATTGATGCTGGCATCGGCGGGGAATGTCCAGCCGCGCAGGAAAAGATAGAGGCTGTCGGTGGCTTCGGCTTCCTTTCCGAGGTCCAGTATCAGATCATGGTCTTCCGCGACTCCCTGGTATTTGCCGAGGTCGAAGTTGGACACGTATTGGAAGTCGTACGCCTTGAGTTGTTTGAGCACGTCGTTGCCGTTGCCGTCGACGGCGGTGACGGGAAAGAACTTGTTTGCCACGCCATAGACCTTCTTGCCGGGATAAGGCGGCGGCGCCATGCGTTCGTCGGCAAACAAGTCGACGGAATCGGGGTGATCCACGGCTGTCAGCGCGATCTTATCGAAATAGACGGCTTCCCAGAGCTCTTCCGTAATCTTTATCGAATACACATTGTCCCTGGGTTTGAGGGCGTTGCCGGGGATCAGGAGATATTCTTTAGAAGGACCGGAATAGGCGTAGATCGTGTCCTCGTCTTTTAGCGCCAGGGGCATGCCTAACGCACTCCGCCACATCATGTCTTTGAGAAAGGAATACTTTTCGCCGTTCCAGGCAAACAGGAAGGGGCAGGAACCTTTGAGCATCTGTTCTTCCATGATGCGTTCATCGGCCGTGGGATCGACGATATATTGCGGCGTACCATTGGGCCAGATGATCCGTGCCGTCTCGGGGTTGCGGTGTGACCCGAGGCCGAAATTGGTGATGGGTCTTTTGATCGTTTTCATTTGGTAGAGGGTTCCGGCCCTGAGCTCTACCTGGGCCCCAATACCCGTTCGGTTATTCTTGCTGCTGCCATAAGAAAGCCCGGTGAGCTGCACCTGCATGTAGTGGTTAGTGTTACCGACATCGTTCCTGATGAGCCTTATGCCACCGGGGCCTGCGAGGAATATATCGTCGTCGCCATCCGCATTGAAGTCGGCGATCGCTATCTGTGTTGCCTGGCCGATGGTTGGCGGTAATAAGGAGGAGACGTTGCTAAAACCTTTTGGGCCATTGTTATGGAATAGCTGCACCGCTTTTTCCGATGCATTGGCGGTGGTGCCTGCGATCAATAGATCGACGTGGCCGTCGTTGTCATAGTCCGTGAATACGGCGTCGGCGATCTTTACATCATGGAGCGAGGCCGTGAGCGTTTTTGAAGCGAGGTCGACGACGAAATGGTCGCCGTTGACATTTTTTAATAGGAAGACCTGGCCGTTCGCGCCGGCGATGAAGAGATCGGGCAGGCCATCGTTGTTGTAATCCCCAAAGGCCACGACCTTGCCGTTGTATTTGGCGCTTCGCAGGCCTGCCGCGGCGGCGACGTCTTTAAACCTCGAGTGGCGGTTGTTGTTCAGCAGCGCGGGGCCGTGGGTCTCGCCGGCGGCGATGATATCGAGGTCGCCGTCCTGCTCATAGTCGGCGAAATCCATGTTGGCTCCGGCGTTTGCGATTGCGAGGCCCATTTGATTTGCCTGTTCGGTGAAGGTACCGTTGCCGTTATTGCGAAAGAACCGGCTGGTGCCATTCGTCGATACATAGATATCGATGTCGCCATCCTGATCGAAATCTGCAAAGAGCATTTTGTTAACGCCGGCGCCGATGCTTAGCCCGATGTCCCGGGGTTGGCTCGTGAATTTGCCGTTTTTGTTCTTATATAACAAGATGCCTTTTGTGGTGGCGATAAACAGGTCCGGGTAGCCATCGTTATCATAGTCGATAAACGCGGCGTCATTGTCTTCGGCAGCATGATCGATACCGCCGGGAACGGGATTGTCCTGGAAACGGCCGATGGTGCTTATGAGGAGGCGAGATCTTTGCCGGCCGCCGATGATACTGCTGGTATATAAATACATCTCACCGGCAGCCGTATAGTCGGTTACGGCAACGACGGATCTTGTGGCCGCGCCCGGACTTGTGGCCGCGCCGGAGCCTTCAAAGGAAAGCCCGATGTCCCGGGTCGCGTCGGTAAAGCCTTTGTTTGTCGCAAACCCTCTTGAGGTGGTGAAGTCTTCGCCGATGTTTTGGCTCGAGGCGAATTCGGCATAGCCGGATGGCAGCTGCGGCCCGTTGAGTGGGGCGAGTGCGGAGATATAACTGCCCGTGAGTTCCAGGACAGTTCCGAATCTTTGGATACGGGTCTTTGACTGCTGAATGTTACCGGCGCGCAGCGACTGTATCAGTTCGTTGTAGGATGCCTTGAGTTCGGCGGGGAAGTCCGGCGAGCCTCTTTTGATATCCTGCAAAAAGGAGATGGTCGAATCGAGCTTTCCGTGGTCCAGCAGCGCGTCCGCGAGCCTGAAGCGGATGACAATATTCGCAGGCGCGTATTTCAGCGCTGTCAGGAGGTATCTTTCTTTTGACTCGCCGAGGGCCGCCAGCGCACAGTAAGCAAAGATGTTTTTGGGGTCTCTCCTGATGAGTTCATCGAGTTGCCGCGTTGCGTTTTGCCGGTCGCCTTTTTGGATGTACACTTTGGCCAGTACGGAGCGGATATACTTATCGTCCGGTTTTAGCCTGAGGCCGGCGCTAGCCGTGCTCTCCGCTTTGGCATAGTTGTTCTTTGTGAGGTATAGAATGGCGAGATCGCGGTAGTTGAAAATGTCGCGGGGATCGGCTTTTATGGCCTGGGCAAAGGCATTTTCGGCTTGATCGATGTTGTTTTGGCGCAGATACTGGTAGGCGAGCAGCCGGGGGCTGGAGCCCGGGGGCTGGGCGAAGGTGGTCGTGGCCGACAGCGCCGCGAGGGTTAGGAAGCAGTATAATTTGGCCGACAATTTTGAGACTAAAGTATTGAAAATACCTTAATTAAGGGATTTCTTGTGTTTTTGGGAATCTAATTCCCAATTGTACATGATCCCGTCGGGATCATGGTATTTTGCTGGAAACCTTGTTGAGTCCAGGTTTCGCGACCATGAGCTTTTCTACTAACCTGAATGCTAACCAGATATGGCCTGCTCTATGAGTAAGAACTTATAAGCAAAAATAGGTGATTCTCTGATTTATTGGGCTGGTAGCTTAAAAGGATCAATTACCTGAAGTTGCGATATCTGTGTAAAATCCGATACATTCCGGGAGACCAGGGTAAGACCATAAATCAGTGCCGTGGCGGCAATGATGGCATCCGGTGTTTTAATCTTATGATATTGCCGAAGGATAATGGTTTGTTGGACAATCGGCGGCTCCAATGAAAAAATCGTCGCTTTATTCACAAAATCGGTTAATGGGATCAGATCACTAGCGGAAACCCCGTGCCACCCCAAAAGTTCAATTTGTGTGATTACGGAGATATTTGGAGAAATCGTTTTGATAAAATCCGAGCCATCTGGAGGTAGTTTGTTACCTAATGTTGCTATGACAATATTTGTATCGATCAGAAATCCCTGTCCCATTCGCTACGGCTTTGTTCAACATGTTTTAATAGCGCATCGGCTCTATCCGGAGCAAGAATACCAGCAAAATCGCCCATTGTGTAATTGCCGGATAACGTATTTTGCTTGGATGATTCGAGCTCTAACCCTTTGAGTTCGGCATATTTACGGAGAATATTCTCCCACTCAGAAATGGGAATTACCACCGCTGTATGCTTTCCGGTATAGTCGGATATGTACTGCAACGACTGCATATAGTTTTTTCGTTTGATCCAGGTAAAAATACAAAAAAATGGGGGGATTACCATTCTCTTGCCATCCTTTCAACTTCGGCCATACCGAACAGGTCCATTAGACACTAAATGTCTCAATTCCTGCATTTCTCCTTTATTGCGAACATCCGTTATCAAAGGGGCAATTATTTGGAGAACAATACCTCATGAATTCATTGGATTACCAACGGCTTTATTCTTCATGGATCTGGATGGATAATTTGTTGGGGGGCATATAATTTATATCAGCGAAACCAGTTCGGCGACGCGGTTCGAGATGCCCACCTCATTGTCGTACCAGGCCACTACTTTGACAAATTTACCCATGGTCTTTGTGAGGCTCGCGTCTACAATACAGGAATGCGTGTTGCCAAGGATATCGGATGACACATACTGTTCTTCGGTATATTCCATGATCCCCTTCAATGATGTATCCGCATAGCGTTTCAGGGTTGCCTTCAGCTGGTCTTTTGACACCTCGGTCCTGAGATTCACGGACAGGTCGGCGATAGAGCCATCGATCACTGGTACCCGATAGGCATACCCGTCCATCTTCCCCTTGAGGTTGGGCAATACGTCCCCGATAGCCTTGGCGGCCCCGGTGGATGTAGGGATGATGGAATAAGAAGCCGCCCGGGCGCGGCGCAGGTCTTTGTGGGGCGCATCCTGCAAATTTTGATCGGCGGTAAAGGCGTGGACGGTAACCATATACCCGGATTCGATACCGAATTCCTTGTCCATTACATGCAGCACAGGTGCTATAGCCCCCGTGGTGCAGGACGCGGTGCAATAAATAACGTCATCACCGATGAGCTCGTTGTTGACCCCGTGGACAATGGTCTTGACGCCACCGGTTGCCGGAGCAGTGATGAGCACCTTTTTCGCCCCGGCGTCGATGTGCGCATGCGCTTTTTCTTTATCCGTAAACCGGCCGGTAGATTCAACAACTACGTCGATGCCCAGCTTAGCCCAGGGCAGTTTCTGCGGATCCCGTTCGCTCAGCATGGCGATCCGCTTCCCATTGACTACGATGGCGTCGTTTTCGGTTGTAACCTCGCCCGGGAAACGGCCGTGAGCGGTGTCCAGCTTTAAAAGATGTGCCAGCGTCGTTGCGTCGGTGAGATCATTTACCGCGACGACTTCTACGTCATGATGGTTTTGTAAAGCGCGCAGGGTCGTCCGGCCAATGCGGCCGAACCCGTTAATTGCAATTTTCATATTGTTATTGTGAATTAAGCGATAGCAGACTCCGCGGGCGCTGTATCTTTCCGGGAAGTCCGGAAAGCCCGCCGGTAGTCCGATGGCGTTGTCAAAAGATGCCGCAGGAAAGTGCGGCGCATGGAAACCAATCCGCCGAGACCGCACTTCTCTGCAATCCTTTCCAGCGGCATATCCGTGTTCTCCAGATATTTCCGGGCCATCTCCACGCGTACCTTCTCTATATACTTCGCCGGAGACATGCCTGTGTGCTTCCGGAAGACGCGCGTAAGATTCCGTACACTCATATTAAGTTGCTCCGCCATTTCGGCGACATCCAGCTTCTCCTGCAGATGATCCTTCAACCACTCGTCAATTTTGCCGGCAATATTCGAGCTTTCATAGGCTGGCAGCAAGCTGCCGAACTGCGATTGAAAGCCTGGCCTGTTGAGATAGAACACGAGGAATCGCGCTACGGTGGTGGCCAGGTCCCGGCCAAAGTCTTCCTCGACGAGCGCGAGGGCCAGGTCTATCCCCGAGGATACGCCGGCAGACGTATAAACGTGGCCGTCGACGGTAAAGAAGGGATCGCTATTCACGTCCACCTGCGGATAGGCTCTCTTTAGCTTTTCACCGAGATTCCAATGGGTCGTGGCTTTCCGGCCATTCAGCAACCCGACCTTCGCCAGTACGAAGGCGCCGCCGCACACCGACCCGATGCGCCTGGTGTTGGTTTCATCGACCGCCGCCATCCATTTGTAAAATGGCTCCAATGCCGCTGTGGACTTTTCGCTGAAGTCATTGCCGGCAATGATCAGTGTGTCGACAGGCCCTGTGACGTCCATAGCGGACGACTTGCAGTAGATATCGATCCCCGTGGCCAGACAGACCATCCGGTCCGCCGTTGGCGCTACCACCAGCACTTCGTACCCTTCGGGTAGACCGGCATCCCGTTGACATTTGTTAGCATAGTTGAAGACGTCGGCCGGACCTGCGAAGTCGAGCAGCAGCAGCTTCGTCATGGCTACGATCACCACCCGTTTCTTTTGCGGACTTTCTACGTCTTCGCTATCAGGATTCATACTTCAAAGGTAATCCTTGTCCCGGCTGTCTCAAAGGACATAAATTATACAGTTTCGGCCATCAGGCAATTGCAAGCTACGGGAAGCTATCGGCAGGTTGGCGTGAGCTTTGCGGCTGCGGCGCTCTCCGAGGGAAAGGAGCTATCGATCAATCGCATTTTATTCGCGATCTCCGGCGATTTTCGGGGGTGAGCCCGCGGGTATACCTGCGAAAGGCTGTCGAGCGAATGCCGGGTTTTCCCGAATGGCCGGCGTGAAGTTGTTCGCGCGGCTGCGCCGGCGGGCGCGTCGGTTTTTTACAATTTCGTGTGCGGACGGCCGGCATACGGAAGGAAATATGCTGGGCCTGCGGGAGGTCTGAGGCGTCCGGCCAGCTGACCCATGTGGACCCGGCTTTGCGTGTGCGTTATGGGAATTCCCGATACCATAAAAAGCTATGATAAATCGAGGACAATCCCTATATTTGATACAACTGCTAGAGCCGGTATCCAACCTTTTAATCGTGAGCCCTGACATTGACCCTGTCGGGCCGCCTTTTCAATACAACCTGGGATCGCAAACCTTAACCACAAGAATTCATGGTTTGATGATGATTCCAATTGTGCTATTAAATCAACAACGTCTCGTTCGTGAAGGATGGGCGGGTTTTTTGTCCGAGCAGCCGGGCATTTGCGTAGTGGGCGACACAGGCGATCCACAGGAGGCATGCCAGCTTGTTCGCCGGTATAAACCCCGGATCGTGCTTGCGTCGGACGACCTCATTACCGCATTGGATTTTAAACAGCTGGCAGAGATCCACGAAAGTTATCTCCCGGCAGGTATGATCCTGGTGCTGTCGCATTTTTCACATGGCATACAAGAGCATTTGAGCCGGCTGGGTGTCCGGGCATGCCTGTCGAGGTACTCGTCCCTGGCGGAGATGCTCACGGCGATCGCGAAGGTAAACGGCGGCAAGACCTATGCCTCCGATACGCTGCGCGAAGCGGTGGGTGCGGCGCGTGAAGGCGATGTGCATGAAACGCTCAGGGGGCTTACGGCCCGTGAGCTCGAGATCGCCGGAATGCTGGTCAAAGGCCGGACCTCCAAAGAAGTGGCGTCATCGCTGGGCATTTCCTATAAGACAGTGGAAGTGCACCGGCATAATATCCTGATCAAGATGCGCTGCAAGAATACGAACATGCTGGCCCATCGGCTTTCGTGCGCGGTACCACCGAGTTGAAGTGAGACTGTGTTGTCGCTGAGGTGAGACTACGTTGTCGCATCGACGTCACGCTGTTTAACGGTGCTTTAACGGTGGTTTTTGGCGTAAAGCGTTACATTCGAGGTGAAAAGGTGAAATTCTTCTCGGGTGAACTGGCAAAAAGGAATATATCGTCTTCCGGTGCTTCGGGGCATGTTTTTGATAGCCGGTCTCCTGCTTCTCTTTTCCGTTTTTCATACTGCCCGTCACGGTGCGAACACCGGCGTCACTCGCAAGGCCTTCGTCGCCCTGGGCAGTCATCGTGCCTTGCCGATGTCCACCGCGGATAAACGGTGCGACGTCGACGGATCATTTGTGATCGTTTCTTCGAACTGGAGCGTGGCGCGTGCTATTTCGGAGGTCAGGCAACATTTCCCCGCGCTGCCGGAGGAGCTATCCTTCCTTCACCTTTCTTCTCTTTCGCTAAGGGGTCCTCCACCCTTCTAGTCCTAGCGGCCTGTTCTCTCCAGTATTTGTCCATTATTAAAGTTATTGTATGCAAAGTACATATGGTGAGTTAGCCTGTTTAAACCTGCAGGTCGAGGATCGCCGTTGCCCGGTGTGCGGTTCTCCGATGTATATCACGCATCATTTCAATGAAGAAGTTACCATACATTGTGCCGCGCCGGAAGCGAAGTTCTGGCAGTGTCCCAAGGGGTCGTTGGCGGAGGCCCTGGCGAGGAAGCATTGGGAGATCTCGAAACAGGATTTGTATATCTTGAAAATTACTCATAAGTTTGAGTAACTTTTAAATTACATATTATGCCGAGTGAAATTAAGCAAACATGGCGTTTCAGCCGGTCGCAGGAGGAGGTTTGGGAATATCTCACCAGGCCGGAGCTATTGGCGTTATGGCTGGCGAAGATGGATTTTGAGCCGGTGGTAGGACACAGGTTCCATGTTCACGGCAAGGATGGTTGTCTTATAGAATGCGAGGTCCTGGAGGTGAGGCCTTTCAGCCGGCTTGCTTATTCCTGGCGGACGGCTTCGGTGGTCGACCGCAAATCGTTTGATTCCATGGTCGTGTGGACATTGGTTCCGGATGCCGATGGGACCGAGTTGCGGCTGGTGCATAATGGCTTTGCTCAGGCGGAGGATCATGCGGGTCATCATACCGGCTGGGCGCTTTGCGTGGGCCGCGTGGTGGAGATGCTGAAGGGGCAGGCGGTATGACGACTGTGGCAAGGCGTGCGGCAGGAAGCCGGGTGCGAAGAGCGCGGTGCGAAGGGTGTGGGGAGCGGTGCGAAGGGGGCAGTGAGAGGGGGCGGTGAGGGTGCGGTGAGGGTGCGCGGGGAGGGCGCGGGGAGAAGGGCGCGGGGAGCCGGAATTTGCATACGGCGCCCGTATTCGTAGATTTACGATGACCGCTTCGGGAAATACCGCGGTCTAAGTAATACCTCGTAATGGCTGGTAGAAGAATAGACGAAAATCGGGTAGAAACGCGGTGACAAATTTTGCGTGCGGATTTTTCCGCAGCATCTTTGATCTGTCAAAAGCAAACAAGTTCACATCCGGTAGCCTATGAAGCCCGATCCGATATCCAGATGAAATCACGTCCAGTATCCTGATGAAATCACGTCCAATGTCCTGATGAACCGTATCCACTACCCTATGAAGCCGCTGTAACCACGAAGACTCTTTAACAGTGAACGAATTGACCCGCTGCCGATCGCAGCGGGTTTCTTCTTTTGCGGCGTTGCCGGTGGTGCCGCCGGTTGCTGATGGTGCCGGCGGTTGCCGATGGTGCCGGCGATTGAAGGTGGTGCTGGCGTTTGACGGTAGTGCCGCCGATTGACGGTGGTGCTGCCGATTGACGGTGGTGCTGCCGGTTGCTGATGGTGCCGGCGATTGCCGGTGGTGCCGGCGTGCGGACCGGAACGGCTTACTTTACCCAGGCCGAGGGGTTTCGCCAGAGGTCATGGGTCAGGGCGCTGTCGCTGATGGCAAAGTAAGCGGCGGGGTTCTGGGACGAGTTCACGACCCAGCTGCCATCGGGGCGTCTCCAGGCCTGGAGGGTCGCCAGCGGCGACTTGGCGCCGCTGAACAGGATGCTGCGGTCCGGAGAAGCCGAGGCGGTAAAGTCATCCGCAAAACGGCTGAGATCATAGTATTGCAGGCTGTTGAGGTAGCGGTTAATGCTGTCCGTAGACACCCGGCCGCCCGCCAGCCACCAGGTGCTGTCCTTTTTCGAGAGAACGTAGCCGGGAGTACCCTGGAAGCTGATGCCTGTGATGTTTGTCGTACTGAGCCGGAGGACGCTTTTATCGCGCCAGCCGGCAAAGGGCTTATCGACCATCGATTCCAGATAGCTGTCCGCCGCATATACTTCGCTATGGCCATTGGCGCGGATATAAGCCGTTGAAGCGCCGCCGGCCCCCGCCGAAGGGCCACCGCCGTTCAAGGAAGACCCACCGCCTTCCGAAGAAGACCCACCGCCGATAAAATAATCCGCGATAGGGGCTTTTCCTTTGTAGACCACCACCCGGGTGCCGGTGGTGTCACCGACCTTATAGTTATCCCAGCGGTCTTTGTTGCGGGACACGAGCCGTTGTGTCGGCACGGTCACGAGCGCGCTTAGCAGCGCTTCGGCGGAACCCCGGACAGGCGACACCGCTTGGGAGCCCGTTCTTAGCTGCCAGCCAGCCGGGGTCCGGACGAGTTTTATCTCCTGCCGGCCGGCGTGGTAGGGGTAAAGATCGATCTCCGTAGTGCCGGTGGTGTCGGTGTGAAAGGTGACCGCGCGGGTGTTGCTCTCGCGGCCGGCGAGATGGAGAGAGATGGACAGGACATACACGAGGATGAGTCCTGCGAGAACCATTGCCAGCTGTTTATTTAGTTTCGTCATGTCGTTAGTCGTTTTGGGTATAATGGGCGTTCATTCGTTGCAGCCGGATGTTCCTGTTGCGGCGCGCCCGGTAAAGACCGTAGCCGATGGCAAGGAGGATGGGCGCCAGAAAGTTGAAGTATTTGATAAGGGCTTTAGTGGCGTCGCTGGTTTCACGAAGTGGCCGGGAGGTAACCGCTTTAGTGCGGAGACCGATGAGGCCCGTGTTGTCTGTGAGCCAGTCGATCGCATTCGACAGCAGGTTCACGTTGTCCGGCGTGAGCTCGCGGCCGCCTTGCTGTGACGGGCCGTTGACGATGAAGTTGCCGTCGGTGATCACCACCAGCTTGTTATCCGGGCCACCCTTTACCAGCGGCCCCTCGAGCGCTGCTGCAACGGGAAGGTGGCTGCTGTGAAAATCGTTTTGGGTCCAGCGACGGTTGACATCGATGTAGATCGGCGCGCTCTGCGTATCCGAGATCGCGGAGGTGAAAGCCAGCGGGGTGTAGCGGACGGCCGCGGGGCCGTTATAGCGAATGGTACTCGGAAATTCGAGGATCACATTTTCGAGTCCGGCAGTCACGGGATGATCGGCAAAGGTGGAGATCAGCGGAAGATAGGGCAGGTGGACATTGGCCTGCAGGGTGAAGAACCCGGCGCGTTGCTGCACCGGTACGGTGCCACACTCCGCATCGATCACGGCGTTGTTGCCGACGATGACGCCCTTTCTCCCCAGCCAGGCTGCCAGGGTGCCGTTGATCGGACGAGCCTGGCCCATTTGCACATTGCCCATGATGCGGTTGAAGGCGATGGCCAGCTTTCCGCCTTTTGCGAGGAAGCTGTCCAGTTTTTCCAGGACGCGGGGACGCAGGCTATCCGTGGGGCGGATGAGGACTAGGGTGCGGATATTGGGCGGAATTTCCGTGCTATCGGTGAGCGAGACCGGCTGCGTTTGATAAAGGATGTCCAGCTGCTGGTTCAGCTGGCCGAGCTCGTCGAGGGTGGGTTCGCCCTGTCCCTGGATGAGACCCACTACGGGTTTATTGGTCACGGACAATTTCTTGATGGCGGAGGACAGGGCATACTCCATGGCCGCGCCCGGCTGGATGAGCGGGATCGTTTCCTGCCTGTCGCCGAGACTCAGCACGGCGCCCAGGTAGGCCTTTTTTTGCTGCATCTGGTCCTTTTCCCGGACGTCGATGAGCACGGGGCGGATGCCATTGGACTGGGCTTCCTGCTCGTTCTCCGGATTTTCGTTGGGATCGATGAAGCTGTATTGGATCATGCCGGGGGCTTTGTTCGCATATTCGACGAGCAGATCGCGGAAATCCCTGCGTGCCTGGGCGATATTGGGTGGCAGGTTCTTCGAGAAGTAGGCCTTTACGGTCACAGGGTCATGCAGATCGTGGAGGATATCCCTGGTCGCATGGCTCAACGTGTACTGGGATCCCTGGGTAAGATCGAGCCGCAAATGGAGCTGGGTGGACAGCAGGTTGGCCATGATGATGATGGCCGCCGTAAGGGCGATGGTGATCGATAGCTGTTTGGTGCGGTTCATGTCAGTCGAGGTTGCGTTTAAATAACTGAAGTTCGGCCAGCAGGAGCCCTGCGAGCACTATGGATAAGAAGTAGACCAGGTCGGTGGTATCGATGACGCCCCTTGCCATGCTTTCGAAGTGGCTGGAAAGACTCAGGTAGTCGATGAACTGTCCGGTCCCCCCCGAAAACTGGTTGCTCAGCACGCCGAAGATGAGATGAAAGAAAAGGCTGATGAACAGCGCCACGAGGAAGGCTACGATCTGGTTAGCGGTGAGGCTGCTCGCATAGAGGCCGATGCTGATATAGGCCGCGCTCATCAGTAACAGGCCGGCATAGCCGCAGAAGATCTGGCCATAATCGGGGTGGCCCAGGGTGGCCAGGGTCAGTGGATAGGGCAGCGTGAAAAGGAGGGCGATGGCGATCAGCAGCAGTGCCGCGAGAAACTTGCCCGCGACTACCTGTCGGTCGGTGATGGCTTTGGTCAGCAGGAGCTCAATCGTACCCGTCTTGCGTTCTTCCGCCAGCAGACGCATGGTGATGGCGGGGATGAAGAAGAACAGGGTCCAGAAGGCGACGCTGAAGAACTCCTGAAGGCTGGCCTGGCCTACGAGAAAGATATCCGAGCCGTACAGCCAGGTAAAAAAGCCGCTGAAGCCAAGGAAGAGTACCAGCAGGATATACGCGATGAGCGAGTCGAAGAAAGACGCCAGCTCGCGTCTGGCGATGACCCAAACAGATGACATGGGAGTTAATTGAGGGTTAGGTTTCTGAAAATGTCTTCGAGCCGGGTTTCTACCGGGATGAGTTCGGTGAGGACCCAGTGGCGGTCTACGCATAGCCGGAACAGGGAGCGCTGGATGCCGCTGCCGGGAGCGGCCTGGATCTGCCACCGGCCTGAGACAGGGTCGACAGGGGTAACCGTCGTGATGCCGGGCAGCAAGGAGAGATCGAGCCTCAGCTCTTGTTCCGTGGCGTCCTCGATGCGCACTTGCAGGACTTCCTGGCCTGCGGCCTGCCGGCGCAGCGATTCGGCGGTCCCGTTAGCCACGATATGGCCTTTGTTGATGATGAGGATGCGGTCGCAGGTGGCTTCCACTTCGGGCAGGATATGGGTACTGAGGATCACGGTCTTTGCTTTTCCGAGCTCCCGGATCAGCTTGCGGATCTCGATGATCTGGTTCGGGTCGAGGCCCGTGGTGGGTTCGTCGAGGATGAGGACCTCCGGATCGTGGATCATGGCCTGTGCGAGACCTACGCGCTGGCGATAGCCTTTGGAGAGCTCGGCGATCTTCTTGTGTTTTTCGGCATCCAGGCTGCACTGGCGGATCATCCGGTGGACGCGTGTGGTCGTTTCGTGTCTCGGGACACCCTGTAACTCCGCGCAAAACCGGAGGTAGTCCATTACGGGCATGTCCTCGTATAAGGGATTGTGTTCGGGGAGGTAGCCGATGTGCTTTTTGAGTTCGGCGCTGTGTTCCCGGACGGATCTGTTGCCGATGAGGATGTCGCCGCCCCCGATGCCGATATAGCCGGTGATCATCTTCATCGTGGTGCTTTTGCCGGCCCCGTTTGGTCCCAGAAAGCCCAGTATCTCGCCGGCCCGGACTTCGAATGAAACGCCGTCGACGGCGGCCTGGTTACCGTAAGTTTTTCTCAGGTTTTCTATATGTATATCCATAATCGCTAGTGTTTAACGTGGGCGGATCTCTTTCCGCATAAAGGATCGATAGGACAGGGCGAAGCAGGCTGTGGCGGCGGCGATGAGTCCGGTGAGCTGTGGCCAGACGATGACGATGCTCTCGCCGACGGGAAGCGGGTTGGGAATGGCTCCGGCAACCTGATCCATGCTCAACGGACCGAGGCTTCGGACCACCGGCATCAGCAGGGTCGTCGTCGCATCGCTGTAGAGCTGTCCCGGCGCAAAACGCAGCATGTCGAGTACGGTACGTTCGGACCCGCTGATGGAGGCCGGGAATATCGCCATGGAAGAGGGGTCGGGAGCGAACGCTTTGACGGCGAGCCGGATGAGGATAGGATAGAATACCGTGAGAAACAGCCATACTGCGATGGCCGTGAGCGCCGAGGTCGCCGGCTGGCGGAACCGGACGGAGAAAAGGATGGCCATATTCAACCAGAAGCCGACGTAGACAATGGTGAGCAGGGTAAAGGCAAGAAGACGAATAAACTCTGCCGGTGTCGGCGGGATGCCGATGACCAGGAGGCCGAGGCCCGTAGTCACCAGGGTGAGGGCCAGGAACAGGCCGGCGATCACCAACAGGGAGGCCATGCATTTGGCGTTCAGCAGGTAGTCGCGGTGGATGGGCTGGGACAGCAGACGGCTGAGGGTACCGCGGTTCAGCTCCGAGTTGACGGCATCGAAACCCATGGCGATGCCCAGCAGGGGGCCCAGAAAATTGAGAAATATGGCAAAGGATGGCAGCGTGCCGTCTGTCGCGGTAAACAGCTGCAGAAAAAAGAAGGAGGCATTTCCTCCGGTCCCTGTGGCCTTGGGCGTTCCGATGCTGTTAAGAGCCGTGTACAGGGAGCCGAAGCAGGTGAGGGCGATCAGCGACAGCAGGATAATGAAACGCCAGCTGCGGATATGATCCCCCATCTCCTTGCTGACGATGACCCAAAACGGATGTTTCGGCCGGCTCGTCAGCGGACTGTGGGCAGCGCGGGGTAGCAGCCGGATCACGCGGGCTGCTGTGGTGCGAATCTCGCGGGCTGCCGAAGCGCGGATCGCGCGGAGCGATGACGCCGCTGAGCCGTCAAGCAGTTTTGCCATAGTTTTTTCCATTTTCAAAGTAGCGGTGATAGATCTCATCCAGGCCATATCTTTTTTTCTGCAGCAGGGTGAGTAAATACCCGTGGTCGATTACCGTACGGGCAACGGCCGGTGTTTGGTCCTGCCTGCAGGCAATGCGGAATAATTCCCCGGTGTAGCTTACGGAGCGTACATCGGGGATATCGCGAAATAATCCGGTGAGGACATCAATGTCGTGTTGGCTGAGCGCGCCGGCGTCGGTGGCGGATGTATCGGCGGCAGAAACGCCGGCTTCGACCATGAACGGTTCCATGGCAAACAGCCTGGTGGACAGGGCATCGATGTTGCCATCGGCAATGAGGCGGCCGCCGACGAAGAGTCCCACGCGGTCACAGACCTGCTGTACCTGGTGCAGATGATGGCTGGAGAGCAGCACGGTGATGCCCTGCTCTTTGCTCAGCCGGACGATGAGGTCCAGGAATTCGCGGACGCCTTGCGGATCGATGCCGAGTGTAGGCTCGTCGAGGATAATGACCGGTGGGTTCTTGATGAGGACGTCGGCGAGCCCGAGGCGTTGCCGCATCCCGCGTGAGTACGTTCCGGTCCTCTTTTGCGCGTCGGCGGTGAGGCCAACCTGGTCGAGCAGCTGCCCGGCGCGCCGGAGGGCGTCCGCTTTCGGGATACGGTTGAGCTGTGCCGTGAAGAGCAGGTTTTCGAGACCGCTGCGGTCGTCATAGAAGCCCACATCGTCCGGCAAATAGCCCACGCGTTTTTTGACTTCGAGGGGACGGCTGGTAGGATCGAAGCCGCATACCCGGACGTTGCCCTGCGACGGCTCCGTGAGGCCCAGCAGCATGAGGATCGTGGTCGACTTGCCCGCACCGTTTGGTCCCAGCAAGCCGAAGACTTCCCCTTTGTCGATGGTCAGGTCGAGATTGTCGACGGCTTTTAGTTCGCCGTACCTTTTGCTGAGGGCGGTGATCTTTATTATGGGTTCTTGCATGCTTTACCTCCGGCCGTATTTTCGGAACATGTAATAGATGGTGCTGAGTCCGAGGAGGATGATGAGGATACCGGTCCAGCTCCACAGGACCGAGGTTTCCACGGACACCCGCAAAGGGGCAAGTGCGCTGGTCTCGGCGGCCCTGGCCGTGAGATTGGCCATGTAGTCGCCGACGATGGCTTTGCCGTCGGGCGTGATCGTGGCTGCGACGTCTACGCTCTGACCGGCGGGGAGATCATCGATCTTTTGCGGCTCGAAGCTGACGTTCCAGTTAGTCGGCAGTGCCGAGGTCATGGCGATATTTTTCAGCTCGGCCGAGCCCGTGTTCTTCACCACGAGATCGAGCTTTTTATTGCCGCCGGCCGTGGCGCTGGTGCTAAGGAGGCCCGAGGGAGTGGTCAATTGCAGGCCGTAAGAACCGGTGATCCCTACTTCGAGCGTGACATCGGCGGAAGTCGTTCCGGTGGAGGCGCTGACGGGTATCTTGTAATTTCCCGCGGGTGTTTCGTCGGTGGGTTTGAGCTCTACGGTGATGTTCTGGGTCTGGCCGGGTTCGATGTTAACGGAAGATACCTGCTTGTAACTCGCTTTGAAGCTGACCTTCCATCCCGGCGGTGCGTCGGCATTCAGCGCATAAGCCTGGGCGGCGTCCGTGACATTGCGCAGTTTGGTATTGAAGGTGAAGGTGGAGTTGGCGGCTCCGGCCATATTGGCCTGGTCCGTGGTGAGCTCCGTTTTGAATGTGCCCTGCTGGGAGACTACCACGGTGAGCGGCAGGGTGCTGAGGCCGGGAGCCGTTACGGCAAAATGGTAGGTGCCTTTGTCGACCTTCAGCGGTACCTGGACCTGCAGGGAGAAATTCTTTTTGTCACCGGGCAGGACGGCCAGGCTACTGATGTTCCAGCCACCCGATTTCATGAGATAGGTCCATCCCCGGGGAAGGCCTTCCATGCGGATAGCCGAGGATTTGGTCGACGAGGTTTTGTTGATCACGTCGATGGGATAGCTGATCGATTCTCCCGGCGGCACGGAAATGCTGGTAAAGGGAGTGTACAAAGAAAAAGACTGGGCGTTAGACGTAGCCGGGCTGCCGGCAAAGAAGAAAATAAACAAGGCCGGAAAAGCCAGATGGCGAGTCAATCTTACAAGCGTTCTCATACGAAAATATGTTATATAAAAATCTCTCCTGCAAACGGGATCTATATAGCTATTTTCAGTTGTCCACTTTTGTGCTGTCCGGGACAAATTTATAAAAAGGAGAAAAATGCGGCGAGGGGTCGGTCGCGGTTTTTGCAAATTCTTAACAAACTACGAATTTTTTCGTGTGTGATCGGCTGGCTGGTGGAGAGGGCAGCGTTTATCATCATGGTTTCTTAAAGGAACCCCTTAGTCGGTGCTATGGTCGTCCATTCCGCTTTCTTTGTCGGGGATCAATATCTATCATTGCCCTTGATACGTATATAGTTGAACCAACCTTCGGAGACATGAAAGAATGGACAGTTGCAATCGTAGATGACCACAATTTTTTTCGCGAGGCTGCTCGCCGTTGTTTGACTATTTTGGGATTTAAGGTGACATTAGAGGCGGCCAACGGGATGTTGTTCCTCCAGCAATTGGAAAGCTGCGGGGCTTTGCCGGATTTTTGTCTGCTCGATGTCGAAATGCCCATCATGAATGGGGTGGTTACGGCTCGCCTGCTTCGGGAGCGCTATCCGACAATAAGGATCGTGGCTTGTACCCTGGTCTGGGATGAGGCCAAGAAAGCGGACCTGCTAAGGGCGGGGGCGCATGCTATCCTTTCCAAGAGTATGGAGCCGGAGGAGATCAGGGAGACGTTTTTGGGGGCTTTGGGGGATTAGACAGTGGGAGGTCCCGGGCGGCCGCCCGTTGCGCTAGAAGGCGGATGGCGCCGTAAGTACTTTGAAGAACATGGGTGCGAGCGAGCGGATCGCAAGGTCAAGCTCGTTGTCGGTATCCGGCTTGATGATCCAGCGAAAAGCTCCGAGGGCGAGGCATTCGTCCATCTCTTTTCGGAGCCGGGAGGTGCTCCAGACGACTTTGCGAATGGCCGAATACGGCGTGTCCTTGCCGGTGATCCTGAGCACCTCGGCTCCCGTAGTACCGGGCATCTTATAGTCCAGGATCATGGCAACGGGAAGTTCTTCATCTTTGCAATTATGGAGATAGACCAATAGTTCGCTGACTTTGTCGAACGCCAGCACCGCGACATTTGGAAAGCATCGCTGCATTGCGGCGAGCAAAAATTCCCGGTCGTCCGGATCGTCGTCCACAATGGTGATATAAGGAAATCCTTGGTTCATGCGATAAAGCGTTGAGGTCCAGAGCGGGGGGAAAATTGCAGGGAAGGCGTCGGCGTGGTGCACAGGCAGTCCTTTTTCCTTAGTAAAAGCCGGCGGGCATTTTGTAATCAGCCGACGATACTATTTTCAGTGTCATATCGTTCTGCAAACATGACCCCTGAGGAAAAACAAATCTGGCAAGGAATACGGGAAAGGGATGGGAAGGTATTTGAAGCGTACTATAAGGCACATTACCGGCTTTTTTTCTTGGCATCGTGCAAATATCTTCGGGATCCCGTGGTGGCCGAGGAGGTCGTCAATGATGTTTTTATGCGCATCTGGGAGGATGCGCTTACCCTGGATATCCAGACGTCCCTGAAATTTTATATCCACCGGGCGGTGGTCAACCAAAGTCTCAATGCGCTGGATAAAAACAGGCGGGAGCGGCTGCGCCGCGAGGAGTTGAAGGAGGGCCTGCTGGAGGCCGCGGAATGGGAGGAGATGGAGGACAATGAGCTGAAGATGCGATTTTATAAAGCCATCGATGGGCTGCCGGATCAGTGCCGGAGGGTCTTTAAGCTGAGTCGTTTCGAGGGTCTTAAGCAGCAGGAGATCGCGGACCGGCTGGGCATCTCCATAAAGACGGTAAAGAATCATATCACGCGCGCCATGAAGGACCTCCACAAGGTTTTACTGGATTATAAACACCTGCCTTTGTGGCTGATGGCAATTAAATATTTTTTTTGGTGTCACCACTAGGGCCGGGGACACCTTTTTTTTGTCTTATACTATGAACATGGATGAACGGATACCATATGATGATGCGGGACTCCCATGGGACCTAATATTATCAGCAATGCAGGATGAACTTACGAAAGAGCAGGAGCTGCAACTCAACGAATGGCTGGACGTTTCGGCGGCCAACCGGGAAACCTATGAGCGGATCTCCCGGCTGTATCGTGAAGGGCTTGCAGACTATCCGCTTTATGCTGCGGCGCGAGAAGATAAGGCGTGGGCGAAGGTTCGGGGGAGGATGGGCAAGGGACGGGCAAGGGTGCTTACCCTGAAATCATGGGCTGCTGCGGCGGCGGTTGTGCTGGTTGTTGCGGGCGGGGGATGGTGGTATCTCTCCGGGAGGAGCCGGGGTGTGGTGTATGCGACGACGGCGGGGGAACAACAATCGGTTTCTTTGCCGGATGGTTCGACGGTAGTTCTCGGGCCGCAAAGTCATATCGAGCTGGCGAAGGGGTATGACAAAACTAGTCGGAGGATCGAGCTTACCCGTGGGTCGGCGCGATTCGAGGTAGTGCATCGGGCGGACCAGCCTTTTGAAGTGGATATGGATGCTGCGACCGTACGCGATATCGGGACCAGCTTTACGATCGATAAAACGGCGGACAGCATCGTCGTATACGTTTCCGGTGGGCGGATTGCTTTTATACAAAAAGAAAACAGAAAGTCGACAGAAATATCAGCAGGCGGCGCCATTTGCTTGTACACAGGTTCAAGGCGAGCCGAAGGAATAAGGGAGACGGCGGCAGGCGGCGCTGACAGCCTGCGGTTTGAAGATACGCCGTTATCCCTTATTCTCACTGGCCTTGAAAAAAGAACGGGCAAGCGGATCATGCTCGTTGATTCTGCTGTTGCGCAAAAACGGCTCACGGTTAACCTGGAAGGGGAAGCTTTCGAGAATGCGTTGGAGGTCATTTGTTCCTCTGCCGGTCTAAAGTATACTATTCGTGACGGAACGTACGTTCTGGAAAAAAAGGATTAGGAACAGATGAATATAAAGGCGGTGTTGATCGCGCTTTTTTCTGTGTTTGTTCAACAGGCGACCGCGCAGGAGGCGTCGCCACGGGAGCCGCTGGTCACTGTAACCATCAAAAATCAGCCGCTGCCGCAAGCGTTGGCGATTATCGAAACCCGCGTTCCTGTCCGCTTTGCCTATCCAACCGCCTTACTGCGGGATCAGCCGACTGTTTCGATCACGGCTTCGGCGATGCCCTTGTCTATCTTCCTCGCCACTCTTTTTCGTCAGACTACCCTCTCCTATCGCATCATCGGTGACCAGGTCGTATTGCAGGCGCCGACGGCTTCGCGGATCACGCTCCACGGTTTTGTGCGGGATGCGGGTACCGGCGAGGTGCTTGCCGGAGCGAGTATTTATGTTCCGGGGGATAGCGCGAGCGTGGGTGGTAGTAGCGGGGGTGGCGGCGCCGCTTTGGGTGTGTTATCCAACAATTATGGATTTTATTCGCTTACGGTGAATGTCCGGGATAGTGTGGGTGTTGAAGTTTCGTATGTCGGTTATAAACCTGAGCGGCAGGTGGTTATCGATACGGCCGGGGATATGCCGGTATCGTTCGATCTGCGGCTCAATACCGGGCAGGAAGAGATCCACCGGGTCTTGTTCGTAAAAGATAAACGGGAAGATTTTGTCAAGAAGAACCCGCCGGGTCTTTTCGACGTGGGGACGCAGATGATCGCTTCGGCGTCGTCCGTGAACGGCAGCGGAGATGTGGTGAGCGCCGTGGAAATGTTACCGGGTGTTCAGGCCGGCATAGACGGCACGCCGGGCTTTTTTGTACGGGGTGGGACCAACGGTGAGAATCTTATCCTGCTGGACGATGCAACCTTGTATAATCCGAGCCACATCTTTGGGCTCGTGAGCACCTTCGATCCCCCTGCCATCAAACGGGCGACGTTGCTAAAGGGGGGCTTCCCTGCCTCTTACGGAGACCATGTGAGCTCGGTGCTGGATGTGGTCATGAAGGATGGCAATAACCACCAGACCGGCGGCAATGTGCAGCTGGGTTCCGTGACGTCCGGGGTTACGCTTTATGGTCCTTTGGAGCCCGGTAGATCTTCGTTCCTTGTCTCCGGCCGCCGGAGCACCACGGACTTTTTGCTGCATCCTTTTTTGCAGAACAATTATTTCAGCAACTACTATTTCTATGACATCAATGCGAAGCTCAATTTCCAGGTATCGTCGAAAGATCGCATTCTTCTGAGCTTTTATACGGGCCGGGACAACAACACCTATGCCAGCGACAGTACGGACAGCTCCGGCATCGGGTATTCGATGCACTTTGGTAATACGGCGGTCACGGCCCGATGGAATCACCAATATTCGGGAAAACTCTTTTCCAACACCATTGTCGAATACGACAACTATCATCAATTCCTTTCCGCGACGCAGCAGGGCTATTTTGCGCAGCTGTATTCGGGTATCCGGGATGTCGATGTCCGAACCAATTTTTCGTGGTATCCTTCACCGGACCACACGGTTACCGCGGGAGCGGATTATCTTTACCAGACGCTATATCCTGCGTCGCTTAGCGGTAAGGTGGCGCCGGCGGATTCCACGCTAAACATCGTCCCCGGCGGGTTACCGCCCAAGACTGCTACGCGGATCGCTGCCTACGCGGGCGATGACATAAAACTGGGGCAGCGCTGGCGGGCGTATGCCGGCATAAGAACGCCTTATTATCAGAAACCGGGTGTACATTATTTTTCGCTGGAGCCGCGGGTAACTTTGTTGTATCTGGTGGACCCGATGACGAGTGTGAAGGTGTCGTTTACTTCGATGCATCAGTATATCCATCTCGTACAGAGTTATGACGCGACGTTTCCGGCCGAGATCTGGATCGGCAGCAATAGTGTGGTCCAGCCGGAGCGGTCCCAGGAGGTCACGGCGGGCGTATACCGGAATTTTGCCGGCAATGCAATCCAGGCAAGCGTGGAAGTTTACTACAAGCGGCTGAGCAACCAGCTTTTGTTCGGCGGTGCGCCGACGACCACTATCGACAACAGCATCGACAGCGAACTGATCTTTGGCAATGGGCGGGATTATGGAGCCGAATTTTTTATCCGCAAGAACAGGGGGCGGTTCACGGGGTGGTTGTCCTATACCCTGGCTTATGCCTATGAACAGTTCGACTCGCTGAACGAAGGCGAGCGTTTTCCGTTTGCCTACGACAGGCGACATATGCTAGATCTTTCCGCCGGCTATGCCCTTACATCCCATTGGAAAGTATCCGCCAATTTCGTGTTTGCCACGGGACGGGCCTTTTCGCTGAGTCCCGATTCCACCTATGTTCCGGGTAGTGATCCGCTATATTCCAGTCCCGGCAAAAGCAATGGGCACGGGAGGGCGGTGGGCAGGAACCGGAATGTCGATACCACTGGTTCGTGGGACATCATCCAGAACAACTACCGGCTAAGCCCGTATAACAGGCTGGATCTCAGTGTTCATTATGTCAAGAACAAGGTATGGGGGCGGAGGACGACGACCTCGGAGTGGATCTTTTCCGTTTACAATGTCTATGCCCGCAACAATAACTCCTTTGTTTACAGGACTATAGATCCGGCGACCAGGAAAGTAATTGCCAAACAGCTGCCGTTGATACCTGTAATCCCAAGCATTACATATATATATAGTTTCTAACTTATTTTTCACCCCCGGGACTAGGACCAAGGGACCTGCAAATCTGTCTTTTTAATGAGCAATTCCATACTCATGAAAAACATTCACAAGCGACTTATGAAAAACGCCAACACACGCAGTATCCTTTGGTTTTTGGCCCCGGTGGCAGCAGTCATCCTGATCTTTACGGCCTGCCGGAAAAGCAGCAGCACGGAGGGCAACGCTACACTTGAGGTTCGATTGACCGATGCTCCCGGCAACTATGACGCCGTGTACATCGATGTTGAAAAGGTCGAGGTAAACGTATCGTCGGACACGGGCACGACCAATGGATGGGTGACCGTGCCGATGCCGCGACCCGGCGTGTACAATCTGCTGGATTTTAGAAACGGGATCGACACGGTTTTAGCTTCCGTGAATCTGCCAGCCGGCGCGATCTCTCAGATGCGGTTGATTCTCGGCAACAACAATAGTGTTGTGCTCAACGGGCAATCCTATCCGCTGAAAACCCCCAGTGCCCAGCAATCGGGTTTGAAGTTCAACATCCATGCGACGCTGACCAGCGGTATCCTGTACCGGTTGTGGATCGATTTCAATGCCGGCAGCAGCATCGTTACGACGGGTAATGGCGGTTTTATATTGAAGCCGGTGATCCGCACCTATACGGAGGCCCTGGGCGGCAGCATCAAGGGAAATGTGCTGCCGGGGGCTGCTTATCCCGAAGTCTGGGCGGTCCAGGGCACGGATACCTTGCTGGCCCTGCCGGATTCCGCAAGCGGCGCTTACCTGATCGCGGGTGTCCCTGCGGGTTCATGGACCATCAATTATCATGCATTAGATTCGTTATATCGAGATACATCGTTTACGGTTTCCGTAAGTACGGGGGCCGTAACCAACGCCGGGACGACGACGTTGCCTTTGAAATAATACCTGTGAGAACAGCAAAGCGGTCCGAACATTAATGCATGCTTTTTTGTCCGGATCTGTTTTCGGAATAGCCGTCCTAACAAGACGGTTTATTCCATATATATGAAAATC
This sequence comes from Puia sp., assembly GCA_035946435.1. Classification (GTDB taxonomy): domain Bacteria; phylum Bacteroidota; class Bacteroidia; order Chitinophagales; family Chitinophagaceae; genus Puia. The sequence goes on along the minus strand of DASYZH010000047.1, from coordinate 1,729 downwards.
CGTTGCTATGAAAACATATCTACTAATCCTTGTGCTAGCCATTGGCGTCTTTCCGCCTCGGGTTCTAGGGCAGCTGAACAATGGGGGCCTGTATGCCAATTTCGGGGTCGATGCCGATACCCGAACGAATTGGATGAAGGATGGCATCGTCACGGGTGCTGTCGCCAGTGACGACTGGTTTGCGCCTTCGGCCTCCGGGTTTAGTGTCATCGACACCACGAATTCCGCTTCGTGGTTAGCGCTTCTACAGAGTGGAGCCAATGTGGCTTTTAGCCAACGGATGTCGCAGCTGCTCTATGCCAAGGTCAACGGGAAGCTTTGGCTCGACGCCGCCTATGGCCGGGATTTCTCCGCCGCTCAAAACCTCAAGGATTCTACTGTATTTACCGTCGCCGCCAAGAACGGCGATAACCCCAATGTGTGGCAGGGCGGGATAAGTTCCGTTCCCGACAAGAACGACCTGGTGGACGTTTATGCCCATATGCGGCGTGATGGGACCTCGGTATATGATTCCCTGTGGTTCTTTACCGGTGTTACGGCCTATGGCGCTGCGGCCACGAGCTATTACGACGTCGAATTGTACAAGAACCCTTTGGGTTATAGTTCCGCTACCGGAACATTTACTTCGGCGGGTACCAGCGGAGGGCATACGGAATGGCTGTTCGATGCGGCGGGTAATATCACTCAAACGGGGGACATGATCGTGGCCGTTACGTTCTCGCCCGGCTCCGTGCCGGTGATCGATGTCCGCATCTGGGTGAGCCAGGCGACGTACAGCACCTATTATGGCGGCGCACTGGCCCCAAAGTATTTCGATTTCAACGGGTCTTTTAGCCTTAGCACCACCGGTGCCTATGGCTATGCCTCGGTGGTAAGTAAATCCGGTTCCACCGCCTTTGGCGCCGGACTCGCCAACTATTCGGCAACGGCGGCCAATGATACCACGTACGCTACTCCATGGGGTACCAGTAGCACTACCAGCTGGTATTCGCCGAACTACGTGTCCGCTCAATTCATCGAGGTGGGTCTCAATCTCACGCGGATCGGGGTAGACCCGGCGCTGTATTCGGCGCTGAATCCCTGCCAGTCGCTTTTTTCCAATATCTTCTTTGCTTCGCGGGCGTCGGCTTCCTTTACCGCCGCGTTGAAGGATTTCGTGACACCGCTTACCTTTTTGCGGCAGCCGGTGATGGATTTTACCACTAAAGGCGACACGTTGCGGTGCAACCATGTCAGAGGCACGATAAAGCTGACGAATGTAACTACAGCGGCCTCCTATACCTGGACAGCTATTAACGGCGGAAACATCATGAATTCCAATAAAGACAGCAGCCAGCTGACCGTCAACAAGCCGGGCAGCTATATCGTGTCGGCTTCGCCTGCGTCCGGTTGCCCGGCCACGGCTGTGGACACCATTGTTGTTCCGATCGATACGTTCCCGCCCGTTGCAACAGCGAATGTAGGTTTAGCGGGCAATGAGCTTCAACTTTATGGTGGGGATACGGCCAAGAGCGATTACATGACACCGTTTGGGGGTTCAAAGGGGCTTAACTGGAGCTGGAGCGGGCCTAACAGCTTTACCTCTACGGTGCAAGATCCCCTCACCGATACCGTTTGGGGGACCTATAACCTTACGGTGACTGAAAAAAGGAATGGATGTACGGCGACCGCTTCGATCCCCGTGTCTGAAGCCTTGTTTACCGCGTTGTTTACGAATTTTATCCGGCTC
>DASYZH010000046.1:0-42569 GCA_035946435.1 Puia sp. | reverse complement strand
GACGCCGGTGTGGTCCATGAGTTTCCGCACACGGGCATATTCGCTCTCCGTGAGGTCCAGGGCTATGGGTTGGTGGTTTACGTCGGCCAGAAAACAGTATAGGAAGCCGGCCTGTGCATTGTAAGGATCGCCGGGTTCATCCGACTTGGCATGATGAACGTGATGAGACACTACATAAGTCTCTTCCGGGACGATATTGATGGTGAGATTTCGGGTGATGAAACGCCAGAATTTGTTGCTGAAGGTATAGGCCCCATGTGTACAATAGCGATGATACCAGATCGTCCCATGGGTGCCCATCACGATCATGCTATAGAGAAAAGCGACGATCAATAAATAAACGTTAAAATACCGGAACAGGAAGATGAAAAGGCAGCTTACCAGCACGAACAGGCGTGCCCAGCTGAAAAAGGTCAGCCAGTTCCTTTTGTCTCTGAAGATGTTCAACCGGAAAAAGAACTCTTTGAAGAGTTGATACGAAGTCGGGATGATCAGCTGGTTCTCCTGGTCCTTCCAGCCGTAGGCCGGAGGCGCCAGCACGCGATCCATAAAATTCTTGGCGGGCTGTTTGTCGTCGTCAGCTGAGGCAATCGCGGGGTTGGGGGTCATAGGTACTAAAATAGGAATATTGTACTGCATTTATACCGCATTAACGATAAATAATACAATATATTTTAGTGTCCGGGGATCGTCACCGTGACAGTGGTGCCGCGGCCCGGGGTGCTTTCGATGGAGAGTACGGCATTGATGGAGGCTGCCCGCTCGCGCATGCGGATAAGACCGGAGGAATGTTTTTGCCGGGTTTGGTCGAAGCCTTTGCCGTTGTCGAGGATGGTCATGCGGATGTGACCCCCTGCTTCTTCTATCGTGACCTTTACCCCGGTGGCCTGCGCATGTTTGAGAATATTCTGCAGCGCTTCCTGGCCAATGCGGAACAGATCGATCCGGAGCTCGTCCGTGAGCCGGGTATCATCGAAGGTGCTTTGAAAGACACAGGAGATGCCACTCAGAATGGAAAATTCCTTGCAATGCCATTCCAGGGTAGCGTTGAGCCCCAGGTGTTCGAGCATATTCGGGCTGATGGAGAAACTCAGGCGCCGGATGGTCATGATCAATTGCTGGGAAACGAGGGCAGCGTTCTCGATCCTGTCCGCAACGGCCGGAGGAAGAATGGCCAGATGTTTGCGGGCCGATTCAATATCCATTTTGAGAATGGAAGCGAGCTGCGCCAGCTCTTCGTGCAGTTCCCTGGCCAGGTATTTTCTGTCCTCTTCGATACTGCTTTTGAAATGCGTGGCGAGGCCTTTGAATTTTCGATATTCCTCCTCGATCTCCACCTCCATCTGGCGCCGTTTGGTAATGTCTTTGGCAATGGCAAAGACCACGGCCTCGTCCGGAAAATAAAGTGAAGTCCATTCCAGCCAAAGGATATTGCGGTTCTTGGTGATGTAGCGGTTGCGAAAATTGACGAGCGATTTGCCTTCGAAGAGCTCTGCGCGTTTATGCAGGGTCAGCTGCCGGTCTTCGGGGTGCATGAAGAAGGCGATGGGATGACTCATCAGCTCTTCGCGGGTATAGCCGAATTTCTCGATCACGGCGCGATTGACTTTTTTGAAGTAACCGTCCCGGCCGGCGATGCAGACGAGATCGGGTGTCATCTCGATAAAGGCAGAGAGATGGATCTCGGAGTTTTCGGAATTCATTCTACTGAGGGTAGTTCGTCGTGATATGATATTTATCTTCCAGCTGCCATAGCCGGGCGCCACCTTTGATCCCGTCCTGATTGCTGAACTTATGGATATTGGCGCCCAGTGGAAAGCTGATGTGCTCGACATTTCCGCCGCCAAGATAAAGCCGGTCGTAATTAAAAACGATCTTCCAAACGTTCAGCAGGCGTGCCATTCGTTTATTCCATTTCTTCCTGCCTGCTTTTTTCAACGCCTGTTCGCCGACGTATTGATCGTAGTCGATGTTTTTCCGGATAGGATGATGGGCCAGCTCAAGATGAGGGAGCAGGTAGCCATCGATGAGGATTGCGGTGCCGACGCCGGTTCCGAGGGTCACCGCCATTTCAAAGCCTTTGCCGCTGACGACACCGAGGCCCAGCTGATCCGCGTCGTTGACCAGCCGGACGGGTTTACGGAGGGCATTGCTAAGCTGTTGCCCCAGGTCGATCTTTCCCCAATAGCCGTTGCCCAAATTAGGTGCGGTGAAAACGATGCCATTGCGAATGTAGCCGGGAAATCCTACCGAAACCTTTTCGTAATCCGGGATATCCTTTGTCAGCTGCCTGATGGTGTCGATGACGTTGCCCGGTGTGGCCTGATCCGGCGTCACGAGTTTTCGGTAGTTTATCTGTGCTTCCCCCATGGGGTTGAGGATCGTGCACTTGATGTGTGAACCGCCGATGTCGATTGCGAGAATATTTCCGTTTGATACCATTCCGTAAAGATAACAAATCGCGCGCCAACGAGTTACAGAGTTCGTATTTTTACGACGTAAAAACCCCTATGTCGTCCGGTGGGGGATGGCTATATTTGACGCGAAGTTATGGCCTTCCGGAAATGAAAAACCCTAATTATCCGAACCCACGGAAAGGCTATAATAAGAATCCTATCAATATCCCTATGAAGCAACCGTAAGAATCCATACCTGGGGCCGGCATTGTTTTTACCCAAAAATTAAAACGATGTTGAAGTCCGTAGTACCCTCTTTTTGCAGCGTTGCCTTTATGATAGGCTTGCCTTCGGCTGCAAATCCCGGAAAATCCGCTTCGGAACCGGCGCGCCACATGCTTTATACTGGCGCTAAAGCCAACAACAGCACCGTGAGCAACAGTGACTCCACGCATCTTAGCATGAAGTTCGTGAATTCGTATATCCGGAACAACGATGAGTGCCTGGTGAACGTCAAAGAACGAAGCGAAGGGCCTTTTGCGATCATCGATTCCGTTCTCCATCATTATGGTCTTCCACTGGAGCTGAAGTATCTGGCCGTTATCGAATCGGAGCTGAAGCCAACGGCCTTATCGCGGGTAGGCGCCAAGGGTCCCTGGCAGCTGATGCCCGGAACCGCCCATGTATTGGGTTTGAAAGTCAACCGGCGCCACGACGACCGGATCAACTATTACAAAAGCACCGGTGCTGCCGCCAAATATCTACGGGACCTGCACAATGAGTTCGGCGACTGGCTGCTTGTCCTCGCCGCTTATAATGGCGGACCACGGCCGGTATACCGGGCGATCCACAAATCGCATAGTCGTAATTTCTGGACCTTGCAGAACTATTTGCCGGCGGAATCACGGCAGCATGTCAAAAAATTTATTGCCACGGCTTACTATTTCGAAGGAAGCGAAGGCCTGGATCAACCGTTGCCTCGTCCCGCGGCGCCGGTGGAGGCATCGGACAATATGCCGGTGCATATGAGTCCTGCAATCGCGGACGAGACTACCGACCAGCGGTTCCATCGGTTGATGCGGGAGTCGGCGCAGTCGCTGAAGGCCAGCAATGACCTTTTAGGAATGGGGAATTAATGCCTGTTGAACTTCGGCCCGCGCCACTGGCGCGGCCCTCGTTCGCGGGCTTGCGCCCGTGGACGAAAACGCTACCGCGTTTTCGGTAATGCCGGATAGTCGGTATAGCCTTTCGAGCCCGGCGTATAGAACGTCTTTAGATCCGGCTGATTCAGGGACCCGCCTGCTTCGATGCGTTTGTCGAGATCAGGATTAGCCAGAAATAATTTTCCGAATGCGACCAGATCGGCGAAGCTGCCATGCAAGGCGGCTTCTGCCGTTTCCGGGATAAGGCCGCTGCATTGGATGATGGTCCCGCGGAAGGATTGCCGGATCACCTGCAGGGTCTTTTGCGGGATCCTGGGGGAAACCGCGAGGTGCAGATAGGCCAGCCCGATCTTATCCATTTCCTGTGCGAGATAATGATACATGGCGTGTACCTCGCTTTCGGGATAGGGTTGCTGATCGTTGAAGGTATTGAACGGAGAGAACCGGATGCCTAATTTTCCCGCGCCGATAGCCGCGGCGATGTGTTGCGCAGTCTCGACCGCCAGCCGCGCGCGTCGCTCCATGGTTCCCCCATATTCGTCGGTCCGGCTATTACTGTTCGGGTTCAGGAATTGTTCGATCAGGTAGCCGTTGGCGCCATGTAATTCGACACCATCGAAGCCAGCGTCAACTGCGTTTTGAGCCGCCTTTACATGGACATCGATCAACTGTGCGACCTCTTGTGTAGTCAGTGCCCTGGGGACGGGGAATTCCTGCATCCCCGACTTGTCGGTATATATGTGCCCGGCCGCCCTGATGGATGAGGGCCCTACCACGGTTGCGCCTTCGGGGAGATTATCGGGGTGGCCAATCCTGCCGGTGTGCATCAGCTGTAAAAACGATTTGCTGCCGCCGGCACGGATGCCTGCAGTGGTCTTTTTCCAGCCTTCGATTTGTCCGGGGGAGTAGATACCGGGGATGCGGGGATAGCCCAATCCATCCGGTGCGGGGGAAGTGCCTTCGGTAATGATCAATCCCGCACCGTTGCGTTGGGTATAATATTCGGCCATCAATTCATTAGGCCAATTGTCAATTGCACGACTCCTGGTCATGGGTGCCATAACCAGGTGATTTTTCAGTTTTAAAGATCCTTTGGAATAAGGCGATAAAGTACGGTTCATGCTTATAGTTTTTGAATGCGGGCCACCCAGCCACCGCCGCCATACAGCTGTACCGGCAATTTATCGCCGGACTTGAAACGGATGGTCTCCTTTTTATAGTCCGTGGCATCGCGATCGGCATTTACACCGTCCCTGAACACCACGGCTTCGTATTCACCTGCCGGCAAAAAGGAACAATCGATAGTGAGGGAGCGTGGTGTCCAATTAGTCATGGCGGCCACAAACCATGTATCGCCCTTCCGCCGGGCCAATGCGAGGTATTCGCCCACTTTGCCATCGAGGGCGACGGTCTCATCGAAGGTGGTGGGAATGCTGGTGATGAAATCGGTACACTCCTGCTCGCGCATATAGATCGTGGGGTTATCGGCCAGCATCTGGAGCGGTGCTTCGAATACCACGTACATGGCCAGCTGCGCACAACGGGTGCCTTTGCTCATCGGGTTGTCGTTGATCGGACGGAATGCCGCCTGCGTGGCATTGCGCATGGCGCCCGGTGTATAATCCATGGGGCCAGCCATCATACGGATAAAGGGAATTGATACCACGTAGCGGGGCTGGTCTTCGTCGGCCCATTTATAATTCTCCAGTCCCTTGACACCTTCATAGCCGATAACATTGGGCCAGGTACGCTGCAAGCCGGCGGGTTTGGAAGTACCGTGATAATCTATCATCAGCTTGTTTTGTGCGGCGGCTGCCGCAATCCTGTAGGTCGAAGCGATCGCGATTTGGTCGTCACGGTCGATGAAATCGATCTTGAAGCCTTTTACCCCCATGCCCGCATAAAATGGAAAAGCTTTGTCCAGCTGGTGTGTCACGGCATACCAGGTAGCCCAGAGGATCACTCCTACCCCTCGCGTCTTGCCGTAATCGATGATCTCCTGCAGGTTTATCCGCGGCGAGATCTGCATCAGGTCGAGATCATTGGACCAGCCTTCGTCCATGATGATGTAGGAAAGGTGATTAGCGGCGGCGAAATCGATATAATACTTGTACGTAGGAGTGTTGATGCCGGCTTTGAAGTCGACGTGGGAAATGTTCCAATTGTTCCACCAGTCCCAGGCCACCTGGCCGGGTTTGATCCAGCTTACGTCGCTAAGTTTAGGTGATGCCGCCAGCTTCTGAATAATGTCCTGGTTGAGCAGATCCTTGTCCTGCTCGCTGATGACGATGACACGCCAGGGGAAACTCCGCTGGCCCGTGGTTTTGGCGATATAGTCGGCGCGGCTATCGGGGATATAGTTGATGCTATGCAGCTGCGCGCTCAGCGGATAGGGAGCGAAGACTCCGCTGAGCCCTTTTCCTGTCGCGTTGAGGTGTAAATACATGCCCGGGTAGTCGTCGAGATCGGCTTCCAAAATGGCGACCTTTTTGTTGTCACCGATATCGACCAGCAAGGGGAGGAAGGCGAGCGAATCCTTTGGGAATTGCGAAAGGTTGATCTCGTGATAAAGCGCTTCGAACGATGAATTGAAGTTCTTTCCCTGGCGGAGGTCCCATTGAATGGGAATAAAAGCCTTGTCGTCATTTGCGAAATTGAAATTGGCCTGCTCGTTCGATACCCGGAGTTCGCCTTTTTTATCGGTCACGAAGCGGTAAGCCACGGCGTCGTCGTAGGCGCGGAAGACGATGCTGTAGTCGCCCTGGCATTTCAGGGTGAGCTGGTCGTATTGATCTTTTATCGTTGATTTTTTGTAGTTGAAAGGAGTAATCGTGGTGTTCACGGCTTGTGCCGGCGCGGACAGAATTTTTACATGCTCGCCGAGGATCTCGCCGTCTTGCAATTGCAGGTTGATCTCCGATGGAATGATCACCGGTTGTCCTTTATGATCCACGGACCAGCGAAGGTGTTCATCTACGACGATATGGACGACGATGGTGCCGCCGGGCGATCTGAGCTCGTATGTTTTGGGTTTGGGAGCGGCGAAAGTCAGCATGGGGACCATGGCAGCGAGAAGGAAAAGCTTCATATTTGGCGATTAGGAGGCCAAATATAAGGGGGCGATCGGTTCCTACATAGTACTATTTTAACTCAATACGATACCTTCTTTAAGGGCCTGGTTGTACCGGGTCTTATTAAAAGAGTATAAATGGGGGCTTCGGTGCGCGCCGATACTGCGTTTTTCGGACAGTTTATTCAGCAGGCCGAGGGCGATGAGCTTTTTAGGGAAATTGCTTACATCCAATTTTTTCCCCAGCAGGGTCTCGTACAAGGCGCGGATCTCCGTAAGGGTGAATTTCGCGGGCAGCAGGTTGTAGCCGATGGGATAATGATACAGCTGGAGTCGCAGCGTGTGCATGGCTTCTTTGACCATTTGGTCGTGATCGAATTCCAATTTAGGGAGGTGGTCGATGTCGAACCAGGCGGTTTCGGTGCTGACCATATCCGTGTGCAGAACGGTTTTGGAGAAGTCCGTGATCGCATAAAAGCCCACGGAGATCGTGTGGTCGATCAACCAGTTCTTCGAGCCATCGCGCAGGCCGGTGAGCCGGAACCATCGCTCTTCGTCAAATTTACTGCACTGTGCACGGTCGGGATCGCCGAAGGTCTTGAATTGCTGCAGGAACAGGTTGTCGACGCCGGTGCGTTCGCGGACGATCCGGGAGGCGGCCTGTCCCAGTGTTTCCGTTCGCAGGATATACCCCCCTGGAAGACACCAGCCGTCAACGAACCGATGCCGGATCAGCAGTAATTTGAGTTGCTGGTCATGATAGCCGAAAATGGCGCAGTCGATGGAGACATGCGGTACATAGTGCAGATACCCATTCTGTATAAAATCCCGGAATTCGGCTTCATTCATCATGGAATAAAATTAGCAAACCTTCGCCAGATCGTACGTCAAACTTTATTTGGTAATTTCTACTAAATAAGATTATCTTTATTTTGTAAGTTTTACTAAATAACGATCTTCCTAAATTTCTTGCCATGACAGCTAACAGGAGAGACTTTATCCGTCAGGCCGCGATGGGTGCCGTGGGGATAGCGGTTGCGGGTTCCCTGCCCGAGCAACTGCTTGCCGATCGAAGCGATCTATTCTTCAAGATCGCGGTTTCACAATTTTCATTTGCCAGCCAGTTCTGGACGAAGCAGCTCGATCCGCTGGACTTCCCGGCGAAATCCGCAGCGTTGGGGATAACGGGGCTGGATTATTGTTCCATGTTCTTTGCCGATAAGGCGCGGGATGCCAGCTGGCTGAACGAGCTGAAGAAGCGGGCGGCGGATACGGGCAGCTATAATCTGCGGATCATGGTCGATGGAGAGGGAGTGCTGGGCGATCTCAACGAGGCCAACAGGCTCAAGGCCGTGGAGAACCATTACAAATGGATCGAGGCGGCGGCCGCCCTGGGTTGTCCGATGATCCGGGTGAATGTAGAAGGAGAAGGGGCGCCGGATGCCGTGGCGGGTGCAGCGGTGGACAGCCTGGGCCGGTTGATCGATTATGGGCGGCAGCATGGGGGCGTAGATGTGATCGTCGAGAATCACGTGGGCATTTCGTGTAACGGTGCCTGGCTTGCCGGTGTGATGAAACAGCTGAACAGTCCGCATGGCGGTACGCTCGCCGATTTCGGGAATTTCTGTGTGAACCGGACCAAGCCGGAGACGCAGGATATCGCCGGTTATATGAAGACGAAGTGCCTGGAGGAATACGACCGATATAAAGGCATTGCGGAATTGATGCCTTATGCCAAGGGGGTACATGCCAAGACGCATCTCTTCGATGCCGCCGGCAACGACCAGGAGACGGATTTCTGCCGCATGTTCAAGATCATCCGGGGGGCTAATTTCACCGGCTGGGTTAGTGTTGAATATGAGGGCGGTCTGTTCAAAATGTATACAAAAGATGCGAAATACCTGGATGACTATGCCGGGACCACCGCAACTAAATTACTGGTCGAAAAAGCCGGACTATGCAGTTAATACAATCTTCAACCGTGTATGATGTGGTCATCATCGGCTCGGGAGCCGGTGGCGGCATGGCCGGTTATATTTTGGCGAATGCAGGCATAAAGGCGTTGATGCTCGAAGCGGGTCCTTTCTTTGACCCGGCCAAGGACTCCCAGCAATTGAAGTGGTCGTATCAAAGTCCACGGAGGGGTGGTAATGCCACGCGGGCATTGGGGGATTTCGATGCCGCGTATGGCGGCTGGCAGATCGACGGGGAGCCTTATACGCAAAAGGATGGTTCGGAATTTCAGTGGTTCCGGGCCAGGATGCTTGGCGGGCGAACCAATCACTGGGCGCGTATTGCTTTGCGGATGGGCCCCAAAGACTTCAAATGCCGCAGCAGTTATGGCGTTGGTGACGACTGGCCGATCACCTATGACGAGATCAGGTCGTATTATGACCGGGTAGACAAGCTCATCGGCGTATATGGCTCTATGGAAGGGTTGGAGAATGACCCCGACGGGATCTTTCTGCCGCCGCCCAAACCGCGGCTCAACGAGCTGTTCGTCAAAAGGGCGGCAAAGGGATTGGGTATTCCCGTGATCGCAGGACGTGGCGCCGTGATGACTGCGCCGTTGCCGGGTAATTCGGACAGGCAGGCCTGCTTTTTCTGCGGGCAGTGTAACCGCAGCTGCAAGATCTATGGCGATTTCTCTTCGTCTTCCTGCCTGGTGATCCCGGCCATCAAGACCGGCAATCTCACGGTGAAGACCGGTGCCGTGGTGCGGGAGATCCTCACCGACGCCAGTGGGCTGGCTACTGGCGTCTCCTATATCGACAAGGACGATATGCAGGAGTACCAGGTGAAGGCCAAGGTCGTGATCCTGGCTGCGAGCACCTGCGAGTCGGCGCGCATACTACTCAATTCAAGATCATCTGCCCATCCGAATGGATTGACCAATGCCAGCAATGCCGTGGGCAAATATCTTCATGACAGTACGCAGGGTGGCGGTGCAGCCATGCTCCCGCAGCTATTGGGCCGACCCCGGTTCAACGAGGACGGAGTGGGCAGTCTGCATCTGTACGCGCCCTGGTGGCTGGACAATAAGAAATTGGATTTCCCGCGTGGATATCACCTGGAGGTCTTTGGCGGCATGTGGATGCCCAGCTATGGGGGCTATTTTGGATTCGAAGGACAGATCGTCCCTTATCTCAACGGGTATCTTCCCGGACCCGATGGGAAGCCAAAGGATGGGGGCGGCTATGGGCCTTCGTTGAAGGAAGATTATCGCCGGTTCTATGGCACCATGGCGGGCGTAGGCTGTCATGGGACGGCTACGGCCCGGGAAGACAACTATTGCGAGATCGATCCGGGAGTGGTCGACAAATACGGTATCCCGGTCCTTCGTTTCCGGTATAAATGGACCTCAGACGAGATCAACCAGGCCAGGCATATGCAGGAGACTTCAGCGGCCATCGTGAAAGCGATGGGCGGCATCTCGCTGGTGCCGCCTGCGGGGCCGGAGACCAATTATGGGCTCGACAAGCCGGGCAAGGGTATTCATGAGGTGGGTACGGTCCGGATGGGGAATGATCCCCGGAAGGCGCCGCTCAACAAGTGGGGACAGGCGCATGATTGCAAAAACCTTTTTGTCACCGATGGATCCGTTTTTACGCAGCAGTCGGAGAAGAACCCTACTCTTACTATCCTGGCTTTGTCGATGCGCACCACGGAATACCTGATCCAACAACGGAAACAATTAAACATCTGATCGTATGAACAGAAGAGACAGCTTACGATTGCTGGGCATCGGCACCCTCTCCGTAGGGTCGCTGCTGGAAGGATGCCAAACCAAACCGGCGCCGCTTGCCGACGCGGGGGTGACGGTGGACACAACCGGCAGGCAGGACTTCGAGATCGCGCGGGATAAGGAGCTGGCTGCGGCCACCTTTTTCGACGCGCACGAAATGGCTACGATCACGCTGATCGCCGATCTCATCCTGCCGCGCGATGCCAAAAGCGGTAGTGCTTCGGATGCCGGTGTTCCGGCCTTTATCGAGTTCATCGTCAAAGACGAGCCAGGGCATCAGCTGCCGATGCGGGGTGGGCTGCGTTGGCTGGATATACAATGTCTGAACCGTTACGACAAAGACTTCATCGGCAGCACGCCGGATCAGCAAACGGCGATGCTGGGTGAGATCGCGTATCCCGCGAAGGCGAAGCCGGAGATGCAGCAGGGGGTAGCCTTTTTCAACAAGATCAGGGATCTCACGGCGATAGGTTTTTTCACCAGCAAGATGGGGATCGAAGACCTGGGGTATAAAGGCAATAGCCCGGGGAAGTGGGAAGGCGTACCGCCGGAGGTGCTGAAACAATATGGATTGGAGGGAGTATAGGTCAGGCCGGCCGACCACGTTTCAATGTGATCACGGTGATCTCCGGCCAGATGCCCAGGCGCCCTGAAAAGGCGAGGAAGCCGAAACCGCGGTTGACATATAGATACCGGTCTTTTTCGTTGGCGAGTCCGGCCCAGTCGAGGTAGCGGTATTGCACGGGGCTCCAGCGGAATTTATCCGATTCCACGCCCAACTGCGCTCCATGCGTATGTCCGGATAGTGTGAGGTGTATCGTCGTAGGATGAAAACGGATCTTTTCTTCCCAATGGGTGGGGTCGTGCGACAGGCAGATCTTGAAGAGGGCCGGGTCGAGGCCTTGTAAGGCCTTGTCGAGGTCGCCGATCTGGATGAATCCCCTGCCCCAGTTCTGCACGCCGATGAGCGCCAGTTGCTGACCGTCCTTTTCCAGCAGCACGTGTTCATCGAGCAGCAGGCGGTAGCCGAGGGTCTTATGATGTTCCTTGAGCTTTTCCAGGTTATCCGCTTTTTCTTTATCGCTATCCCACTGAATATAATCGCCATAGTCGTGGTTGCCAAGGATCGAGAATTGTCCATAGGGCGCCTTGATCGCACCGAAGCGGTCCAGGTAGGGTTCGATCTCCCATGCCACGTTGTTGACCAGGTCGCCGGTGAAAACGAAGAGGTCGCTGCGCTGTGCTTTGGCCATGTCGATGCCTTTTTGTACGGCATGGATATTGTCGAAGCTACCGGAATGGATGTCAGAGATCTGGGTGATGGTAAATCCGTCGAATGCCGGTGGCAAATCTTCGAAGAAGAGAGAGGTCTTGTGGAGGCGGTAGTCGTATTTCCCCTTAAGCATGGCATAAAGGAACCCGGTGAAAGGGACCGCGGCGATGAGGACGGCCGCTTCGCTGATGAAACGCCTGCGGGCGGGAAAGAACGGTTCGCCGGAGGTTGTGCCCGGGCGCCGCGTGGTCAGCGCGTGGATCAGACCATAAAGGAACCGGCCGATATCCCCCAGGAAAAGCACGAGGCAAAAGAAGATCTTGGTGAGAAGCAGGGTAAGGAAAAGGCTGAGCACCCATTCGTGGAAGGGGGTCATGCCTGCGGCGGTTCGGAAGCTGCCCAGCCCGGCGACAAAGGTTATGGTGATGCCGAGCGAGCAGATCAGGTAGCCCCAGCGAACCAGCTGCCGCCAGCGATCCGATCGCCAGCCCGCGGTGAGGGTCTTCAGGCCGCTGAACACATACCAGTCCAGCAGGAGGGTGACTGCCAGGAAGATCAGGATCAAGTTGAGAAAACCATGGCTACGCATAGGATCACAATTTACGAATCTCATAATAACAGCCGAGATAGTATCTTGCAGCAAAAAGCAATGAGAATAGCCACCTATAATGTCAATGGCGTCAATGGACGGCTGCCGGTGTTGTTGCGCTGGCTGGGCGAGACCTCGCCGGATATCGTGTGTCTGCAGGAGCTGAAGGCTCCGCAGGATAAGTTCCCGGAGCAGGCGATCAGGAATGCCGGATACCATGCGCTCTGGCATGGGCAAAAGAGCTGGAACGGGGTGGCTATCCTCGCGCGTTCCGGTGACCCCATCGAAGTTCGCCGGGGCCTGCCGGGCGATCCGGAGGATATCCACAGCCGTTATATCGAAGCGGAAGTCGACGGGATCGTTGTCGGCTGTTTGTATCTGCCCAACGGCAATCCCGCGCCGGGGCCGAAATTCGATTATAAGCTCCGCTGGTTCGAGCGGTTTACGGCGCATGCGGCCAGCCTGCTGGCTTCGGGTCGACCCGTGGTACTCACCGGCGATTACAATGTAATGCCTACGGATCTGGATGTGTACAAACCCGAGAAATGGGTAGATGATGCCCTATTCCGGCCGGAAGTCCGAGCGGCATTCCACACGCTTGTGGCGCAGGGATGGACGGATGCGATCAGGACGCTTTATCCTACCGAAAAGATCTATACGTTCTGGGATTATTTTCGAAATGCCTATGGCCGTGATGCCGGTCTGCGAATCGATCATTTTCTTTTAAGCCCGGGCATAAGCAAGCGCCTCAAAGCCGGCGGGGTCAATCGCGACGTGCGGGGCTGGGAAAAATCCAGCGATCATGCTCCGGTGTGGATCGAATTGTAAATCAAAGCGCTGTCATATCAAGGTCTTGTAGCATTTTGTTAAATAATTGCTGACGCCGGGGGGTTGGCATGCCGGTAGATGTATTGCTGGTATGGAAGATCAGCAATACCATACGATCCACTTCGTGTATGACGTTCACGATCATTCTCTGAAGTTTCCGATGAAGGCTGATGTTCAGTGTACGGCTCCGGGCATTTACACCGTGACGAACATCCGGCTGAGCAGCGAGGATGAAGGTTCTCTGCTACCACCGATGCAACTGGGGAAGAAAAACGGCCAATGGCTCATCCTCGATAACAACCAACAAAGCAATTTGGGTACGACCATTGGCAACGCCATCGATGAAGGAGGTATTCGTTATCTTTAATGCGATGAAAATTCTATTGATCGAGGACGAAGCTAAACTAGGACAGTTCCTTTGTGACGGACTGGCCGAGGCCGGGCATATCTGTGAGCATTTCACGGACGGCTCCAAGGGTTTGGAAGCAGCGTTATCGACGGATTATGAGCTTATCATCCTGGACCTGATGTTGCCGGACATGAACGGGTTCGAGATCCTCTCCAATCTCCGGCAGCACCGAAACCAGACGCCGGTGCTGGTGCTGAGCGCGCTGAGCGATACGGACAAGGTCATCCAGGCTCTGGATCTCGGGGCAATCGATTACATGAAGAAGCCGTTCGATTTCGATGAGATGCTGGCCCGGATAAGGACTATCCAACGTCGCAGCCTGAATCAGCCGGGCGATGTGATCAATGTCGGCGATCTGCAGGTCAATCTGCGGAGCCGGGAGGTGCTGGTAAACGATAAAAGGGTCAATCTCAGCAATCGGGAATTCGCGCTGCTGGAATTTTTGGTTACCCATGCGAACCAGGTGGTGACCAAGACGCAGATCCTCGACAAGATATGGGATATCAATTTCGATCCCGGCAGCAATATCGTAGAGGTCCATATGTATCAGCTCAGAAAGAAGATCGATAAAGACGCCGAGCAGCCGCTGATCCAAACGGTGATCGGTAAAGGCTATATGCTGAAAGGAGATCTTTCGAAAAGCTAAACCCATATTCCCAACCATCCATGGGCATCAAACTAAAAATTACGCTGGCCTTCAGTACGGTGTTCATCCTTTTGAGCCTTTTTTTAAGTTTCTTCGGCTATCAGCATATCCATGCCATGCTGATCCTGGACAAGCTGAGCGAGCGCCAGCTGGCCGATAATCTGCGGCAATTGCGCAATTTGCTCGGGGTCATCGTTTGCCTCAGCATCCTGCTCTCCGTTACGCTGTCTTCCGTCCTGGCCCGGCTGCTTTTGTTGCCCTTGCAACACGAGTCCCTGCAGCAGCAGCAGAATTTCTTTGGATCGGCCTCGCATGAGCTCAAGACGCCGCTGGCCATCCTACGTACAGAGCTCGAGGTGGGTCTGCGCAAGCAGGGGCTGGAGGACGGATTACGACAGCTGCTGAGCAATCAGCTGGAGGAGATCAGCCGATTGCAGGAGATCGTCAATGAATTTTTGGTGGTCAGCCAACTCAGGGTGGGAGCACCATCGATGTACAGAAAGCCATTCGATCTCAGCGTATTGGTGGTAAAGGTATTCAACCAGCTGTTGCCGTTGTTGCGTCAAAAGAATTTGCAGCCCGTGATCCGGTTCGATGAAGAAGCCGTCGATTTTGTGCTTACAGCCGATGAAGATAAGATACGGATCGTGCTGTTGAACCTGCTGGAAAATGCGGCGAAATATGGGGTCAAAGACACGGCGGTAGTCTGTAAAGTAGAGCGATCCACGAACGTAGAAGAACTGGTGGTAGAATTTACGAATGCCACCCGGGAAGAGAAAGTAAGCACGGAAAATCTCCAGGTCGCCTTTTTTCGTTCCGACCTGGTGCAGCGGGGCGCTGGACTCGGGCTGTGGCTATGTAATGAGATCGTCCGGCTGCACGACGGTCAGATAGACATCTCCAGCGGACAGCATCAATTCCATGTGCGGGTGAGCCTGAAAGCTTAAAGGTATTTATTGATCGTCGCTATCAGCTGATCGATCTTGAAAGGCTTTGCCAAAAAGCCGTCCGCACCGGCTTCCCTGGCCAGCAGCTCTATGTGCTCAGCCGAACTGAAATAGACTACCGGGATATGCCTGGTGGCGTCGTTGGATTTCAATAGCCGGGTGGCCTGGCGGCCGTCCATTTCCGGCATATGATGGTCCATAAAGATCAGGTCGGGCATGAAGTCTTTCACTACTTCCAACAAGACTCCGATATTCCATAAGACCAGCACATTATACCCCCGGCTCGTCAAAACCAATTTAGAGATCGACAAATGATCCACATCATCATCCACTAGCAATATTTTCCTGGGGTCACCCATGCCGCGACTTTTGGCCGTAAATTTATGTTTTGACCTCCCTTGTAAATTCCCCGGGATGGCATATGAAGAAAAATTAATTTCGTGCGCATACTCACATAAACCATATCTTCAACGTATTGACAACCAATATTTGGCAAGTTGTGGAAAGATTTGCCCAAATTTCTACATCTGAAAAAAAACGTTAAAAGTACATGTCTGAATCCGTTGTCATTTGGATCATTTCCTTGCTTTCTATTGCAGGCGTAATCCTTCGTCCCTTCAAGATCACTGAGGCCGTATGGGCGGTTACAGGAGCCGCTCTACTGGTCATGCTGCAATTAATCAGCCTCGCGGATGCCTGCGCCGGCATGTGCAAAGGAACGGATGTGTATCTCTTTTTGTTTGGGATGATGTTGCTGGCAGAAGTAGCTCGTGAAGAGCGGCTTTTCGACTGGCTGGCGGCTAAGGCGGTGCTGCTTGCCCGGGGATCGGCCAAAAGGCTTTTTACGCTGACCTACCTGGTAGGTATCGTCGTCACCGTATTTCTTTCGAACGACGCTACCGCGGTGGTGCTGACGCCTGCTGTGGCCGCAGCGGTAAGGGCAGCCAAGGTCAGCAGGCCTATGCCCTATTTATTGATCTGCGCCTTTATCGCCAATGCCGCATCGTTTGTACTGCCTATCTCCAACCCTGCCAACCTGGTGATCTACGACGGCTCGCTTCCGTCCCTGCTGCACTGGTTGACGCGGTATGGGGCCGCTTCCGTGTTGTCGATAGGGTTGACCTATGTGTTGTTGTTCCGGACGCAAAGGCGGGAACTGGAGACACCGCTGGAAGAAACGATCGCCATGCCTGAGCTTACCTCTACCGGCCGGAGCGCGGCATGGGGGATTGCCATAACGGCCGTGGTACTGCTGGCTTCCTCGGCCTGGAATATTCCGCTGGGTTTGCCGACGGCGATCACCGGTGTTCTGACGTCGGGATTCGTGTTGTTCAAGGCCAGAAAAACACCCCTTGCGATCATCAAAGGGATCTCGTGGGCCGTATTGCCGCTCGTAGCGGGGCTTTTTATCATTGTCGAGGCATTGAATAGAACGGGGTTGATCAGGGTGCTTGCGCAGCTGCTGCAGCATGCAGCGGTGAGGAATGTCGCCGGGGCCACCTGGGGAAGCGGGGTCGGCATCGCGCTGATCAGCAACCTTATGAATAACCTGCCTTCCGGGCTTATTGCGGCCGATGCCATACAAGCAGCACATGTTCCGGAGGTCGTGCGCAGCGCCGTGTTGATCGGCGTGGACCTCGGTCCCAATCTCTCCGTTACCGGCTCGCTGGCCACCATATTGTGGTTGGTAGCGTTACGCCGCGAGGGTCAAACCGTTAGCGCCCGTGCGTTCCTGAAATTGGGGGTAATGATCATGGTGCCGGCATTACTTGCCGCGATTGCCGTCTTATGGATCTAGCAGGGTGACAAAGCTTTGGCTTTCCACCCTGAACGTAGCTTGTCCTCCTGAGACGTGCACGGATGCACCCTCCTCGGCTCCTTTGGTCTGGCTGGTCGTATAGCGGCGGAGGAGCTCGACGCCGGCAGGTAGTCCCGTTAAGATCATCTGCCGGGTAGCGCCGTTGTTGACGATATGGATCGCGTAGCTCTGCTTTTTGTTATCGCCTACGGCGGCAACAGCGATATCCGGCCGGCTGGCGGTGATGGGCATCGCGAAGAGTCCCGGCGGCGTCATCGCCAGCTGTTTGAGATTCCAGAAACGTTGGGTCGGGTGTAGGGCGCTGGTGTCGCCGAAGATGCCGCCACCGGCCAATAGGGAATAGTCGGAGGTCAATTGCCACTGCAAGATACTTAGTGGCTGACAGACAGCCATTAGCCTCGTGTATAGACTGATCTCTTTTAACGCGTAAGCCGGTTCCTGAAAGATTGCCGGGTAATGCCATGCAGCAGCGTCGATGCTGCCTTCACCTACGATCACCGGTACATGCAGCTGCGTCGCGGCGTCGGCCCATTTTTGCAATGTAGCGGTATCGAAGCCCCGCCACGAGTGGAAGGAGATCATCGAGATATAGGGACGGGCAGCGGGATCGTTCATGGCGGGCCCTATAAACGACCAGGTAGTTGCATCCGAGTTATCACCGAGCAGGACGCGGGTGTTCAGACCGCGGGAGGCAAAATAGGCGCCGAGACCTTTGATCAGTTCATCGTGCTCGAGGGCGGTTTGGCGGACATTGATCCCGAGATCCGACTCGTTGAACGAGAAGTAGCGGACGTCGACCTGGAACTGCTGTTTTAAATAAACGAGATAGTCCGCGATCGATTTGTAAATGGCGTCCGTGTTAGCATGATTCAGCGCGTTGCCCCAGATATGGTCCGGACCGGGGCGCATACGCAGAGGGCCTTCCACGGCCCACTCGGGCGGGAACCAGGCGGAGACGATCAGCGGGATCTTTCTTTCGGCCAGGGTGCCAGCCATATAGACGGCGCGTTGAACGGCAGGATTGAGTTTTCCAGCCAGTGCAGAGTCCAGGGGATCGCTGTCTTTTACCGGCTGCCAGAAACGCCAGGGCAGCTCTACCCTACCCCAGGTTACGCGAAGATGATCCAGGCAATAAGCGATCACCTGGGGATCGGTTTTGGTATTCTGGATGCGAAAATTGCCACCGAGTCCGTCGAAGGGACGGCCGGGTTTTGCAGTGTTGAGTGACAGGTGTACCGGCTGATGATCGATGGTCCCGTTGACAGTGATGGTAAACGTGAGTTGAGAAGAATCACCCTTTTGGAGGTCGCCGTTTGCGATCGGGATATCGGTGCGGAGCTGCGTTCCTTCTACTGTGTCACGAAGCACGGGATGCCCCGGAGATGCGATCTTCAACCATTGACGTTTTGCCCGTATTACGCTGAAAAAGACGTGTTGATCATGGATATCGGCATGGGCCGTGCAGGTGATGGTGATCCTGGCTTCACCTCTGCCGAGTTCTTCTACTTTTTCTACGAAATAGAGACTGTCGAGATGGGTATAGACGAACTGCGTATTTCCCTGGCGGGTATAGCGAGGATTTTGACGTTCTTTGGCGGTCGTCTGCGTCAGCCCGTTTGGGCCGGTAAAGTGCAGGCTTGTTTCAAATGGCATGAGCTGACCGTCGACACGGATGCCCGTGAGATTACCCCAGGGCTCGAGTTCCGGCTGAGCGAATGCGGTCACGGCTGCGATGTTTAAAACGAGGAGGAGGATTACGGGTCTCATGCCGCTAAGTTAGGGCGTCGGGAGCTAATACAATCGTTTATCTCCTTTGATCTTCCAGCAATCGAACAAGGCTACGGCCTCGGAGATGCACTGATGGTCGAAGGGGATCTTTCTTTTGTCCACGGGAATATTGATCTCCTGGTAGATCACCGCATCATCGAAGCCGGCATCGGCGGCCTCGTGGCGGGTGCAGGCGTAGACCACGCGGCGGGGTCGCGACCAATATATAGCCCCGAGGCACATCGGGCAGGGCTCGCAGGAGGTATAAAGATCGCAGCCCGTGAGCTGATAGTCACCCAGGTTAGCGCAAGCGTCGCGGATGGCTACCACTTCGGCATGTGCGGTAGGATCATTGGTAGAAGTCACCTGATTATGTCCTTTTCCGACGATCACGCCGTCTTTGACGATCACACAGCCAAAGGGGCCACCTGCACCTTTTTCGACACCTTCTTTCGCCAGCCCGATCGCTTCCAGTAGAAATTTTCTGTCGTTTTCAGCCACCATACCACAAAAATAAGAAGAAAGCGGCCTCACGGCAAACTATCGGATGACGGCACCATGCGTGCAGAGAGATCGGGGTCGGGCATCGTTCTATCGAATGGGAACATGGGGCGCTGGATGCGTTTATAGGGGAGATGTTCGATATCCTGGTCGACACCCCCGGGTGTCAGGGCCATGATCCAGCCTGCACGCATCGCATAGAGTTCGGGTTCCAGATAACCGATCTTGACAACGATGATATCCGTTTTTCGTGGCGTCAGTCCGAGCCTGGTAAAGTCGATCTCTTTGTGATAGGGTTTGCGTTTTTGGGTTACGATGATATGGAGGCTCCCGACCCGGATCACGGATTCCACCTCGGCGTCTTTATCGCCGTAAACGATGGACTCGACGGTGCCTTTTAGATGTGCCGGAGGAGAATAACGACCGTCGATCCTGGCGCCGGCATAGCCGTCTACTTTCCCGCCTACCCCTGCGGCTATTGCTTGTTTTATCAATTCCGGACCGGGGATGGAGGCATAGATCAGCGAGGGGTTTTTTGGAGATGCAAATTTCGGATTGGCCAGCAACTGATTGAGCGTCCAGGTAACGTCCCCCGCGCCGCCGGCGGTAGGATTATCCCCCATATCACTAATGAAAAAGGGATGTCGTTTGCTGGCCAGCGCGCTGTCGAGGGCTTCGTCCCATGATCTTGTCGGCGCGACGAAGGCATAACCGGTGCGGGCATCCCAAAAGCTATGGGCGAGCTTTTCGGCGGCGGCCGTTACTTTTTGTTTGTCGTCGCCTGTGACTACGACTACCGCATGATTACGCGGTTCATCGGCCCAGGGATAGCCCACCCAGATACCACCGTCGATGATGCCGGGTTGAGCCAGGGTGGGGTCGATGGCCTTGAAAACACTTTTAGCCGGTTCGATCCGGGTGCTGGTCTTTTCGCCGGGCAGCAGCACAGGGATCGGGATCCAGGCCTTGTAGGCGGGTTTTCCTTTTCCGCTTTGTATCCGGTCCAGCAGGTCGGTCACCGCCCGCTCTTTGGTCTGCATCGCATCTTCATGTGGGGCTAGCCGATAGTCGGTGATCAGGTCGGTGTTGGCCGCCAGGTCCATCGAGACATTGCCGTGGAGATCCATGGAGGTGGAGATGATGGTGCCTTTGCCTACTACTTTGCGGATACGCTTGATAAAATCCCCTTCGGGGTCATCGAGGCCAACGACGCTCATGGCGCCGTGGATATCGAAATAAAGTCCGTCGTAGGGCAGGTATTTTCTCAGCGAGTCGAGGGTTTTGTTCACCAGCGACTCATAGGCTGCTTTCGTGACGGCGCCGCCGGGGAGGGCATGTCCTACGATAGTAGGGATCCAGGTTGCCTCTTGCCGGAGCGGAGAGTCTACCGCCATGAACGGATAGGTAGAGAATACCGCGGTATCGTATTTGGCGTGGAAGGCCGCTTCATCTGTAATCGCGGGCGAAAAAGTGCTCGATTCGATCCCCAGGCCGGCGATGGCGATTCGGGGTAATTTCTTTTGCGGGGTCTGGCAGGCAAGGACCATGCCGATGGCGACGAGGGGGAGCAAGCGTTTCATAACTAAATATACTAAAGATTCCCGCGTCGCAGCTTTTCGAGCAGGTGGTCGAATCGTAGCCAATAGATATGGCAATCTTTTGGGCTGGTGCCATAGGAATAGAAGAGGTATTTTCCATCGGGTGTCACGTACTGGCCCCAGCGATGGGCGGTGCCGTTGTTGATCAGCGGGCTGAGACTCACCGGTTTGGTCCACGTATGATCTTTGCGCCGGAAGGTAATGTAGAGCTCGCATTCGAAGTCCTTTGTTTCGTTGGCGCTGACGATCATATAGGATTCGTCGGGGGCGATATAAAAGTCGCCGTTGAAACCAGGGGTATTGATGGGTAATAGAATTCCCGGCCGTCGGCGGAGAAGGCGACGCGGTCGAAGGCGAAGGTGTCATTTTGCGTCAGGAGATGCAAGGCGAAGATCTGTGGGGTGTCGGATGGCGGTTTTTGTCCCAGGCAGGCGGCGGGGGTACTCCAAATGGGTTGGCCATGGGCGTTGAGGGCGCTTCGTGGGGGTTCAAAGCCGGTTCAATCCTGTTCAAGTATAATTTGTGCTGATAACCAGCAATTTGGTTTCAGTGGGGTTCTTGGCGCGCGCTTATGCACAGGCTGTTCATAAATCCCCGGGGGTTCTGCAGGGAAAAAAAGTACCTTGACTACATGAAATTTTCGCCCGGTCAACAAGTCATTGTGCTGGACACCACTCACAAACCAGCGGGTTCCGCGATCGTACAGGTTTACCATCCTGAAGCGCATCGTTGTATCGTGCTCTTCCAATATCCGGGCAGTCCAGCCCCGGAGAGCATCCCGATCCCGGAACACCGTCTGGTTACACTTCCTCTGACCGTGACCGCGTAGGCGAAGTCTTTGCATAGCGTGTGATAAGGAGGATCACCGACAGCATGATCAATAGCAGGAACAGAGTAAAGCAAAGGCCGATCCGCAGGCCAAGGGCGTCACCGAGGTAGCCGATCACCGGTGGTCCTATAAAGAATCCGCTATAGCCGATGGTGCTTGCGAAGGCGATACCCGCAGCCGGTTCTACACCTTTGATATTGCCCGCCATGGAGTAGGTCATCGGGACGACGTTGGATAGCCCCGCTCCTACCAGGAAGAATCCGGCGATGGCCGCAGGTGCGGAAACTACCAGTAACGCCAGCGCAAGGCCGGCAATAGCGGCGAAGCAACTGCAAAATAACACGGTTTGTTTACCGGCTTTATCGATCAGCCGATCCCCAAACAAGCGGCCGATGGTCATCGCGGTAGCAAAGGCGCCGACGGCCAGCGCGCTGAATGCTTTGGTGCTGCCGACGACGGTATTGGTATAAATGGCCGACCAGTCTACCATCGAGCCCTCGCCCGTCATCCCGCAAAAACCTACGATGGCGAGGAGCCAGATGCCGAGAGGTATCTTTTTTTTACCCACAGATCCTTTTTCAATGGCCGGTTGGCTGCCCTGGTTCCGCGCGAGGGCCGGCACGACAGCAGCCAGTGCCAAGATGCTGAAGATCGCCATATACACGAGATGGCTTTGCAGCGGGTAGTGATAATCGGCAAACAAGGCGCCCGTTCCGGCTCCGATGGCCATACCGATGCTGAAGGCCGCATGGAAGGACGACATGATGGTCTTTTTAAAGATGCGTTCTACCAGTACGGCCTGTGCGTTCATGGTGATATCCATCGCGCCGGAGAAAAAGCCGGTCATAAAAAAGCTCATGCGGCCCAGCCAGATATAGGGCGAAAAGGCAATGCAGGGGACGGCGCAACAAAACAGAAAGCCCGCATAGATCACCAGCTGCCCACTATTACGGCGCGTGGACAGCCAGCCGGTGAGCGGCATGGCGACCAGGGCACCGATAGCTGTCATAAACAGCATGGTTCCCAGGACGCTGTTAGATACCCCGAAATGCGCCTTTAGCTCGGGTAAGCGGGAGGTGCAGTTAGCATAGAGAAAGCCGTTGATAAAAAAAAACATGATCACGGCTATGCGATACGAAGCGTTCTTTTGAATGGTCATGAGCGTTTTCGGAGCCTGGCTTTTTTGATCAAAAGAAAGATGATCCCCGCGAGCAATCCGATTGCGCCGCCAAGATAGCTGGCATTATGGATCGTTCCGGCGGTAATGAAAGCGGGCCGGTCGGTCACATTTGGTGGTATCCACCAGCTGACGCCTCTTACTGCGAGGGTTCCATGGCCATATTGATAACCGATAACACCGCTCAGGATGGCGACCAGAAGAGCTATGCCCAATGCCTGTATGGCGGACTGGAACATCCGATCCGCATCGCGGAACAGGAGAGCAAACAACCCGAGTATTGCGCCGATCATCGCGCCCATCCACCAGGAGGCCTTGACGCCGACCATGACCACGGCGCTGCGTGGCTGCGTCATGTGTTGCGCCGCCCCCGAGTCCGCGAGGTTGAACTGGATGAACTTGTACTTGGTGTAATATTCGGGACTGATGCTATAGGTCACCTGATCGTGACCGACGCCATAGATGGCTGCGATCACGATCGCCACTCCAACGATCAGCAAGAACATCGCAATTTTTCGCATAGTGGGGCAATTTATAGTTAAGCCACGCCGGAATTTAACGAAAAAAACGACAGACATTTGCTGCAGCGATTTTTTTGTATATTTCTAATTAAATGATCACGAGCCGGCAGTTTGCGGAAATGGCGCTCTCCTTTCCCGGTACGGAACAGGTGCCTCAC
Source organism: Puia sp. (assembly GCA_035946435.1). Classification (GTDB taxonomy): domain Bacteria; phylum Bacteroidota; class Bacteroidia; order Chitinophagales; family Chitinophagaceae; genus Puia. Next base: position 19,133 of record DASYZH010000046.1, on the reverse strand, counting down.
TTTGAACGGGTAGGTTTCAAGGTGACCGGGAGGCGTATGTTCAGTACTTACCTCGAGAAAGACAACACGGCTAATATTTTTCTCACGCCGAAGGAACAGGCTGTCTTTTGCCAGATGGATAAGGCTATCTATCCTGTCCCGAACAAATGGGGTGAAAAGGGGGCGACGACGTTCGAGCTGGATCGGGTTCCACAACATATTGTCATGGAGGCATTATTGTCCGCTTATGATGAGGTGATCCGGTCGAAGGGCGGGAAGACAAAACGGAAATAAATACCTTTAACAAAACAATTGTTTATGACCATGAAAAATGCTGTCAGCTGGTTCGAACTGCCGGCCATCGATCTCGACCGCGCTCAAAAATTCTACGAGACTATTTTGGATATCCGCATGATACCACTGGAGACACCTCATATCAGGATGCGGATGTTTCCCATCGAGGACCCCATGACCGGTATCGGCGGCGCGCTCGCGCTGGCTGCAGGAATTTACAAGCCTTCCGACTCCGACGGTCCGCTCGTTTATTTGAACGCCAACCCCGATGTTCAGCGGGTGCTCGACAAGATCGAGGCGTCCGGGGGAAAGATCGTTGTTCCCAAAACCGAGATCTCACCAGAATATGGACACATGGCCGTATTTATCGATACCGAAGGTAACAGGGTGGCTCTCCACAGCGTTCCGCCCCTGCCGCGCGGATAAGCAAAGAGTCTTTTGGTGAGGCTTGACCTTGGATTTGTCACGGGAGAGGCCGAAACGGCATGGGTCGAACTATTGGCAGATCTTCAGCTTGGCCGAATGAAAAGAGTCTATACCGGCCGGCCCTGCGACATGCAAAATTTGCCGACACCGCGGTATGATCTATTGTCCAACAAGTTCTTTATCCGGAAAGTGATCCAGGCGACCAGGGGATGTCTGTTTACGATACCATCAACCGGAAGTATATCCATGCCCTGCTGACGGAGCTGAAGCCGCTGAAAAAATGGTGGCTAACCCAGGCAAGCCTGGATATCGCCAAAGACGACAAGCTGCTCGACCTGATGCGGGAGTCGGGTTGTATCGGGGTATTTCTGGGCATCGAGTCTTTCGACAAGGAAAGCCTCGCGGATGCGCATAAGCGCCAGAACAAGATCGAGCATTATAAGGCCGCGGTGGCGGCGATCCACAAAAGAGGCATTGCCGTCATGGCAGGGTTTATCGCCTCAGTGTGATGACACCTTTTAGGGGGACGCCGGGTTAAAGCGCATCCTTCGTGGCCTGGTAACCTTGCGGATGGGAGCCTTATTTCTTTCTCTTTTCATGAACAGCTTCTACATGTACAAGCGGATCAGGAAGAATTATCCTGTAGACATGAATAAATATGCCGATCGACCGGTGCCAGAGCCAGCGTCTATTAAGCCGTCGCAAATTGGTTTTGCATGAGATAATCTTCGCTGTCTTTTATTGCTGCGTAAACATCCATCGCGACGACGTCCATTTCAATGACCATCCATTCGATGTTGGGTCTTGCGGCCCTGGCGATAGCCGGAACATTCTGAGTACCCCGGCCGAGTGGCACCATCGGATCGGGTCTGTCTTTTATCAACGCGTCGTTATAGACCGCGGGGCCGTCCTTCATATGAAGGAATTTGGCACGCGGGCCGAATTTCGTAATAATTCCGGCAGGGTCGTGGCCTGCGACCTTGATCCAGTACGTGTCCAATTCGAAGAAGACGTCATCGCTCACGCCTTCCAGCAACCATTCGTAGACGTAGCGACCGCCGACCTTATTGCGATATTCCCACCAGTGATTATGCAGGCCGAATTGCAGGCCATGGGCTTTTGCAAAGGCACCGGCTTCGTTGTAGATGCCGATCAATTCTTTGGTACCATCGAGACTACTGTATCGTTTGTCTTCGGGCCAACCATGCCAGATCATGCGTTTGCTGCCGAATGCTTCCGCGGTTTCGAGCATAGCGGCTTTTTTGTCGCCAATGGGAATCTCCACATGAGAGGAGCAGACTTTCAGGCCAGCAGCCTTCACAGCTTTAGCAGCTTGCCCGACCGTGGTGCCCTTTGGCCAGAAAGCTGTTTCAACCGTGTGGATGCCGATGGAGGCAAGTTTTTGTAAACTGCCGGGCATGTCTTTGGCTATCTGGTCGCGAATGGTGTAGAGCTGCACGGCAATTCTGGGGGAAGTGGCCGATTTCGCGAAGGCATGCGTGGCGAATGGCAAGGCTGTGGCAAGCGTGGCGGAGCTGCTCAAAAGGAGGAACTCGCGGCGGGAATAGTGGCGTTTCATTCCAAAATATACTTAAAAAACCTGACACCATATCGAACATGGGGTGTGCGGAACCGGACAATTAACCAACTTATAAAAATGCAACTAATTGATTATTAAAACTTTTAGAAAATGGTATCTTTTTGGCGGCTAATGAGCCATATTCCAAATTCAAAGGCATGTTCAGAAACTTTCTCACTATTGCCCTACGCAATCTTCAGAAACACAAAGTGCATTCTTTTATCAATATTGCCGGCCTCACCGCCGGTATGGCGATCACCCTCCTCATCGGCCTCTGGATCACCGACGAGCTCAGTTTCGATCACTATGCCCCCGACCACCGGCGGATAGGGATCGCCATGCATTACACTTATCTGAATGAGCAGAACGGTACAGGCGAAGTTATCCCCATGCCATGGGGGAATGTCTTTCGCAGTCAGTATTCGGATCTCTTTACCCATACCGCCCTCACGGGTGGCTCCCCCTTCGATGCCCTTATGAGCTATGGGGAAAAGGTGGTATCCGGCAAGGTGGTCTGGGCGCAGATGGAGCTGCCGCAAATATTCGGTTTTCGCTTTGTCAAGGGTGCTCTCGCCTCTGCCAGGGACCCCTCCACGGCGCTTATTTCCCAATCCCTGGCAACTGCCCTTTTCGGGAGTGCCGACCCCATAGGGAAGACGGTAAAAGGCGGCAACCAGGTTGAATTCAGGATCGGCGGTGTATATCAGGACCTGCCCCGGAATACTACATTTTATGGTCTGCAGGCTATCCTTCCCTGGGACAACAAGGTCAATAACTACCGCAATGCAAATACGGACTGGAGCGATCATAACGGCAATCTCTACGTGGAACTGGCACCAGGCGTCACGGCCGAACAAGCCACCGCGAGGGTTCGCCACGTACCGAGTCCCCACTTCACAGAATACCATGAGGACGCCTTTATCTATCCGCTCGACAAGGCCCATCTTTGGAGCGATTTTAAAAATGGTAAACCCGACGGCGGCCCCATCCGGTTTGTCTGGCTCTTCGGTATCATCGGCGGCTTTGTCCTTCTCCTGGCGTGCATAAACTTTATGAACCTGTCCACGGCCCGCAGCGAGCGACGCGCCAAGGAGGTGGGCATCCGTAAGACCGTTGGCTCCCTCACCCGCCAGCTCATCGTTCAGTTCCTGGGTGAATCGGTGCTGGTTGCGCTTATCGCGGCCGCGTTTGCGCTTGTGATCGTCCAGCTCGTCCTGCCCTTTTTCAACCAGCTGGCGTCGAAGGAAATGCGAATCCCCTGGAGCGAACCTTTCTTTTGGCTCGCCCTCCTGGGTTTTGCGCTGGTAACCGGCCTCTTAGCTGGCAGCTATCCCGCCTTTTATCTCTCCAGCTTTAACCCCGTCAAGGTGCTGAAGGGGTCTTTCAAGGCCGGCCGCCTGGCCTCGCTGCCACGCCAGGTGTTGGTAGTCTTGCAGTTTACCGTCTCGCTCACCCTCGTCATTGGCACGATCATCGTCTTCCGGCAGATCCTGTTTACCAAGGACCGGCCAGTGGGTTATACCCGTGAAGGCCTTCTCACCGTCGAGATGAATACACCCGAGATCCGTGCGCGCTATGAGGCCCTTCGTACCGAGCTGATACAAAGCGGTCTCGCCGCCGACGTCGCGGCGTCCGATATGACGCTCACCAATTTCGCGTATGGCAATATGATGGACTGGCCCGGCAAACGACCCGAACAGATCGCCGTTACTTTCAACAACGTCGATGTCACCCCGGATTATGGTCGTACCATCGGTTGGCACATCGTCTCCGGCCGCGACTTTTCCCGGGATTATCCTACCGATAGCAATGGCGTCATTCTGAATGCAAAAGCCGTCAAAGACATGGGCGTCAGAGCCCCCGTGGGGTTGGCAGTGAAGTTGTTTGGCACGGACTATCATGTCATCGGCGTTGTTGCCAATATCGTGAACGCCTCCCCTTATGACACGGTAATGCCCGCAGTGTTTGTAGGGGGCAGGTACACCGGGGGAGCCATTATCGTCAAGATAAGACCGGGTCTGACCACCCACGCAGCCCTCGCGCAGATGGAGCCCATCTTTAAAAAATACAACCCCGCCAGCCCCTTTATCTATAAATTCGTCGATCAGGAGTATGCGGCCAAATTCGCGGCGGAGGAGCGCATTGGCAATCTTGCCGCCGTCTTCACCGGGCTTGCCATCTTCATCTCCTGTCTTGGTCTCTTTGGGCTCGCTGCCTTTGTTGCCGAGCAACGGACAAAAGAGATCGGTGTCCGGAAGGTCCTTGGCGCGGGTGTCGTCAACCTCTGGGGCCTTTTGTCAAAAGAATTTCTCCGCCTTACGGCCATTTCGATCGTTATCGCCGTGCCGCTGTCGTGGTATGGGATGCATAAATGGATAGAGAACTATGCTTATCATACGCCACTTTCCTGGTGGATCTTCGGCGCCTCCAGCGCCGGCATCCTGCTGATCACCGTGCTTACCGTGAGCTATCAGTCGCTGAAAGCGGCGCTTATGAATCCCGTTCGCAGCCTGCGAACGGAATGATCTTAGGCTTCAATTGCTTCGGGGCAGCTCTGGAAATAATTATAAATACTATCACCGAAAGTTTGCCAGAAGATCTGTTTCATTTTGGTCAGGCTCATTCCAATTTTTCTCGCCAGTTCAGGCAGGTGGGGTGGGACACTCAGATCGGCGAGAATGATTGCGCGAACCTGGTATATTTTTTTTATATCCTTTTGATCGACCGGCAGTGAAGCGCCCGTCTTCCGTGAGAGAAGTCGGGTGAAAAGGAGATAGATCAACTCCCGGGCCCTGATCTGGTAGAGCATACCCGGAAGCCTCGTAGTCGAATTTCATCGTCAAAACTTCCGTTGCTCCTGTGCCACGACGTCTCAGGATCAGATCCTGCCGTAACGTATACTGATGCAGGCATAGAGACAAGCCGTTGTCAAGATAGATCTCCCGGATAAAGCCAGTTCCCAACGCGGGGGGAAGAGATACACAATCACCCTTGGCTTCGGCGCCAAAACGTCTTGCGAAAGTCGAAGTAAAATGAAATCCTTTTCCCGCCTCGAATTCGAATACGATTGCCATCGGCAAAAGATAATTCTTTTTCGTCTGTGGCCCGCGGCCAAAAGCGGGTATATTGTTTATCCCAGGTAGTCCGGTGGAAAAAGTTTTTGCCCATATTTTTCTGCGATCGGCAGGATTTTCCTGATGGCTTCGCCGTCGGGGGGAGCAAGGAAAGAGCCTGCGGCTACCGGTGCGCCTATCTCCAGAAAAAACTCCTCCAATCCCGAAGGCGCCACCAGGCAGAGGATATGTGCTACCTGCTTCGGATCTCACTTCGATCTCTCCATCGATCACATAAAAGGATTCGTGGAAATTTGGATGGGCGTGTGGTCCCGGACCACCGCCGGGAGGTATGAGCATGTCAATGTATACGATAGGTGTCTCCGACTACCGAAACATTCCGTCCATCCTGCGGCCCGGTGATATCGGGAGCCTTTTTTTCTGTCTCCATGGTGTGAGATCGATTTGATGTGCGTCAAAGTTCACGCAACAGCCCTGGTAAAAATAACCTGATGGGACGTAAAAATAGTCGGATCGGCCCGGTAGAATGCGAGGGGGCTGCCTGTCCAAATAAGCAGTCGTATCTCACTGTACTTCGATAGGCGCGATCCACTTGAATGACCCCCATTCGAATACGAGTTTACCATGCCGGGGATCGCCGGGGATGACGGATATCGTAAACTCTTCCACAGCGGTAGTGGCCACCTCACTGGTCATCCTTGTTGTACCCAGGTTAAATGAGCCATTGTACTCTGTACCCCACTCTCCGCTTTGCTTGTTCACGATCAGATCGACACCACTCGTATGCGGTGCTGTAAAGAGCGTGTATGTGCCCGCAGGAACCTGGATGCCTCCCAGTTTTATTGAGGCTGTCGTCGTAAACTGTGTGGCTGCATTGGCCCCTGTTCTCCATACCCGGTCGTAAGGTATCACCTCCCCCAGCAGGGTTCGACCTCGTTCCAGCGGCCTGCCGTAATCGATGGTGAACAGGACATTACCTATTTGCGCCCGAACGGTATCCCGGACGCTTAATGATCTTACGCTGCCACCTGCTGACTCTATTGTCTCAAAACGGGTAGCGATAGCTCTTACGTCGGGTGCTTCGACCAGGCGTTTTACCTCCACTTTGTAGGTAGTCCGGTCGCCCGAATAACTTAGCATGTCATCGGCTGAGTCCATGACGGCCTCGCCGGTTCCGGAAAGCCAGTCGTGTGTAATCTCTACCTTGCCGTTCCCCATAGGGGTTACCGTGGCGTGGCCCAGCGGAAACCGGTCAAATTCCCTGTCAATATAAAACTGCCGTAGCTGCACAGGACTGCCGGCCGCAAGCTTTGATGCCGCCGATTGCTTCGACGCCGCGGCAAAGTAAAGCTCATACAGACTATACATTTGCGGCACGTGTGCCACTACCATGCTGCCGCCCGTGGGGAAATCCCGGCTCACCGTACCGGTGCTGTCTGTTTTGGAAAGGTGCACGTTGTCATGGGCGACTTCGGCCACTACTGTCCGGTCCCGCTCGGCGGATGGTTCACTGGGGGTGTGAATTTCCATTTCCAGGTGTCGGATGCCGCCATCGTCGTTTAGCTTAACTACGGTATGACGTATCCGAACCCGTGGAAAGCGATCCACCTCCTCGGTTTCTAACGTATTGCCCTGGCGGATTATGGTCTCTACCGAAATCGTATCCCGCCCAAGCATCGTAAGAAAACCGTATCGTTTTGCCGGCGCTGTTTGACAGGAAGCCAGTAGCATCAATGCACAAAGTAAACCATAAAACCCGGCGTACTTAGCCGGATCATGGCGTCGTGAGGAATCAATTGTGGTGTACATGGGACATGAATATGGCAAAAAAAAATGGCCTGGTGCTAAAGCTAGCGGATTTCCAATTTCCCGATCCATCGCCGACCTATTCAAGTTTGTTCAAGTTCGATCATCCTAATTGCTCGTCCCGCATCAACAAAAAAGCCGCTGAAAATCAGCGGCTTAAAAAAAGGTGGAGCTGAGGGGAGTCGAACCCCTGTCCAAACATAATCGCCAAAGGCTTTCTACATGCTTATTCCGGCATTGATTGTCGGGAGGCGGCCGGGACCGGACAAACCAAACGTCTCCTTAGCTGAATGGTCTTAAGCAACAGTCACAGCCTTCTGTTGCAGCATCCCGAGTTTGTTTTGAGTCGGCGGTGCAGCGTGGTATCGGGCGAACCGGCCAGCACGGCCCAAATGACTATCTAATCACTGATTAGGCAGCCATGGCATACTGAGTATTGCCATTTGAAGTTTGAATATTCAGATTAACGTGCTAATTATCCAACGCACGACATGCTTGCACCTTCAAAGATCTATGCTGTCAAAACCAAGGCAGCCCCATGTTCCCGGTGGCGCGCCGGGAGGACTGCAAATATACGAAATTTTTCGGACCCTTACTTGAATTTGAACGCGTGGAATATATCCAAGCCCATGGCGTAGATCATGATACCGAAGAGCAGCACCATGCCGACCATCTGGGCATATTCGATGAATTTATCGCTGGGTTTGCGGCCGGAGATCATTTCGACCAGGGTGAAAAGTGCATGACCGCCATCGAGGGCGGGAATGGGCAACACGTTCATGAATGCCAGCAGGATACTGAAGATGCCGGTGAGCGTCCAGAAGCTCTGCCAATCCCACATGGAGGGGAAGACACTGGCAATGCTGATCACGCTGCCGAGCGAATCCTGGGCTTTGACCTCTTTGGAGGTAAAAAGCAGTTTCAGGTTGCGGATATAGTTGACGAGCGTTTCTACGCTTTTATGAATACCCGCGGGTATAGCCTTCAAAAATGAGTACTCGATGTGTACGCTTCCAAGAACATCTTCCATGTCCATATAATGGATACCCGTTCCCTTTTTTTCATCAAAGTTTACCAACGATTGGATGGTGTCCTTGCCGCGGCGGAAGACCAGTGCCCGGGTCGTTTTGCCTTTGAGGTGTTCAAATGCGGTATCGTATTTAGCCAGATCGGTGATATACTGAATGGGGTAACCTTCGGAAGAGATCAGGGTATCGCCTTTTTGAAGCTGGCCGCCTTTTATGACCTTAAAATTCGAAAGCAACGAATCGACGATCATGGGGTAACGCGGGTAGGCAAATCCCTGCAGCCTGTTCTTATTGAGCTGGCCGATGAGACCAGGAGGGACCGGAAGCTCGATCTGACGCCCGTCCCGCACGACGGTAACGGTTTTGGCCTCGTTCATGATCATCTCCGAACCTACAGTTCCCTGCCGTTCCACGGGCTTACCGGCGACGGCAATAATGTTGTCTCCATCCTGCAAGCCCATCTTACGACCCAGGCTATCGGCGTATATACCGTATTTAAGGTTTTGTACCGGAATGTATTTCTCCCCCCATACCCACATGATCATGATAAAGATGGCAAATGCCAGAAGAACATTGACGGTGACACCACCCAGCATGATGATCAGGCGCTGCCAGGCGGGTTTGCTACGGAACTCCCATGGCTGGGCCGGTTTCTGCATCTGTTCCTTGTCCATGCTCTCGTCGATCATCCCGGAGATCTTGACATAGCCGCCGAAAGGGATCCAGCCAAGGCCGTATTCGGTCTCACCGATCTTTCTTTTGAAAAGAGAAAACCAGGGATTGAAGAACAGGTAAAACTTTTCTACACGGCATTTGAACCACCGGGCCGGAAGGAAATGACCTAACTCATGGAGAATCACAAGGATAGAAAAAGACAAAATGAACTGGATCAATTTCATACCCACCGAACCCCAATCTATTGCTAATAGTACCATAGTTATCAAATATCTGGAAAATTTTTCTGGCTTTCGCTACAACTTTATTAAAGAAGCTGCAAAATTACGCGCCTCTCCATCGCTGTCAAAATATTCCTCCAACGTGGGATGCTCGATAAACGGCATTTCCTGCATGGTGCGCTCAACGAGGTCCGTCATATCCAGGAAACCGATGCGATTGCGCAGGAAGGCGAACACTGCGATCTCGTTAGCCGCATTGAGGACACAGGGAAGGTTGCCGCCTTTGTGCAGGGCATCGGTGGCCAAGCTAAGGTTGCGGAACGTCCGGGTATCCGGCTCTTCGAAACTGAGCGTGTTGGGCTTGCGGAAATCGTATCGGGGAAAATTGCTTGGCAGGCGCCGCGGAAAGCTCAGTGCGTACTGGATGGGCAATTTCATATCGGGCAAACCCATTTGCGCTTTGATGCTTCCATCCTCGAACTGGATCATGCTGTGGATAATGCTCTGAGGGTGAATAACCACCTGGACCTGTTCCGGCTGGAGGTTAAACAACCATTTCGCTTCGATCATCTCGAGCCCTTTGTTCATAAGGGTGGCCGAGTCGATGGTGACTTTGGCTCCCATGCTCCAATTAGGATGTTGCAGGGCGTGGTCGCGTTTGACGTTGACCAGGAAGTTGGGTTTCTTGCCGAGGAAGGGGCCACCGGAAGCGGTCAGGATGACCTTCTCGATACGGCTGCGTGTCTCACCGACGAGACACTGAAAGATCGCCGAATGTTCCGAATCCACGGGAATGATCGGGGCCTTTTTCTCCAGGGCTTTCTGCATGACGATATCGCCGGCCACCACGAGGGTCTCTTTGTTCGCCAGCGCGATCGTTTTCCCATTCTCAATAGCTTTTAGCGTAGGCCGAAGACCGGCAAAGCCGACGATCGCGGCCAGCATCATATCGTATACATCCAAGGCCGCCACTTCTTCGAGTGCTTTTTCGCCCGCGAACACCTTTATAGGATGACCGGAAAGCGCCGTTTTTACGGATGCATATTTTTTGTCATCCGCGATCACGACGATATCCGGCTGAAAGTGCAAGGCCTGTCTGACCAGCAATTCATCGTTGCTGTGAGCCGTGAGCACTTCCACGCTGAATAAAGAGGGGTTGGCGTCTATGACCTCAAGGGCTTGTTTGCCAATGGAGCCTGTAGAGCCGAAAAGAGCGATGCGCTTTTTGGGTGAGACATTTTGCATGTTATTCCGTATATTTTTCTAGTCCGGCAACGAGGTTACGGTCGTTGCTAAGGCGGGGTACTTTGTTCTGACCACCCAACTTTCCTATCGATTTCATATAATCGATGAAGCCATTCTTTTTAACGGGACGGATCCTGAGCGGCAGGAGAATATTGCCGGAAATGAGGTCATCGTAATAAATATTTTTCTCTCTGAGATTGCTATCCACCAGGCCGGCAAAGGCGGTGAGGTCGGAAGGCACGCTGTCGAACTCGACGAACCATTCGTGATAGGACTTCCCTTTCTCCTGGCTGATCATTGGAGCTACCGTGAATTCGGTGATTTGCAAGCCGACTTTTTCCGCTGCTTTCAGCAAACTGTATTCCACCTCTTCACCTATAACATGTTCGCCGAAGGCGGAAATAAAGTGTTTGGTTCGTCCGGTGACAACGAGGCGATACGGATCCACCGAGGTAAAGCGGACCATATCCCCGATGCTATAGCCCCAGAGACCGGCATTAGTGCTTACCACGAGGGCATAATTCTCACCCGTTTTAACGTCCTTGAGGGAGAGACGGGCAGGATTTTCTTTGCCGATCTCGGCGGCGGGGATGAATTCAAAAAAAATGCCGCTGTTGGTGTTGAGGAGGAGGCCAACTTCTTCACGCGTATCCTGGAAAGCAAAAAAACCTTCGGAGGCCGGGAACGTCTCGATGGTGTCGATCTTCTTGCCGATACTTTCGAACAGGCGGTTTTTATAGGGTTCGAAGTTGACCCCACCATGAACGAGGACGGAGAAATTGGGGAAGATATCTTTCACGGGCATGCCCCTGAGCTCGGTAAGCCGGTCGAAATACATCTGAACCCACGGGGGAATACCGCTGATGAGTGTCATGTCCTGGGTGATGGTCTCTTCGACGATCTTGTCGAGCTTAGTCTCCCAATCTTCGATGCAGTTAGTCTCGTAGGATGGCAGCTGATTGGTCCGGAGATAACCCGGGACATGGTGATTTACAATTCCGCTCAACCGGCCGGTGGGGATCCCCCCTACCCTTTCGAGTTCGGGTGAACCGGACAGAAAGATCATCTTTCCATCGGCAAAAGCGGTATTGCCAGTGGAGGCCATATAACACAACAATGCGTTCCGGGCTGTGTTGATATGATTGCTGATGGAGTCTTTGGAGATTGGGATGTATTTGATGCCGCTGGTGGTGCCGGATGTCTTGGCGAAATAGATGGGAAGGCCTTTCCATAGCACATTGTGTCTGCCTTCCTTGATCATAGAGATATAGTGGGAGAATTGCTCGTAGTCCCTGATGGGAACCGCCTGCTTGAATTCTTCGTAGGTTTTTACTTCGCCCAGGCGATGTTCCGTTCCGAAAACCGTCTTACTGCCTACCTGCAACAACTCCTTGAAGATAGCCTCCTGATCCGCTATAGCCGTAGTCATCCCCTTCTGTATGGCCTTATACATATAGGATGCAAAAGGCCGGGCAAGGAATGATTTGATCTTCATATTCATGCGGGCAAACCTACATGAAATTAATCAACTGACAATGAGGTGCCAAGGGGGGGTGGAAGGTGGCCGGTCGGGGGAAAAGCAGTAAATTTGCCGTCCGCGGCAGTTTTTTCGGGTGCTTTCTTCTTTTTTTCGTGAAATACCCGTAATTTTGCAGCCCTAATAATACAGACTATGTTAGCAGTCGTGAAAATAGCCGGACAGCAGTTTAAAGTCCAAAAGGACCAGACTTTGTACGTTCCCCGTATCGCGGGCAACGCCGGTGATAAAGTTGAGTTCGGTGAAGTCCTTTTGTCGCATGGCGACACGTTGGCCATTGGAAAGGATGTCAAGGCCGTTATCAAGGCTGAGATCATCGACCATGTACAAGGTGACAAAGTGATTGCCTTCAAAATGAAAAGAAGGAAAGGTTTCCGCAAGAAACATGGTCATCGTACACATTATACGAAGATCAGGATAAATGAAATCGCATAATTATTACAAACTCTAGTATATGGCTCACAAAAAAGGTGAAGGTAGTGTAAAGAACGGCCGGGACTCGCAAAGCAAGCGTTTGGGAGTTAAGATCTATGGAGGTCAGCCGGCAGTTGCGGGAAACATCATCGTTCGTCAGCGTGGTACGCAATACCACCCTGGTAAGAATGTAGGTGTTGGCAAAGACTACACGCTGTTCGCATTATCCGATGGTCTGGTGGAATTCAGAAAGGGAAAAGGAGACAAGACCTTCGTTAGTGTGACGGGTGTTGAAGCAGGTGCTTAGAAAATTTTTTGGATTTTTCAAAAATTTTTTTTGGAACTTCCAAAGAAGTTTCTATTTTTATGGGTGTAAATTGTTTTACTAACCAATTTAAATTCAAAAAAAATGGCAACTGCAAAAAAAGCCGCTAAGAAAAAAGCCGCTCCCAAAAAGAAAGCTGCTCCTAAAAAGAAAGCCGCTAAGAAAGCTGCAAAGAAGAAATAGTTCTTACTTTAAGCAGAACATAAGTAAAGTCCCGGGTAACCCCGGGACTTTTGCATTATAATGGGCCTTCGGCCAGCAGGCCATTGGCCTGCGAGGGCCGGCGCGTTTTTGGGGCGGGTGCCGTACCTTAGGGCCATGACAATCGACAACGACTATATCGCCGGGCAGTTCAGCCTGCTGGCCAAGCTAATGGATATCCACGGGGAGAACTCCTTTAAGACGAAATCCTATTCGGTCGCGGCTTTCACGCTGGAGAAACTGCCTGCTGCCCTGGACGGGCTGCCCCTGGAAAAGATCACGGCCATCAAGGGGATCGGCGAAGCGATCGGCAAAAAGATACAGGAGATCCAGCAGACCGGCGAACTGCGGCTGCTCAAAGAATATATCCACAGGACTCCGCCGGGTGTCATCGAGATGCTCAACATCAAGGGGCTCGGTCCGAAAAAGATTGCCACGATCTGGAAGGATATGGAGATCGAATCCATCGGGGAATTGCTATATGCCTGCGGGGAGAACCGGTTGCTCCTTTTTAAAGGTTTTGGCGAGAAGACCCAGCAGAATGTCCGGGAGGCCATCGAGTTCCGGCTGAAGCATCAGGGCAGCCTGTTGTGGGCCGAAGTAGAACCCTATGCGCTTCGCCTGACTGCGCTGCTGAAAGAACATTTCCCCGGCGAGCAATGGGCGCTGAGCGGGGATTTCCGGCGGCAGCTCGAGATCGTAAGCCGGCTGCAATGGGTCACGACGGCCCAGCCGGAGGCGGTGAAGGCATTTTGGAGTTCGCTGGAGTTGGAAGAGGGGGTAACCGTCGATATGGTCTATACGAACCCTTCCGCTTTTGTCCGTGTACTCTTTGAGACGAGTTGCAGTGGAGAATTTCTCGAATTGGTTGAAACGCGGCCGGGATGGGATGCCGGCGGACACTATGCCGACGAGCAGGAGCTATTCAAGGCCGTCGGGCTGCCATATATCCAGCCATTCCGGCGGGAGCAGCGGATACCCGAGTTCTCAATGGACGGCCGGGGGGGTGGAGACGCGCGGCCCGCAACCGTCATCCAACCCGGGGAAGTGAAGGCGGTGATCCACAGCCACAGCAACTGGAGCGACGGATCGAATACGCTCGAGGAAATGGCTGCGGCCTGTATCCAAAGAGGATTCGAATACCTGGTGATCAGCGATCACAGCAAAAGCGCGTTCTACGCCAACGGCCTCAAAGAAGACCGGATACGCGAGCAGCATCAGCAGATCGAAGAGCTGAACCAGAAACTGGCGCCCTTCACCATCTTCAAAAGTATCGAATGCGATATCCTCAATGACGGGACGCTGGATTATGCGGACGACATACTCGGAACCTTTGACCTGGTGATCGCCAGCGTACATTCCAATCTCAAGATGTCCGAGGAGAAGGCGATGAACCGGCTATTGAGGGCGATCGAGAACCCCTACACTACTATTTTGGGGCATATGACGGGGCGGCTGCTGCTAAGCCGGCCGGGATACCCCGTGGATCACAAGCGGATCATCGATGCCTGCGTTGCGCATAAGGTCGTGATCGAATTGAATGCCCACCCGCGCCGCCTCGATATGGACTGGCGTTGGATCGGCTATGCGCTGGAGCAGGGCGTCCTGATCTCCATCGATCCCGATGCGCATACTATCCAGGGTTATAACGACATCCGCTATGGGGTTCTCGCTGCACAAAAGGCGGGAGTGACGGCGGCGAGTAATCTCAGCAGCTTTGGTTTGGACAATTTCCGTGCGTTCCTGGCGGAACGCAAGAAAGTAAAAGGTATTTAGGATACTACGGGGGCGGGAACAGTTGCCCGGAGCAGCGGCAACTCGACGTAGAAAGTCGTCCCCTCCCCTTCCTCGGTATTGAACCAGATCTTTCCTTTAGCCTGTTCGACGATGGTTTTGCTCATAGCGAGGCCAAGGCCGGTGCCGGAAGACTTGGTGGTGAAGTTCGGTATAAAGATCTTCGACTGCATCTCCAGGGGAATACCTTCGCCATTGTCCGAGATCTTGACGATGATGCTCTCCTCCTTGATCTCCTCGCTGACACTGATCACGCGGCGTGGGTTATTGACACAGGCTTCCAATGCATTTTGCAACAAGTTGGTGAAGAGCCGGTTCAGCTGGGTCTTGTCGGCAAAGATCATGATCTTTTGATGAACGGGCACCCATTTGAACAAGAGGTTTTCGGTAGTCTCGTATAGCGAAACCAGGGAATACAACACCTCGTGGAGATCGAAGACCTCGCTGTGGGGATTGCCGATATTCGCGAACTGGGAGAAATCGGAGGCGATCTTGGACAAGTGGTCGATCTGTTCGACGAGGGTCTTGGCGACGCTGCCGGCCATTTCTTTTACATTGGTGGAATTGTTATCGATGGCTTTCTGCAGGTACTGTATACTCAGCTTCATGGGTGTCAGCGGGTTTTTGATCTCGTGGGCTACCTGCCGGGCCATTTCCCGCCATGCGCCCTCGCGTTCACTTTTGGCCAGCGCCACGGCGCTCTCTTCCAGTTTGCGTACCATCTTATTGTATTCCTTTACCAGTCCACCGATCTCGTCGTTCCGGGTCCATTCGATGACCTCGTTTGTCTTGCCGAAATTGACATCCTGCATTTTGCGGGAGATCAGGGTAAACGAGATCGTTATCCGATTTGTCAGGAAGAGGGCGATCGTACCTGCTATGAGGAAGATAAAGGCATTAAGGTTGATGATGGTCACCAGGAAATTGGATATCTCCTCGTTGAGTTCGTCCTGGGTTGTAAACGAAGGAATATTCAAATAGGCATAGGCATTGCCGCTATTGTCGCGCAATGGCCGGTAGACGCTGTTATAGGGTACCCCGCCAAGTTGTTCGGTAGTGTTAAATTGAACGTTATTCAGCTCATGCATGTTGTAATAGGCAAGGGGATGCATTTTCTTGCTCAGGATCCCCTTGTTATAGACGAAAAGTTCAGATGAGACCTGCAGATTCCCGTCCAGGTCATAGATATTGATAAAAGTGCTGTGAACCTGTGCGATATTCTCGACGAGTTTCTGCAGTTCGGCCCGGTTGCCCTGTAGATACCAATGCCCCGGGTCGCCATAGCTGTCTTCCGCCGACATCTTGCCTTGTACTTCGCTGACCATGACCTGCATGGCGAGGCTCAGCCGGTCGCGGTTGTTGCGGTTGTAGCGGTTGATAAAGAAGATGATGGTAGCCACGCCAATCACCACAAAGGAGAACAGGCTGATAAATATAATGGTGGTATGGATCTGGGAGCGGATATTCATCTGCCAATAGGTTCGGATATTGCTCCAGTGGAGCCGGGACCAGATCAGCAGGGCGGCCAGGCGGAAAAGGGCTACGAGGAAAAGGAAGGCGGAGAACAGGTAGGCAAAGAGGGTGATGTCTTCGATACCGGAGTTGTCCCTTTTGGCCACCACGACAAAGTTATCATCGGAGATGCGGTGCCAGAGCTCGTCGTAGCCGTCCTTTTTGACGTGAACGAAATCGCCGGCCGGGATCTGGGCGTCGGTGAGACGGGTGGAAAAGGGATAATCGCTATTGTCGCTGACCAGTTCCCGTTTATTATAGATCGCATAATATTCGGGGAGATCGGCGGTCTTCTGATGGAAGAGTTCGGGAACGAGGGCGTCGTTGCCTTTATAGTCTTTGGGTTCCGCAAGGATAAAGAGATAGCCGGCCATCTTACCCGTCGAATCGTTACGCAGGGTTTTCCGGTAGATATAGGTGTATTTGTCGAACGAACGCTGATAGTATTTCAGATCGAGGACATCGGTGTTCTTGGCGGCAATGGTAAAGATCGTGTTGAGGGTGTCATAGGATAGCGGGGGATCGTTGTACAGCGGTTTTTCGTCCCCGTCGTAGGTGTAGATGTGCGTATCGAACCGGGTCTGATAGGGCATGAAATTTCGGTTGATCATGCTGTCTTTGATCTCTGCGTTGGAGACGTGGTCTTTGAACCGGGAGAAGTTCAGCGAAAGAAAGTCGTTGTCGATATAGCTGAAAACGATGCTGAGCATCTTCTGGCTGGCTGGGTCGGCCTGGTCGGCCAGCTGTTCCGCTTCCCGCCGGCGCGTGGCTTCCTCCGCTTTCCGGTTCTCGAACAGGATGATGGCGGAGATCGACGTCGAGAAGATAAACAGCCAGAACAGGACTTCGGAGACATTCAGTCGAAACCGGAGGTCGAAGAAGATACGGCGTTGCATGAGCCATACATACGCCAGCAACCATAGCAGTACGAAGATATCCAACTCTACTGCCTCATTGTTGCGAACAAAGGTAAGGATGAACAAGCCAATGGCAGCAGTGATGATGTACAGCACGATGGACAAGGACCGGATGAGATAACCTATGAGCTGAAAAAGGACCTGCGACAGGAAAAAATAGCCCAGGGCCAGTGCGGCAAGCGCGATGAACCCCACAAAGCTGTAATTGTCCAGCAGGCTGAAGAAGTTGGTGACGTTAAAAGATATCTTGGCATCTGTGACGAGGGACTGGACGATATTCGCGAATTCGAATGTGGTTACCACCAGGAGGGTGAGGCCGATGATGATCCAGCACCAGTTCTTCCAGCGGTGAACGGACTGGGGGATGGTGTAATCGCTGAGCTCGCGGCGGATGAACAGGATGATCCAGCACAGGAGAAAGGCGTTGATGACGAGGTCGCCCAGCGAGCTCAGGATCACGCTGGAGCTGTAGATCGTGGGGTCAAAAAGTTCGAACTGGCGGAGGTTGAGCAACCCTGGCGACACATAAGTCAGGATGCGTAGCAGCAGGATGATGACGATGAGGAAGCCGATGCCCCAGGGCGCGCCCCAGGCCTCGCGGACCGTATGGGCAATATTGTGAATGATGATCAGCAGTACCAGGGTAGCAAGCAGGATGAGAAAGGGAATGGGCCAGTTGTGAGCCGGGGCATGGTAGCCTGGTTTTTTCTGGAGATAGAACAGAATTACGCCGCGGCTATCCTTCACGGGGAATTCCGTCGCGACGGAAGTGATCTCGACGCGGCCTTCCGCCGAGGAGTTGTCTACGAATTCCGGCGTCAGGTTCGGGTTGGAGATATAGTATTGCCATCGTATGGGGATCAAGGCCATGGCAATGAGTGGAGGCCCGTCGTTGGTAGGTATGGTCTTCCGGATATAATCGTACTGGCCGTTGCTGAGCTGAATGAAGCCGGTGCTATCCGGCCCGTCGAGCAGGGCCGGTGTAGGCAGGGAACGCTGATCGCTCCAAAAAGCAAGGACCGGGTTGCCGGTGGAATCCGGGGTATAAAGAAAAATGCCGTATTTCTTTTCGGTGAGCTTCTCGAGTTCGGCGCGCGAGTAGGTTTGGGTGACAAGGCGAGGCAGGAGTGCGGTGTCGCTGGTGACCCGGTTGAAATCAAGCTGCCGGTCCTGCAGAAAGCTTTGGATGGAATTGCGCAAAACGGTAACTGAAGCATCGCTGCTGAAGTACAGGTTCAGGAAATAGCCGCTGATGAACAGCACGAAAGCGGCAAGTAACAAATAAATATTCCTGCGAAAGATATCAGTAAAAAAGGACTTCAATCCCGTTGTTGTTTTTGCTTTTTGATGGCATTCCACAATTCATCCATTTCCGCCAGGGTCATGTTGGCCAGCGACCGGCCTTGCGAACGGGCCTCTTCCTCCATTTGGGTGAACCGGCTGATGAATTTCTTATTGGTCCGCTCCAGGGAATTCTCCGCGTCTATATGCAAAAATCGTGCATAATTGATCAGCGAGAAGCTAAGATCACCGAATTCTTCCTCGATTTTATCCGGATCGCCTGAGGCGACGGCTTCCTGCAGTTCCGCCATCTCCTCCCGGACCTTTTCCCATACCTGGGCGGTCTCATCCCATTCGAAACCCACTTTTCCGGCCTTTTCCTGCAGGCGGGTAGCTTTAACGGTAGCGGGCAGAGAGACGGGTACGCCGCTAAGAACAGATTTTTTACCTTCCATGAGCTTGAGCTGTTCCCAGTTACGTTTGACGTCCTCCTCGTTAGTCACCGGGACCAGACCCGGCTGGTTGCTGGTATCGCCATAGATATGGGGATGCCGACTGATGAGCTTATCGCAGATGCCGTTAATAACCTGGTCCAGGGTAAACCGTCCCTGTTCCTTGCCAATGCGCGCGTAGAACACGATATGCAGCAGGATGTCGCCCAGTTCCTCGCCAATCCCTTTCCAGTCGTTTTCGGTAATGGCGTCCGCAAGCTCATACGTTTCTTCGATAGTCAGCGGCCGAAGGGTTTGGATGGTTTGTTTTTTATCCCAGGGACATTTTTCCCGGAGTTCGTCCATGATATCGACCAAGCGTTGAAAGGCCGTT
>DASYZH010000045.1:0-23267 GCA_035946435.1 Puia sp. | reverse complement strand
GCGCGGCAGTATGCCAACGACGGGTTTGACCAACCACTGGAACAGCTATCCGAGGCCGACCAGGACAAATATTGGGGGAGGTTTGGGCTGAATCAGGAGCAACTGTATAAGCTTTTCCCCCAGGCGGACAGCGTGCATTTTCCCGATGTGGCGACGTGGAAGGGATTTGTGGCGGGGCTGAATGATAAAACGATCGGGCCGTTGTTGCCTGGGTTGGAGCCAAAGTCCTTGCCGGCGACGACGGACGCAACCGGCAACGCTGTTGCGGCCAGGATCGATCTGGATGGCTGGTTGAGAAACTGGACCGCGTTTGTCAACTTGTTAAAGGATCGTCCGGATCTGCAAAGCAAGCTGATGGCGACCCAATGGGATGCTTTGGGACAAGTGGATGGCAATGAGGCCTGGTACGAAAAAGTTTTTTCCGCCGCCGGAGATGTCAGGTCGTTGCAGTTGGAAGCCATTAGTGAGCAGTTCAAGGGCATAATTTTGCAATCCACGGGGGCGTCGGGGGCGAATGCCGATGCCGCCGTTATGACAAAAGACGCGATTACGGCTATACAGGCCTATGCCAATTCGCGGATCGATCCACAAGGCGGTTTTTTCCCCGTGGTCGCCGATCCTTTTGTTTTGCCACCGGCTGAGCTTACGAGCCCGCCGGACTGGAAGGGTTTATTGGCGTCGCTGGATGGTACGATGATCGAGTTCACCATTAAAAAGGAGATCGATCAAACCTATCTCACACCGCCGCCGTTGGCGATTACGGTGGATGTGTTGGATACTCCGCCGCAACCGCAGACGCCCAGTGTCGACGATCAGGATGCGCAAAATGAAATTGCGGGGCATGTCCTGCTGATGCAGCGGGGAGATGGATTGGGTGCTACGACCTATGGGAAGCCCTGGCGGTATCTCAACTGGGTCAGGTTGCAGACGAAGTCCTCGGCGGGAACTGTATTGTTTGGCAAGAGCTATGTGATCTCCGCTTATTTGCCGGAGAAGGATGGGCGAAAACAGAGCGCGCTGGAGCTTACCAATGAGAAATTATCGTTGATCGCCGGACATGATGCTTTTGATGACAGGGGCTCGGGTGGTAAAGTGCCGGATGACTCGATGCAGTATCTTTTTGACCCGCATGTGGATCCCGCGAGCAACCGGCCGGATCATGTTGGCTATGCATTATGGTATGGGTATAATTACCGGTTTGCCAGTTTTGTGGCGCTCAATAGCGGTGTTCTGCCGCAGGCGATCCGCGCAACCGACTGGAATCTGCCTGACCCGGCGCCGGCGTTGAACGGCAACCTGCCGCTTTGGACCTTTCCGTATCTGCGACGCGTGCCGGTCTCCGCGGTGCGGGTGGAAGCTCTACGGATGATGCCGGCTTCAGGCGGTCGGGTGCAGGCGATGCCCGTGATCCAGCCGCCGGCGGGTTTGCAGCCGTTGGCTTTCGAGTTGCCGGGATGGAAGGACCATACCGTGGTGCATTATTTGTTGACCGATCCCGCCTTGACGAGCACCGCGTATCAACAGGGTCAGTTGTCGTTCCGGCTGCGCAAGCCGACTACACCTTTTTGGAACTGGTACGCCTGGCTGGGTGACGATGCGAATGGCACGGCGCCAGGCATGTCCGTGAGTTATGCCCAAAAGGCGTTGGAACAGGATCTGATCCTGCGGGATGCGAACACGATGAAGGACCCGAATTTCGATGGGAAGGGACATCTCTGCGACCCGGCGGTAGACAATACGTTTGTGATCGTGGTGCAAGAGGTGTTCCCCACTTATGGGACGCCAGTGGGCTATGATGTGACGCTCAACGGTGTTACGCTTTTGAACGATCCGCTTGCGACGCTCAAGGTGCAGTTGGGCCCGGATTCCGGCGGCGATTGGAATCTTGTCGTTGCCGGCGACGTCGCCACCCTGACCGTCAAGGCGGGCATTACGGTGAGTGTCAAGATCTATCCGACGGTAAAGAGCAACTTGTTCGTGGGCGGCACGAATGCTACGGCCCCCAAATTTTATAAATGGATGCAGGATGCGATGCAGGCGGCGGATATAGATGCCGGCGTACAAACGGCCCATCTCAATTCCGTGTTTTTGAAACCGGTGGAGCTGTTATTCGAGGCGGCTATGGCGCCGGCGATGTTGCCGAAAACCCTATGGGATGCGCTTTGGATCGATCAGCAAACCGACAACGTGAATCTGCATCTCAAAAAAGACAAGGGCAATTATGTGCCGCTGGCGTATTTCAGCCGGCTGGAGGTGCGACACCAGGTTTGGAGCTGGAACGGGCGGCTGGATAATAGCGGTGCTTTGCTGACTTCGAATACACAGCTGGACCCGGTGGACGGGAAGACTTCCGATGCTATGGAGTGGGAGGCCTGGGCTTTTTCCGACAGGCCGGATGTTTCGGCATTGGTGCAGGATACGAATTTACTGGCTTTTAGCCCTTATGACCCGAATACTAAAGTGGCCGCCATCGATCAGCTCTTGTTCACAGATACGCGGCCCAAGGAAGACAAGGCGCTGTATTACCGGTTTAATGCGACGGCACATAGCCGGTATGAACTTCTCGGCAACGGGTATGTGAATACCGTTTTTGGCTGCGTCCTCGTGGACAAGGTCAGCAACGGCTGGCGGCGGTATATCCGCAAATGCAGCCGGACGGTGAAATTGCCGAAACCGACGATACGATTTATCCTGCCGCTGACGAAGACCATCGAAGGGTGTACCGCCGAAGGCGAGATGGCCACGGCTTCTTTGTTAGTGGTGCTCAATGACCGCTGGTTTACGGAAGCCGGACTGGCCGAGCATTTGGAGCTGGGGGTCGATGTGGTGCCTGATCCGCGGGATGGTATGACCCAATCCTACATGCAGGCCGGGGTCGACCCGATACTCTCCGGGGAATCGTTGACGGCTGTTCTCGATGCTACCAGGCCCAAGGTGATCTTGCCGGTCAAGGGCCCCGCCGGACTCACCTTTGATTTCGCCGCGCAGACGCCGGAGCTTACCAGCAGCGCCTTTATTGTGCCGCTGCCTGATTTGTCGAAGGTGCTGGTTGTGCCGGATAAGAAAGGGACGACCACCACCGGGCTGGGCCCCTGGAGTTTGATGCAGGTGGCGGTACGACGGACGCTGCAGTCGACGCTTTGTGAAACCGGGATCGCGGTGGAATCCAGTTTTAGCGAATGGTCGTCGAAGGAGTGGGTGCAATTTGTACCGGCAACGGATTCTTTTATCCCGAAGAGCTGGCGCGAGGCCATCCAGCGGAATAATTATGTGCAGGTGAATGTACAGAACGGCGGCAAGACGATCACGGTGCCGGCGGGACATGATCTGCCGGTGTTAGATGCCCAGCGGATGCAGTTTTTCCTGGTTGTGACGCAAAAGGTATATGATATCGGCGGGCAGCCGGTAGAACAGTATCTGGCGACCTGGCAATACGATCCTGTGGGTGGCGGGTTCAACCTGGACGGGACGATGGGTAAGCCCTGGGATGGCTCCGGGACGGAAGGGTATCTGCGGTTGATGCTGGTGCGGTGCAGCCCGACCCCTGGTACCGGGGTTCCCATTTGGAACAGGCTGTTTGGAAAAAATGCCGAACAGCAACCTGACCCGACGCTGGTGGTGGACGATCCCACGGCAGCGTTGCCGCTGGTCTCGGAACGAATTCCTTTTAAGAGTATAAAGTCATAAACCATTTAACATGCCCACGAGTGAATTTCGTATTTATCAACCCGATGCCTTCAGGGATTATCTGAACAGCACGCGGTTTAGCCGCGAGATCCGGTTTATTCAAAACCATCACACCTGGAGCCCGGATTACAGTGATATGAACCAGACCCCGAATGAGCTATTCTGGCTGGATTCGATGCGGGATTACCATATGAAGGTGCTCGGCTGGAACGATATCGGGCAGAACCTTACTACTTTTCCCAATGGGAAGATCGGGCTTTGCAGGCCGATAGACGTGACGCCGGCGGGAATCCTTGGCGCCAACAAGAATGGCATCTGTATCGAAAACCTGGGCAATTTCGATACGGGCAAGGATCAGATGACGCAGTTGCAGAAGAATACGATCATCTATCTGAATGCGGTGTTGTGTATAAAGTTCAATCTCTCGCCTAAAGACCCACAGATCGTGTATCATCATTGGTTCGACCAGAAAGGCGACCGTTTCCCCGTGGACCAGGTGAACAACGGACAGGTGGGCAATTTGCAGAAGACCTGTCCGGGAACGGGTTTTTTTGGCACGAATACCATCACAAGCGCCGAAGCGAATTTTTTTCCGCTGATCAAGAGCAAGATCGATGAGTTGAGCGCCGCGCCAACACCGCCCGGGCTTGTAAAGCTCGTGAATGCTGTGGACGGTTTGTTTGTACGAAGCGGGCCCGGCACCGATTATCCTGCCAGTGGAAAGCTGGCGACGAATACGAAGGTAACCGTGTATACGACGGCGGGCAATTGGAGTAAAATCAGCAATACGGATGAGAAATGGGTTTCTTCTTATTATTTAATTTAATCAATCAACCTTAAACGCTGCATATGGGACAAAATTCAACTGACAAAAACGACAATATTCTTCATGCCAGCTGGTGGTCGGGTAGGGGGTGGCTGTTTATGCTTTGTGGTCTGCTCGTGATCCTGGCGATTGTGTATCTGTCGTCGCATAAGGGCAGCCGCCGTGGATATGAGTATGTTTCGCTGACGGCGGACCAGGTCAAGGCTTTTTCGGACATGGTGAAAGTGTATAAGGATACGGACAGCGCATCGACCCTGCTGGTTGACGATACCTGCAAATGTTTTTCGTCAAAGTGTTTGTCGGGAACGGATACGACTGCCAAGGATTCAGCGACCAAGATTTCGGCCGCGGATACGGCTAAGCAAAAGGTGGACACGACCAAAAAAGTGGATACAACCAAGGATAAGGACAAGAAGCCGCCAAAGACAGATGATAAATCGAAACCTGGCGGGTCGGCAAGTACGCCGCCGCCACCCCCCAAGCCCGCCGGCTGCGTCACGGTTCAGATGCGAGCTCGCCGGGCCAGGCAGATCGAGACATTTTTGACCAACGCATTCCAGCGGGATTCGTCTGACGTTGTGTTTACGAGACAACTGGCGGAGATCAAGCCGACGTTGAGGGAACTGAATGCGGATCAGGTCATTAGTTTTGTAACCGGGTACAAATTCAAGGTCGGCAGCTATTTTTGGCTCACGGGAAACAATATGTATTGGGAGGTGGTCTTGTGGAGTCTCATCGGTGTATTTACGAGCCTGATCTACTATGTCAGCAAGGCCAATGGTATCCAGCTTGGCGGCCAGGCTGACGATGATATCGGTCCTTTTGATGCAAGCGAAATCTCCGGGCAGGTAGCCAAGATGTTTTATGCGCCCGTGGTGACCGTGGTGGTCGTGCTGGGATTTTCGATGGCATTGGTTCAAAAACAGGTTGGGGTGGATATCAGCGTGAATCATGGGTTGATCATCTTTTCGTTTATTGCGGGATTCTATTCCGGGCGGCTGATGAAATTGCTGGATAAGCTCAAGAGCACGGTCTTTCCGGATTCGCCGGCCAGTACGGCCGGGGCCACCGGCACGGTCGATATCACGGTAACCGTGGGGCTCGCGGACGCGGTGAAAAGCAGCGCCGATGGCCCTGACATCACGCAAGCCGGGTTCAATAAGGCGACGGTGACGCTGGAGCCGGCTGCGGCTGGTTCGGGCAGCACTATTACGCTGACGAAGCCTGCCGATGACCAGGGCAGCGATTTTACCGCAGCCAAGGTCCCCTTTGGCAAATATACCATCAGGGCGAAGATGGCTTTCGACAATACGAAGGCCGTGATCAACCTGGAAGGCAGCCAGGAGATCGAAGTTGCTGCCGATAAAAAGGCCTTCAGTGTCTCACTGAGCCAGAGTGGTCCCAAGGGATGATGCCTGTGTGGCGAGGCCGTGGTCGCGCTGCCGGCGTTTTGGCAGGGGTCGATGCCGATCTTGCGAAGGTTTCTGTATGGATGGATTCGGCTGATCCAATGAAAAAGGGGTGTTTTTCACGGTGGTGAGGGGGATTGGTTTTTGTATTTTGGTTGCCAGGATGAAGCGAAACTATTTTTTGAAGAAAATGGGCATAGCGGCAGCATTGATCGCTGTGCGGCCGGACCGCGGACTTGGCGGCCCATTGCAACAACTCCTGGGGGCCAGCGGGGACTTGGCGGACGAAGGGGGGCGGGTGGATCTCAACGAGGGAATCATCGATCTCCATTGTCACCCGTCGCTGAAGATCTATCTCCTGAACAAAGAGATGTGGAAACATCATCATCCGGGCCCGGGCCCCAATATGATCCATATGCAGGTTGATCTGGAACAGCTGCAGTCGGGGTGTGTCAAGGGGTTTATGGCCACGCACTACCTCGTGGAGGCGTCTATAGAGCAAGAGTGGGATACGCTGAAGCGGTTCTGGCGGCTCCTGACGTGGCTGTTGCATGGCATTTCCAGGAAGATAGAAAACGAGGACGAATCCAATGTGCGTCAGATCGGGAAAATGATCGACCTGCTGGAGTGCCAGATCAGGGAATGCAACGAGCGGCAAAAATCGGTAGAATTCGTGGTGGCCAGGAGTTATTCCGAATTCGAGGACGCAATAAGAGATGGTAAATTACCGCTGGCGCATGCCATCGAGGGCGCTCACGCGTTGGGGCGGAACCGGCCGATATCAAAGAAGCGGATACAGGTGCGCGAAGAAGCACTGAGGGCGGCACAGGCAGCTGGCGGTGCTCCCGTAATCCCGCGCTACCGGATGACGCCGGACGACGATCCGAACGATCCTGATAAGTATTTGAAACACCTGGAAGAGCTTCATCGGCGCGGGGTGTGCATGATGACCTTGTCGCATTTCTTCCGGAATGATATCGCGTATCCAATAGATGGAATATCCGTGGACGGTAAAAAGGCCCCCGGGATGGCATGGGAATATACACCGGATAAGGATCATGGTCTCACCGAGGTAGGAGTGGCGGTCGTTAAGCGGATGCTGGAGATCGGCATGGTGGTAGACCTCAACCATACTACTCCGGGGGTACGCCGGGATGTATTCGCATTGAACCGGCAGTCGAATGCGGAGCGGGTGCGGGCCGGCAAACCGCCGCGGCCCCTGGTGTTTACACACACCGGCGCTCAGGTCATTTACGATTATTATGACCAGGACCGGTATCCTTTTTACAAGTATTACTGTGTAAGTGACGAGGAGATCGCCGCCATCGAGGAATGTAACGGCGTCATTGGCGTGCTGGCTGAAAATTTCTGGCTTACCGGTGCGGACACCCATCTCGCGAAAGATTTTCCACCCGCTCAATTCCGGGACGGCATCGCCTATGTTATCGAAACGATGAAATATATCAACTCGAGGACTAATGGAAAGCATTTTGATCATGTGGCCATTGGTACGGATTTCGACGGGCTGGCCGACGCGCCGCGGGATCTATACATACATAGTCAGCTACGGGATCTTTTTACTGCGATGCGAGCCGATCCCGATATCCCGGAAGAGGCTATTGTCAAGATATGTTCCACTAATGCGTTGCGGGTTTTGAAAGCGGGGTGGGGCAATCCCACCGCCACGGCCGGATAATAATCGGGTGTTTTTCCCCTTGTGGCGGCTGACATCAACGACTACCTTTAGGTTCTTATGAAAATAGGATATATAGTCGTGTTGGCGCTGGTTGCCTGTCACCCGCGGATCTACCGGTTTGAGGTTTCGGCAAAGGCCCTCGGATTACATGACCCTTATAGCGTCAAGTGGCGGACCAAGGGATCGACTTACCTTACGATCTACGATACTTCTATGCCTTATACGGCAGCGCCGGCTGTTCCGCCGGTGATGTTGCTGGTGAGCCGCGACGGGAGATCGGATACGCTGTCATTGCGGAGGGCTGATACGCTGTGGCTTCCGGAACAGGGCAGCCTGTCCATCCGCAACCTGCCCGATGGAGACAGCACGCCGCGTTTCCGCTATATGCGTTTTGTTGCACATAAATGCAATAAGGATAGTACGCGGGAAGCGCAGATCGCCTTTTTTCCCGGCGAGGCCTTTGGCGCCGTAGGGTTTATCGCCAATCCCCGCGGCGACAGCCTGGTTGCCGAGGGTAATAACGACGATGCGAGACGCTGGGGTGGGCTTTTCCGTATCCTGGCCGTGGCGAATGATACGAGCGGTGATGGGGCGGGCGAGGCACCCCGCGACCTGGTGGTCACGCATGCGGGCATCACCACGGTGCTGCATCCCGGCGGTGCGCCAAGCTTTGTTTTCAGCGGGACGCCTATCGGCGGCTGGTGGAGCATTCGCGGGGCGATGACGGAGGCTGAAAAAAAAGACGTGCGGAAAGTACCTAACGGCCTGCATGTGCGTATCATTGTGAAACACATTTAATATGGCGATAGAAAATATAAAGACGGTTGTACTATTTATGTTTGAGAACAGGTCCTTTGATAATATGCTTGGGCATCTCAGTCTCGAAGGATTACAGCCGGATGCCGATGGGTTGCAGTCGCCGGTGAACCAGGACAAGTATACCAATTTCTATGCGGGCGGATTGTTTCATCCTTTTCAACGGGCGGTGGATGAACAGCTGTCGTTCGATCTGCCGCATGAGTATAACTATGTCGCCACCCAGCTCAAGGCGGGACCGGGCGGTCCCAGGATGGCGGGTTTCGTGGAGGCCTATGCGCAGTCCACGGGTACCGATCCCAACCTGCTGTGCGACCCCATGTGCTTTTTCGGCTCGAAGCAAGTCCCCATCACGAGCTTCCTGGCGCAGACGTTTACGATCTGTGACCGCTGGTTCTCTCCGCTGCCGACGAGCACACAACCCAACCGAACCGTGGCGTTCTGCGGACAAAGCGAGATCTATGACACCAAGCTCCAGGACATTCCCAACACGGGGGATATCTTTGGCTGGATGCAGGCCAATAACATCGACTACCGGGTGTATCACGATGGGTTAACCTTTTTTATGTTGTATCTGGGGTTGTTGCCTACGATCCTTACGAGCGGGCGATGGCGGCCCTATGAGACGCTTGCGGCCGATCTCAATGGTCCGAACCCGCCGCAGGTGATCATCGTAGAGCCGAGCTTTCAGGATGCGCCGCATATCGGCCCCGATCATCCGAATGACAATCATCCGCCGTTGGCGGTCGGCTGGGGCGAAGATCTTTTGCGCAGGACCTACCAGGCGCTTAGCACGAGCCCGGTGTGGGATAATAGCCTGATGGTGGTGTATTATGATGAGCATGGCGGTTTCTATGATCACGTGCCGCCACCGGCGTTCGACCAGGGTGGTACTGGTAATGCGATACCTCCAGTGACGCCGCCCGGCGGAAGTGGTGACCCTGTGCTTTATAATACGCTGGGTCCGCGGGTGCCGGCCATGCTGATCTCGCCTTGGGTGGCGCCACGAACGGTGGTCCATGATCAATACGACCATACGTCCGTTTTGCAGCTACTCGCGGAGCGTTTTACTCCCGGCAAGCCTTTTTCGGCCAATGTCGCCAAACGGGCTGCGCAGGGGATCAAGAGTTTGTCCACCGCTTTAACCAGCACATCTTCCTTCCTCACGGCTCCGGCGCCGCCAAGCGATCCCATTGCCTTTTCTTATGCCCGTGTCGGCGAAAACATCGCTACGCCACCCGACAGTGCGATGGGCCAGGCTTTTGAAGGCGCGGCGTTGAAATTGCTTGCGGAAAATCCCGCTGCAGCGGAAAAGCTCTATCCTTCGCTTTCGTTGTGGAAGACGGCGATCGACCAGGCCAGGGCGCAGGCTAGCGTCAGCAATGTTTCGCAATAGCGCATCTTTAGTTTGCCCGCAATGATCTGGTGAATTTTAACCGCTCCTGATCCTCGCGGTCATGAAGGGACGGGATGTTGATGCCGATGCAGAACCGGAATACGAGGCAGCTGGCGGTGTTATTGCGGATCGTGCGGTAGAGGTTGACATCGGAAAACCCGCCGGTGGTATCTACGGTCACCCGATCGTTGAGCAGGATCGAGTAGCCGATCTGGAGCTTGATATAAAACAATTGTGGAATATGCGGATTATAGAAGTTTTCATTCGCATGTGCCTGTTCCGGGGCCAACGCCTTAAAGTCTCTTTCATATTTATCGGATTGGTATTTCGCTTTCCATGGCCACCAGATAAAGCCCACGAATGGCGTGAGATAGCTATGATAACCCAGCGTGACATAGGTGGTATCCTGGGTGTTAGTGGACTGCTTCAGCCCTTCGGCAAATTGAAGACCTCCGTACAGATTTGTGCGGTGGCTCTTGTTACGAATCATTAACCAATCGAAGCCTAAATTGAGCTTTGTTCCCTGATAGGGTACGAATGAAAAGCCCATATTGACCTCTAGGCTGGCATTTTTTGTCGAGTTGAGCCATTTGAACCGGTCGGAAAACGAAACTTCGGTTGCACCAAATAGCGAATTTCCGCCGCCACGGGTGACGCTCGTGTAAGGTGCGATAGCCAGGCTAAAGCTATATTTTCTGTATTTGTAGAGGGATACGTTGTTCGCGGAGTCCGATATTTGTTTGTCTTTTATCGAATCGGTGATCGTTTTGCCGGTAGGCTGTTGGGCAAAAGCCCGGAAGACCAGCAAACTACTGACGAGCATGATGGATGCTTTGCGCATGGGGTTAGAGTTTAGAGATGATCTTTAAGCCGAGGATCGGGCCGCAAAAGGCGAAGGTGAACATGTTCTGCGTCAGATGATAACCCGGAAGTCCGTTCTTAGTCACGTCCGTGCCCGAGTGCAGGTATTCGGCCATAAATCTGCAACCGATGACAAGGGCGATGTGCCGCAAGAACCCTTTTGACTGAGACGAATAGTTGAAAGATAAGGGTACGCCTACTTCGAGGTTCGAAGCCACGATGGCCCCCCAGCCGCTGCGCGGATCAGGCAATTGGAACCGGTTGTCGTTGGCTGCGATGAGCGTGTCACCTCCCGACCTGATGGTATCCTGGATTTTCGCCAGAGCGGCAAAGACGCCGGCCTGGGCATTCCAATTAAAGATCAATCGCAGACGATCATAGTTGAAATGGGTAAGCGACGGGGAGAGGTTTTTATCCAGCATGCAAGTGAGCTCGGTGCCGCCGTTCGTGTACTTATAGAACACCGTGCCCGAAGCCGGGGCCTCCAATTTATCATGCGTAATCCCGGTAATGAGCCGCATGTTGTGGAAGAAATTCTTTTTGGATAGGTGATCAAAGAAGCAGATGCGCCAACTCGCATAGTAGCAGCCAGCCTCGTCCGTGATGGCGCTGCCGATCAAGGGGTTTTGGCCGGGCACCAGAGCGTAGAATTTGGGTCTGGGGCTATAATCCTTGGCCACACCGTTGAGCCTGAATGGGCCGCTTATCTGGGAGAAATAGATGGGATTCATCAGGATGTCCCAATTGAAAAAGAATAATTGTTCGCTGAGCTCGTGTCCCGGGGCTACATAGTTCAGGTCTTGCGCCAGGATGCGATCTGTCGCGGGCGCGGCGGCAGGCAGCGTTTGGGCCTGAGCCTGGTGGTGTATGGCAATCAGGCAAAGCGTACCCACCGCTATCGCGCGAGCCGGCTGAGAAATGGAGAGCATGTTTAGGGTT
Source organism: Puia sp. (assembly GCA_035946435.1). GTDB lineage: Bacteria > Bacteroidota > Bacteroidia > Chitinophagales > Chitinophagaceae > Puia. The sequence continues at coordinate 11,637 of DASYZH010000045.1, read as the reverse complement.
TTGATGGTTTGTAACCTGGTGAAAAGTTAAATCAAAGGGCCAGTGGGGTCAACGGGGAAAACACCCCTTTTGGGCATTTCACCAACCACGCGATCCGGCTTTACCGGAGAAAGATAGACGCGGCGAGCCGCCCGTGGCTGGCGTTCGGAGCGGGGGTCGGGGTGCCGATGGCGGCCGGTAAGGGTCGTGATCATGAATTCGGAATCGTTCCAATAGCGGAGATGGGCATGCGCGGAGACGATGCCGCCGCTGCAGGAGAGCGCCGGAGTCGGGGATGCGTTTGAATTCCGCAATGGTTACGTGACGATAGACGGGCGACCGCCCGCAGGTGACCATGAACAGGAGCAGGAGTGTGAAAATAGGGTGTTTTTCCGGTTTCCGGCGTCGCGGTCTCCTTGTAATTTCAAGGTATCCAATCATTACTATTTATGAGCCGCATAGCCGAAAGTTTGCAGAAACTGTTGCAGTCTATTGTGATGCAATATGCGCGGGGGTTCTGGCGCGAATTCCAGACCAAAAGAGACAAGATCCCGTTTTGGAAGCTGGTAGGCGATTTCTTATTTGTCGCCCGGGGATTATGGCTTTTCCTCATATTCGACGCGCTGATCTTTGTATTTTTCCTGATCCTGCCGCAAGGCCGGGATATCCTGCTCGCCGTGCTGGAGAATACGGGAAAACATTTTTGGTGGACGATCATCTTTCTGGCTTTGGGTACGCTTTTCTGGGGGGTCGTCGCGGAATTCGGCGCCCGCTATACCATGTATGTTACGGATAACAGCGGACTGAGTCTTAGCGACGAGCGGGTGGAGTGGCGGAAATTCGTCCAGAAAACGCTCGCGGGTTTTTCGCTTTATTATCCGCCGGTGATCATCCTCGTGGGTCTGACGGTAGTGGCGTTGACCAACTATCCCATCGAGGAGCTGAAGAAGCGCTGGGATATCCTGCTGATACTGGGGCTATTTTATCTTGTACTGGCCTTGTTGTACAATCTCTATTCCAAAGCCAAAAACAAGGACATGGTGATTGGGCCGGCGAACGGCGTGACGCCACGCGAGCCGGAGTGGTTGCAGCTGCCGGAGGAGGAGAAGGACTGGGTTTCGAAGCTCTATGGGATCTACAACCACTACGTCTTTATGTACCCGGCCGACCAGGTTTTGCGAATGATGGTGCCGCGGCCCGAGGTGAACCCCTTCGATCCGCACGTGGAACCGGGAGTGAAGTGGGGGGCTGAAGCAACGGCGCCCTCGCCCTCGCCGCTGGTCGAGGCTTTCCTGGAATGGCCGCAAATCGCCCCCGGCGATGACAACAAGCCGATGGTGAATTCAAAATTCCGGCTTTTTCGTTTTTCCAAACGGCTTGATGATCTCTGGGGCCGGTGGTTTTACCGCGTTCCGCTGAGCTTTTACCAAGTACTGCATCGGCAGCTGCTGTTTTTCGTGATCGGGTGCGGGATCATCCTGCTGCTGTTTTCGCTTTTCAGCAACTCGATCTACCAGGGGATCGGGGCCGCGGGATTGGTATGTTTTTCTTTTGGCGCCTGGTGCGGGGTGTATATCGGGTTATTGTTTTTGGACAAGGCGCCGCTGAAGGTCAAGCTTAATTACCGGCTGTTGTTGTTTTTATGGATGCTGGTATGCTCCTGGGTCAACAACGATCATCCCGTGCGGATCCAATGCTGCGATCAGACGGCGTATACCCGGCGGCCGCCATTAAAGGATCATTTTGCTCAATGGTTCGGGCAGTATCACCAACAGTATTATGCCGGCACACCGCTGGACTCCGCAAAAGGGAAGGTCTTTCCGGTACTTTTCGTATGTGCGGAAGGGGGAGCCTGCCGGACGGGCGCCTTTACGGCGATGATGCTATCGAAGCTGCAGGAGCGATATCATACGTTGAACGATAGGATCTATGCTTACTCCAGTGTCTCGGGCGGTTCGGTGGGCGTGGGATTCTATAACGCCATCAGCAATTTCCGGCAGCCTGCCAATGGAGATTATAGCAGTGACAGCGTATATACCAGCCTGACCAAGGACTTTTTTAGCCGGGACTATCTGGCGGCGGCGTTGGGTAAGCTTTTCTTTTGCGAGATCATCCAGCTCTTCTGGCCGGTGCATGTGGAGGGTTTCGACCGGGCCATCGCACTGGAGAAGGCCTGGGAGTGGGGTTATGAGGATGCCGCGGTGCTCAATGACGACAGGAATATCTTCGGGTCCAACTACTTTAGTGTTTTTGCGCCGGGAAAGCGGTATCCGGCATGGTTTATCAACACCACCTGCGTCGAGACGGGCCGCCAATGCTGGCTGGCGAATGTGACACCGGATAGCCTGATGCCGTTGGCCGCCGACCGGGATCTCTGGCGGCATCTCAATGGGACGACGCTTTATAGTACGGCCATCAATTTCAGTACCCGTTTCCCCATTGTCTCGCCTTCGGCGGAAGTGGGCAATGACGATTTGCTGCGGCGGCATTATGTGGACGGCGGCTATTTTGAAAATTATGGTGCGCAGACGATGGCGGATATCCTCTATGCCCTTAGTGTAAAGGATAGCGTGCTTTTCCGCCATGTCCGGCCGGTGGTGTTGATGCTGGAGTATGGGAATAACGACAATTCACGGTCACCCGGCGTCCGCTTCGGCAACGAGTGGGCGGATATCCTCACGGGGATCTACGAGACGCGTGATGGCCGGGGTAGCGTGGCCCTGGCGAACCTGCAATATCTTACCGACTCGCTTCTAGGAGGAAATTTCATCGAGGTACCGCTCAACGAGAGCGCAGCGGCCGTCCCGTTGAACTGGCTGCTTTCCGCGAAGTCGGTGGATAGCATCAGCACGTATTGCGACCGGGCGATAAAGACGGATAGAAGGCTGGATACGTTAAAGGAAATCCTGAAACACTGATCACTTCAAAAATTCAACCATTATGCCCAATCAACTTCCCGGAAGTGTAAAACCGGCGGACGGCAGCGCTGGCCGCGAAGCCGGGCAATCTCACCAATGCCGAGGCGAAGGCGATCCTGAACGCGGGCCTGAGTGGGGCTTGTCATTGAACGCGGAAAAAGGGTGTTTTTCACGGTTGGCGAATCAAGTTGAAACATTAGTTTCGCGAAGTAATTAGACCTTATCGACCATCGATCTAACCTTAACCTATTAACTGCATGTCAAAGTGGATCCAATCACGCAAACCGGGAACTACCCTCGAGGCGTATATCCCGCCCGGGCCCATTGAAAATGAATCAAAATGTTCGCGGTTCTGGAAATTTCTGAGTAAGGTTTTTGATCACCATGAAGAGGCCTATACTGTCACCGACCTGCAGGAAAAACGGATCACCCACCTGCATGGTGTGAAGACCTGGCTGGGACATGAGGAGCCGATGGTGGATGGGCCGGAGCCCGTCCCACTAAATTATTTATCCCAGCATGTGCATCCGCTGTTGCGTGGGTGGTACGAACTCTTTTTGCATTCAGCAATCCTCCATTTTACGGAGATAAACACGGAATATCTCGTCTCCCGGATCGTGATCAGTATTCCGCTCTGGCATGCAACGCAAGGGTATGTGCTGGTAAAGCAGATGGTGATGCCTTTCGGCCGGACTTTGGAAGGGAAGATCGTGAGCCTGGTGAACTCTTATACGATCTTTGGGCCCTACCGGAACGAGCCGATGCGGATGAAGTTTTATAAGGGTGCGGAGGAAGAGGAGAAGCCTATGTATGCAGCGGTCGAAGCCAGGATCGGCAAGGCCATTCGCCTGGTCAAGGGGCATCCCAAGATGACGCCTAAATATTCGGAGATTTTGGGGATCATGAGGGGGCTGTACCTCAAGGGGATCGAACCTACGGCGGAACTGATTGCCCAGGAACGGCTGGGGGATGAGGCCCGGCTGGATGCGGAGAAGATCAAGAGCATGAACGAGGATCTCCGGGATATGAAAGAGCGGCTTAATAACTTCTTGCAAGTCCGTGTGCTGTTGAAAAAAGTGCCATCCGCGGATCTGGCGCACTTCCTGGAATATGGTGATGCGGTAGCAGTAATTTCATTTTACGAACAAAGTGGTATTGCCCGTCTTATTGACGGATATAAGGGTCGTTAGCGGTGTCAGATTGTCGTCCACTTTTAGGGCGAAAACCGGGTATTTTCTTTATGAAAGATTGATATCCTGGTGGTGTAATTATTTTATAAAAATTAGCCGCCATGAGCACATCGACTCCTCTCTCAGCCACGCCTAACCCGGGGTATAAGCCTTATCATGACCCGGTGAATTATCTCCTTGTAGTCTTGGCCCTTTTGCCCTGGATATTTATCGGGAAAAGGGTTTTTGCGACGTTTCATGGGGACTTTTCCAAGGTGGCTGGTCACCCTGCCTTTTTTTTATTCAACGTGGAAATGCTTTTGTTGCCCGTGGTCATCGCCATGTGCAGCTACAATGTCGGTCGATGGTCCCGGATCTCGAACTGGATGTTGCATCTCTGTCCCGGCGGGCTTACGCTGGCGGCATTCCTGCTGGTTATGAGCCCGGAGCGGGTTTCTGTGGCCGTGGAGAAAGGAGAGCCGGCTACTGTTGTACCGGTAAAGAAGGTGATAGATCCTGCCGTCGTCCAGGACATCGCCAGGGAGCTTACGGATAGTGGCGTCCTGGTCCGGGGACAGCTACACGTCGATTGGCGGAACTCCGCGATCCCGGCCGTGATGAATACGCTGGACAATTACCGCTCCACCTTGCTGGAACGGATCATTGCGCGGGACACCAGGGCAGGCGGTCTGGAGAAGGAATATTTTGCCGCGGTGAGCGTCATGGATGACCCGTTAACCGCCATGCACAAACAGTTGCAGCTGGTATGCGAACTGGAAGCCGCCATTGCCCGGGTCGCTTGCTGTCATGACCTGGGCGAGGTCGACCGGCTGTTTAGCACGTATAATTTGCCCTTGGCTACCACGACCATTACCTATGCCGGCGATATGGCCGTCAGCCTGCAGACGCTCCGGGGCTTCCTGACGGATAGGATCCAAAGCCTGGAGAATGGGCATATCCAGGTGAGCCTGCCCGACGACTATCCGCGGAAACCCTGCGCATTGAAGGATCTTCAATTTATTGTAATCGAAAACCCCACGACATGAAATACCTAATAATAGCTGTTTTACTGTTGCTGTTTAACGGAATCGTGCGTGCGCAGGTAACGGAATCGCCCGACAATTGGAACCCCTACCGCCATGAAGCCGAATTGAAGGTTCTGGCCGTGAGCCTGGTTAATAAGTTTATTGCACGCGTCAAAGCGCTTACGGAATGTCCCATCTATAACATATCGGGGACCGCCGACCTCTTCGAGCCTGATGCCAAGATCGAAACCATTAGCGTCAATACCTATGACATCCATACGTATCTCTGGTGGGAATACCTGCAAAAGGTCAGCGGGTTAAAATGTAGCCCCGACGCTATTTATTCGGCCATGAGTTTTATGTTCGATCCAGTGAGCAAAGATTCAGCGACGGTGGAATGTGTGGGGACCAGCTGTGTCATCAGTGTGCCGGTGATATTTCAATTCAAGGGATCCGGCCCGGATCACGGGTACTTCGACGTTACGAGGAAGACTATCTATACGCATTTCCAAAGGATTGGAAACCGATATGTCGGCAAGATCAATTATGTCAAGGTGGACATGGTTTATAAACATTTATGATATGGGGCGGCTATTACTTGCAGAGCGCTGGATCATCGGCGCGCTTTTTTGCTAATGAGTAGCATGGTGTCGGCACAGCAGGAGAAAAAAACGGAGTTCCAGGCCCTGGTGGGTCATTATATGCAGCTTTTCCCGCTTTTGGGTGGAAAAAGCAAGCCGGATGTGGAGCTGTTCCGGCCCTATTTTTCGAGGGACGCGGTGACACTGGATAACCAGTACTATGATGGAGGAACGAGGGGCTTTGATAACGCCTTAGATTACCTGGTGGACATCATCGAGTTCTTTTATGCAAATGGGATAGAACATTTGCAGATCAGCCAAAGCGACCCCGGGGTGGTGCTGTATGGGAAGGCCGGCGACGATTATTATGCCTGGGTATACCAGTGTTTCACCTATGTTTTTCGCGAGCGAAGGGTCGACCTGCATGGCTGGGTGGAGATCCATGCCCGGCGAGACCCGGAGGACGGTGTTTTGAGGATCGTCGCCGTGCATTCGGTGGGGGGAGCGCCAGCTGACGAAGATGGAGACCAGATCGCGGATGTCTTCGACCTCTGCGTTCCTTCGCCACAAGGCGTCGAGACGGGTTTGAATGGATGCCCGTTGCAAGCGGAGGAGCCGGTGGAGGCACCGGTGACGGGGTCTACCCAGCCGGGGGAACAACCAGCAGGGCAGGAACAACGAACAACACGGGACCCGCCGAAGTGGGACAAGATCCGGATCTGGACACGGGTGGTTAAGGGGCGGCGAGTGATTAAGACGCAAGATGTCGAGATGGGGGTGGGCGAAACCCGATCGCCGCGGTCGCCGTCCTCGCGTTTTAGCTTAGATCTCAGCTATGGCATCCTGGGTGAGGTGAGCGACGACGACCGAACGGTTAGCTGGAACAATGGGTATTCCGGAGACTTTGGGTTACATCTGCATGCGACACGGTACCTGGATTTCGGCATTGGCCTCCTACATCTCTATGACGCCATGGGGGTGAGTGGCTTCCAGGCGAATATTGTTAATTATTTAGTCGCGAACAATGTTCCTTTTACGAATATTTCCGCCAGCAGCGACGCTTTCCACTACAATATGGTATACGCGAGCTTCGGGGTGGGTAACTATCGGAGCACCAGGGTGGTGGCGAGCCTGGAACCACTGGCGGGGATGGTGTATTCGAACTGGGTCTTTCCCAACCAGCTGGGGGTCACGATCCAATACACCGGTGAAGGGACGCCAACCACGAAGTTCTCGATGGCTACCCGGCCTTTTTTTGGCGAAGGGCTCAAGGCGATGCTACAGCTGGGGATGGATAAGAATGGGATGGTTCGGTTACAGATAAGCGGTTACTATCTTCAGAGCAATGATCAGCTGGGGGTTAACCAGGAGCTACAGTTCGCCAATTCGCGCGGCGGGGTGGCGGTACCGGAGGGAAGGTTTCGATTTCTTGCGGCGATGGTGGGGTTGCATTTCACGCTGCATCGGCCGGGAAAATTTTCATTGATCGATTAAAGCATCTATCAGAGTTATTCGTAAGGAATCTGCACTGTGACGACGGTCCCTTCCCCCGGCCGGGACCGAATATCCCCAAAGCCGCCGGTAACCCGGGCGCGGTTGAGGATGCTTTGCAGGCCGAGGCCGCTGGAGAGGCGAAGCGTCTTTTCGGCGTCGAAGCCCTGGCCATCGTCGCGAACGCGGACGCGGAGCTGGGTGGGGAACCAGTTGAAGCCGATATTGATATTGGTGGCGCCGGCGTGTTTGAGGCAGTTGTTGAGGCATTCCTGGATGATGCGGAACAGGATGAGCTGTTTGTCGTCGCCGAAGATGTGCTCGTCCCCTTCCGACGTTACGGACACGAGGACGGTACCTGTGCGGCTTATGCGCTGGACCTCTTCGTCGACGGCCTGGCGGATATTGAAGCTACGGATATGGCCGGCATGGAGCCCTTTTGATAAACTGCGAAGATCCTGCAGCGAGCGGGCGACGTTCTCGCGGGCGTCGTCGAGGAGGGGGAAGTCGATGGCTTCGCCCTCTTTGAAGCTGCTGAGCTGGATCTTGGCGAGGCTGAGGATCTGGCCGACATTGTCATGGATCTCCTGGGCGAGATGGGTGAGGGTCTGGTGCTGGATCTCGAGCCGCGCCTGGTGGAGCTGTTCTTCGAAGGCAGCCTGCATCTCCTTTTTCTCCTTTGCGTTCTGGCGGCGCCGGAAATTAAAATACGAGAGCATCACCAGGAACAGGATGCCGAAGAAGAGCAGGACAAGGATGACCGCAAGAATTGTCGTCGTTATTTGTTCTTTTGCAGTTGGCATAACAAGAGAGCACCGCTAAGTCCGGCATAGTACACCGCATTTGCCGCCGGCATAATAGCAAGATACAGGTTTTGATTGCTGATCCCAAGATGATTCGTGACAATATATTTATACAGCCCGAGGATGAGCAGCTGAACGAGGTTGAAGAGCAGGATGAGCGAGTTGATCCAAAAGCTGGGATCGTGGAGCAGGCTGGACTCGTCGTCTTTGCGCATAGTGAGCCGCGCGAGGACGATGCAGGAGAGGATGATGTTGATAAACGAGATGAACAGGGCCGAGAAGGTGTTGAACTCCGCCCATCCCTGGACGAAACAGAAATTGAAAAGGAGCAAGAGCTCTGCCGCCAGGGCTATCCAGCGAAGACGGCGGCGTTCCGCCATATTGCCACCCAGCATGGAGGCGAAGAGATAGAAGAACAGCGGGGTGGAAAGGAGGATGTAGACATTGAAGATGACATGGTTCTGAAACAGGCTGGTAAAGAGCTTGTAGTTGTTGCCCAGGGTCTCGGTGACATTGTCCAGCACTAGGATCGGGATCAGGATGCCGAGGCCAAAATAGTTCAGCCCCCTACGGCATACGAGCGCCATCAGGAGGCTGAACATTTGAAAATATTGGTAATAGCTAAGGTGCATGGATTAGGGTTGCAGGCCGCCGATCTCGAAGCCGTTGCCACCGCCGGGATTGTTACTTTGTGCTTTGGAAGAGTCGATGAGCGCGGGTACGATGAAGTAGCTGATACGGCCTGTGCGGGAAGCGTTCGCGCCCATGGCGGTAACGAATTGTTGAGTGCAGATACCCGGCTGGATCTTGAGCCATACGTTGCTGCCTTTGCCCACGGGGTCGATGACGGCTACGACACTATCGAGCCAGGACCGGAAGGAGGCGTAGGTGAGGCCTTCCGTGGTGGTGATGCGGTAGGTCATGGGCGGGCATTTCGTGATGGGGACGGAGGGGGAGTCGGCGCTGATGCCGTAGCTAGCCATCACCTTTGCATAGGCATCGAGACAGGGTTGGATGTTCGCCATGGGTACGGGCTGGCCGCCGCCGTGTGGGAAATTGAGGGCGGCTGAATCGAGGGCGATGGCGGTCTTGGCTGTTGTTCCGGCGGCCGTGGTGTCGGTGGCGTTTTTGTTACCGCCGTCTGAACAGGAGAAGAAGGCAACGCTAAGCAGGGCCAGCGTGCCGGCGAGGATGGTTCGGTTCATGAGAATTGTGTTTAGTGGTTAAGATAAATGCGACGGACCTGCGGTCCGTTTATTGGGCCGCAATATAGCGGAAACCTACGTAAGCCGGTAGCGTAGAAACACGGTAATTTGGCGCGAATTCTGTTATTGGCGGCTCGGAAGTCATACGTTATGCGTCTTGTAGCCGGGTTGCCGGCCTCGTAGATTTACGAGGCCGGTTTCGGGTAATACCCGGCGATAGGTAGTTGTACCTAACGGGGGGTGAGTTAATCTTGAATGGTCCGGAATCGCCGGCGGAAATACTTTGAATGGGCTGGAATCCGGGGCATCTTTGTATCACCAAACCCGATATATACCAGGCGCCAATATCCTTAACCGTTTTGAAATCCGAATCCTGAATCCAAGTCCGATGAAACCCCGTAAATCCCAATCCAATTAAGAACCCAACCTTAGACCCGTATCCTTTAGGCGCCGTTGCTAAAATCCAAAAAAGCTGAAACCGGCCCTATTGCACCTGCCGCTGACGCACCCTTTTTGATGCCCTTATTGCCCGAGATCGTACCCCTTACCTACCCCAGACCGTAACCCTGAGCCTGTAGCTGCCCTTAAACGCCTGTCGCAAGTGTTTAATCCGGTACCCGTAAAATCCGTATCCAGCCTGTGCTTACCATTGCTGTCCGTTGAAGCTCTAAACAGTGAATGAATTACTCCACTTCAGACCCGGGTGGGGTTTTTTGTTTTTGGGTAATGCCTGGCGTTAGTTGCCCGAGATCTTGGCGGTTAATGCGTCGTAGGTGGCGCGATAAGTTTCGTTGGAGGGGTTTTTATCGGAAGCGTATTTGACCCAGGCTTGCGCAGCTTTCCAGTCGGCGGGGTTGGCACTGTTTTCCAGGATCATTTTCGCATTTAGATTCATTAGTGAAAGGCTATCGCGCCATTCGTATTTATCGGTATATTGAACCAGGGCGGTAGAAAACCGGGCCCAATCCCTGCCGTAATAAAAGAAAATCTGTGCTTTGGTGACATTTCGCTCGGCATAGTTATTATCGAAACGGGTGGAGATGGTGGTGCGAAGGATATTCCAATCAGGGGTTTGGTTTTGCTCCTGGGCAGACTTGAGGGCAGGGCCCAGGATCTCGTGCATGATAACCTTATCGTTGGCAATGGTTTGCGAATCGAGCTTATGATCAGCCTGGGCGTGAACAACTGAGAAGGCCAGGAAGCAACCCAAGAAGGCGGAGACGATTTTTTTCATGTTTTGATGATTGTGTGAAACCTATTACGGGCTAAGTAGTTACGTAACCATCTTCTATTCCTTTCTCTTCTCCCAGTAGTATTTTTTCCACGAACGGGTAGTTAAACTTCCACAGGCGTCGTGATCTCTAATAATGGGATAACAAACGTTAGTTTGCCATCGCCATTAACCAAAAACCAACCTTGCCATGAACGACTTGCATGAACCATCGAACTTATGGGAGTACCATTCCCGCATCTACTATTTTTTGCTGCGGCTGCTTCGGGACCAGGAACATGCCAAAGAAGCAACCAACCATGTCTTCCTCGTCCTTTTCCATCACTCCGCGGAGATCGAGGATGAAGATCATTTGCTCCGGCGCCTGTATCTGATTGCGAAGGTCGCGTTTCTTCTGCGTCTAAAGGGTAAACGATCATTCGTGGACCTCGAAGCAGAAGTGGCCAACAATGCCCACGAGGAGGCGAGCATCATGGAGGATGTGGAGGTTGCGCAAAATGAGACGCTGCTGACGTTGCAGGCCGTAACGCAGAAGCTGCCACCGGTGAAACGAGAGGCAGCGGAGCTGTATTTTTTCCAGGGATTTTCGAAAGGCGCGATCGCCAGGCACCTGGGGCTGGAGGAGGGAATTGTAAAGGCTATCATCTCCGAAACACTGCAACTCGTGGGGGAGGAGTTAGCGGGAAAAAATAGGCTCAGCGGTATCAGGGCGTGACGATCACCTTTTTCCCTTCCAGCTTGAAGTGAACGTGTTCGCCTTCGAGCCCTTTAAGGACGGTGGCTAGCGACATGCTGCGCTGGATCTTGCCCATAAACTCCTGTGGCTGGATACCAGCCTGATACTCTACCGTGACATCATACCAGCGGGCGAGCTGGCGCATCGTCGTTTCCAGGCTGGAGTGATCGAAATGGAAATAGCCGTTCTTCCACGCGGTGATCTCGTCGACATTCACATGATGTAAAGTTTTCAGATCGCCCTGCGCGTCAAGGACGGATTGCTCGGCGGGTTTCAGCAGGGCGCTGTTGCCACCATGCGAATAACGGATGCTGCCGTCGACGAGGGTTGCGCGTTCCGCAGTCTCATCGGAATAGGCCATGATATTAAAGGATGTGCCGAGGACATCGATTGTGCCGCCGTCGGCGCCGGCGGGGCTGTTGTGGATGTGGACACGGAAGGGATGCCTGGCGTCTTTGGCTACTTCGAAATAGGCTTCGCCGGTGAGCTCTACTTCACG
>DASYZH010000044.1:0-16051 GCA_035946435.1 Puia sp. | reverse complement strand
GTCTATGACATAAAGCGGGTTGGTGCCGGCGCCAATGGAACTTTTGCCCCTGATGATCACCCCTACGGGAGCCCCGGCCAATCCGCTGGTTTGGGAGATCTGAACACCCGGCAAACGTCCGCTCAACGCGAGGAGCGGGTTTTCTACCGGTTGTTTCCGGATATCGTCGCCGCTTAGCTTCGCAATACTGCCGGTAGTCAGCCGGCGAGTCGTTAAACCATATGCAATGATGTGAACGTCGTCCAACAAACTGGTCGCTCGTGTCAGCGGGATATGAACGACTTTGCCCGACAGCAGGCTTTCATTGACGTTCAGCTCTTTCTTCTCAAAACCCACGAAGGTGATCACCAGTATATCTCCCGGGTTAACCTCCAGGGTAAAGACACCCTCGCTGTTGGTCATAGCCGATCTGTTTTTACCAGCTACGGCGACGGTCGCTCCCGGCAATGGGCGTCCCTCGGGGTCGGCGATCATACCGGTAATCTGCCGCGGCGGAGACGCGACTGGCTTGTCCGGTTGGACAGGGGCATTTCGGGGTTTGGGAGATACGAATATGCTCTTCCCTTTAACTGCATATTTCAACGGCTGTGGTTTGAACACATCGGCCAGGAACTTGTCCAGCGGCGCGTCCTTGACGTTGATCGTAACCGGCTGTGCCGTGTGGATCACGTCTTCGGTGTACATGAACACGTAACCCGTCTGCTCGCGAACGGACTGGAAAACGCGTTCCAGTGGGACTTGGGTTCCCGAGAAGCTGACGTTTTGCGAAAATCCGGCAACGCCGACTCCTGTCAGCGCTAGTGTCATCAACGCCAAAATACCCCTCCTAAGGTACCCGGTTCGGGCGATGGCAGATCCGGAATCTGCCTTCCCTTCAAGCATGGTCAATTTTTGCATATTGCAGTTTAGTTTTTTTCATTCGCAGTGACGAATAGCCTTTCCACCCAGCGTGCAGGCATGTGCTGCAACTGGTCTGGTACTCGTCTTTCGACCCGATAAAATGGTTTGATAAGTTTGCCGGAAATCGCTCAGCGAGCAGTCCTTTTAGCCGTTGACTACCAAAACATCCCTCTGGAAATGAAATTTTACGCCCATTTCCCTGAGCATTTCCAACACATCGGACAGGTTTACGTTCTTATACATCTCTCCTTTGAATACAATATTCGACTCCGGGCCTTCGTAGCTTACACGGATGCCGTACCATCGTTCCAATTGACGCATCACCGCATGGAGATGGGATCCATCGAAGTCGAAGAGATTGTTCTTCCATGCCAGCGTCTTAACCAGGTCCACCCCGTCTGCAAGGGTGAGGGCGTTATCATCATTGCTTTTACCGGCTTGTTGTCCCGGCTTGAGCTGCACCTCCGCTTTTCCTGTCATTACCTTCACGCTACCGGTGATCAACGTAACCTTCATAGCCGGTTCGTCCTCATAAGCGTTGATGTTGAGGCTGGTTCCGAGTACCTGGATGGACAGGCCCCGTGCGGCGACGACAAAGGGCTGTTTCGCGGATGGCGCAACTTCGAGATAGACCTCCCCTTTCATCTCAATCTCGCGTGTTTTACCGGTAAAGCCCGTGGGAAACCGGATCGAAGATTCGGCGTCCAGCCAGGCCTTCGATCCGTCTGGTAATGTCACCTCGTACTGGCCGCCTGCCGGCGTAACGACCGTATTCCATGAGTTAGGCAGGACGCCTCCGCTGGCCATCTGGTAGGTCAATTGCCCGCCGTCCGAATTGATGATCTGCGCATTCCCCTGCCGGGCGACCACTCCGCTGCTTGATCGATCCAGGGCGATCGTTCTCCCGTCGGCGAGTGTAAGGGTCGCCTTATTGGTTCCGGGACCGATCGTCGATGCCACAGCAATAGGATCGTTGAGTGGCGGTGCAGGGTTGCGGGTCGACAAATATTTATAACAAACAGCCGATCCGATCACCACCAGCACCGCCGCTGCCACCCTGATCCAAGGAATGCGGTAGATGGGCCTGCGTTTGTGGGCGAGGGGTTGTTCGGCAGTCTGTATCAACGCGCCGATGCGCTGTTTTAGCCGGGCGGGCACTTCTGCCATCTCGCCGGGTTGCAACCCATATTTGTCCGTCGTTAACTCTTCCAAAAGGATAGCTTCAGCTTGCTGAGCCATCGCCGGATCGTTCAGGGCCTCGAGCAGCCGCGTTCTGTCCTCTGGCAGAATGGTGCCCATCACGTATTCTTCTAAAAGTCGCTGTATGGTTTCGGCGGTCATCATATGTCCTGATAATAAAGACCCGCTTTTTTTCCCGGCGGGTGGTTCTGCACCAATTTTTTTTTAAAACAGCCATAAAAAGACCAGCAATAAGCCCAGATTATGTCTGGCCAGATAGTCTCTGAGGAAGTTAAGGGCCTTCACAATATGCTCCTTTACGGTATTACGGGAGATATTCAACTCCGCGGCGATCTGATCGTAAGACTTTCCATCCATGCGGCTCATGGCAAAAACCTTTTGCCTCACGGGGGGAAGAAGCGCCATGCCCTTCAACAAAACGGTATGCATCTCCCTGTACTCGGCCTGACGATCCGGAAGCCACAGGTCTTCCGCAATATGTAAGTCTTCGATCGGCTTCAATGCTTCCAGTCTTTTCCGCAGTGCTTTAAATACCCGGTTGCGGGCGATTATAAAAAGGTAATTGGAGAAGTTTTCCACAGAAAGCAGCCTGTCGCGGCTATTCCAGACGTCCATAAAAACATCCTGCGTGAGCTCTTCGGCGAGGGCAGGCGACTTGGTATAGGCTAACGTATGCCCATAGACTCTCGCCCAATACATATCCAGTAGAGCGCTAAATGCCACCATGTCCCCAGCCCATACCTTCGCCAACAATGCCGGAAGATCGTCTGCTTGTTTTTCCCGGTGATGAATGATTGTAAGTTTTTGTAAACATAGAAAAAAATGGTCAATATCTCTAAACCGTCGACTCCGGTTCTTACGTGATCCCGTTATCAAGCAGTCTCATTGAATCGATAGATGAAAGCAGCCTCGTTAATTCCCGTTTTGGCAACGGCCTTATACCGGATAAAGTTTTCATTTTCCGGAAGCGCTTTCGACAATTCATTTGTCGCTGCATGTAGAAATATTTTTTGGTGGTGGACGCAGCGGAGTGGCCATTCGGTTTCGTAACGGGTAGCGGATGTATAATAACTCGTCCGCATCAGACCTACTTCACGGATACCGCCTCTTCGACCTCTGGTATTTCGCTGGCTACCGCCCTTCCCAGCGCCACAGGCGTATTTTCCTGCGTATGCATGCTATCGGGTAATTTCGAATGCATCATCACCTGATAGAGCCTGCTGTCGTTCACATGGAATCGATCAACCCGCCACTCATGCCCGACCCACAGGAATATGAATAGAACACAAGTCAGCCCAAGCGAAAGCCCTATTACATTCAGTACGGTGAACAGTCGATCTTTCAACAGGTTACGCCAGATGATCGTATAGTAATTTTTCCGCATGCTTGTAAGCCAGATACCGATGAGATGAAGGATCTTTACATTTCCATAAAACCAAAAAATCAATAGGCCGATGGAAACCGGCATTGAGTCTTAAAAATTCAGCCCGGTGCTCAACCGGATGCCCATGCTGGGTACACCGGGATGGTTGAGATAGGTGAAGCGCCGTATCACATCGATACGAAGGATATTAAAAATATTATAAATGCCGACGCCTGCTTCCAGGTAGGGTTGGTTACCCAGGGTATAGGTGGTCAGCATGCCGGCATTGTTTAGCGGAAATTTCATTTGCCCGGGATTCAGGGCGGGATTGTTTTCCTGGCGGACCCCGCCAAAAAGTATCTTCCCTTCGATAACTTCCCGCAACCGCAATTTTTTCAACAGGGGGATCTTGTTGAAAAAAAAGCCATTGAAATAATGATCTACATTGACGCCGGCGTAATGATCACTGACGAACTCCTCGACATCCATCAGGTTATAGGAGCCGAAACTGTAAAAGAATGCCGGGTTGGCCGGATGGATGGTCAGCAGGGGAAAGGGCAGGTTGCCGGTGATATAGCCCGTGGTGAACCGGATATCGGAATAACCCAGTGGAGCGAGATACCAGCGCTTGGAGATGGTAAGATGGAAAGCGTTATAGTTGTATTGCCCCCCGAGCGGCCCTTTTATCCCCAGCGCATACTGGAAGCTAAAGACAGGATATTGAGTGGTGATGATCCGCCGGAAATTCCGGCCCTGGTAGAACTGCTCGTGCGGGGCCCAGCCGAGGGTGACGGATAGCTGCGTGGTCGTTAGCCGCGACACGGTATCGGGCAGTCCGGGTTGTGGTTCATAAATGTAATAGAGTGACTGCGCGGGCTGCTGCAGCCAGTAACGGGCACCCAGATTATAGGAGAGATGATCGCCGAATTCATGGACATAGGAGAGGTTGGCAATATCCGTATACAGCCACTTGCCGCCGATACCACGATTGAACGACCCCAGAAAAGTATTGTCCTGCGTAAATTCATTTTCGGCACCGGGATTGCGGACATCGTGCAGAAAGCTGCCCTGAATATAATGAAAGGGATAGGTATAGATGGATTTGTGGTTGATGGAATAGGTGGCGCTCGCAGAGTATTTCCAGCGCCGGTCGCCGGCGCCGTAGGCGATATAATCGTCGGTAAAGATGCGGGTGCTGAGCTTCACATTCGAACGGCCGCCGAATTGATAGCGGCTGCCTTCCAAGGAATTGAAGGAATAGAAATTGCCCACGGGCCCGATGTCGAATTTTCCCGCCGATTTGTAGCCGGCGGTCAGGAAGGTGATGAAGTCCATCAGTCTCCGGTACGATGGCATTTTCACCAGGCTGTCGGTGTTCGCATAGGTCCTGCTTTCGGAAAGGCTCAGGGGCACCGGGCGGTTGCTGACCCAGAAGCTGTCGGGCTGGGGCACGGACAGCAGGGCCGTGTCCACGGGCAGGCCATGGAATACGGTAGCAGGCAGGATCGAGTCCGATACCCGGGAGACGGCAACCGAACGTTCACCATAGAATCCCCCATGGTTGCGGACGAGGCTGAAATAGGACAGCATATCCGAAAGCGACCGGTAATAGCGGCCTCCCGGCCCTTTGTCAAACGTCTGGGTAATGCTAAAGCTTCGGACCCAATTCAGATTGCTCTTATTGGGAGCTTCCATCTCCGCCCTCCGGATGGCATAGCTGCCGTCCAGGGTGATATAGAGCGTGCCTTTGAACAGCAGGTCCTGGGGATTGCGGGGTATAAAATTGAGCCGGACCAGCCGGACGCCCTGTTCCACCACCGTATCCCGGATAAAGTATTCGTAGAGATCGGGCGCGAGTTTGGCCACGGGGCTCATGAACTGCAGCGTAAAGACCAGCATGGTATTGTCGTAGACGGAGAAGTCCTGGTAGAGCCGGTTGATGATCGCGCTGACCCCGCTCATATCGATGTATTCGCCGAGGTCTACCCGCTTATGACCGAGGATCACTTGTTTTTTTCCCGGCGGACTCGTGCGCGAATAATTGCGGGACAACGTTTCTTCCAGGTAGGCGGGTACCAGCGATTTGCCGGGGACGAGCGTGGTATCGGGAGTAAAGAGGAAACGATAGCGTTTGAATAATTTCCCCTCGGTAATAAAATGAGGGGGCCGGTCCGCCAATACCCTTATTTTATCGTACTGCTCGTAGGTCATAAAAGGATAGAAGGCCGGGGCATTTTCTTCTTTGTGCGCAATGACCTGCCGGATCAATTCTACGGCGGGATTGTGTTTGTTCCGGTACCTGGTCCTTTTATGGATCACCACCTGCTGCAGGGCCGTGTAGGATACGGATAAAAGAATGGTCAACGGGCTTGTCGTGCTATCCGACACGCGCACGGTGACGGGAGCATATCCGCTGGCGCTTACCCGGATCTCGTGCAGGCGGCTACCGAGAACGATGTGGAACCTTCCCTTCGCATCCGTCAGGCTGCCCTTCCCGGTGCCAGCCAGGGTGACGCTGACATTGGGCAGGGGAAGACGGGTAAGCGAGTCGAGGACAAGACCCGTGACAACCCGGCTCTGGGCTGCCGCGGGACAAAGCCACAGGATGTATAAGAGCGATATAGTGACAAGCCGTTTGATGGGCAAAGATAATCAGAGTCGGTCACCGGCTCCAATGAAAGACCTCGCCCCAGGTCATAAACACCACCTTTTGCGGCAGCTACATCGTCCACCCCCAATCGTTGCTTTCGATATAGAACTCGGGAAACTCCGTCGCATTGCTGATCAAAAGCTGTGTTACCCTCACGATGGGTCGCTCCAGCAGACGGTTCAACCGGTGTACCATTTCAACCTCGGCCCTCTCTTCTGCATGAGCAGGGAAAGATAAACTTTCGTAGCGCTCTAAGTTATCACCCTTGTTCAGCAGATTGCTCCATTCGCTTGTAGTAGCCGCCCTAGCCTCTCTGGCGACAGCGCCGGCTTGCCGGTTCACCCATCGCTGGGCGAGATTCTTGACCAGCCTGTCCGTACCCTCACCGATCGCGGCGCCTGCCGCGCCGAAGACAAAGCCCGTGGCTGCCGAGATCAGCAACCCATCGCTGAGATTAGCCCCCTCCGCCAGGTTGGTGAAGAATTGGCCGGCTGTATCGCCGACTGCTGTAACGAGCCCGGCGGTCAGGACACTCGTGGCGGAAAAGACAGCCGAAGACAAACCTACCAGCACGCCGGCTGTTATCCCCCCTACCACCCCACTGATACCGGCCTGTATCTCATAGTCTTTCCAGCTGAAATCATCCTTATGCGTGGCGGAATACGCTGTTGCGCTTATCCCCGCTGCAATAGCCGCGCTGCCCAAAATGGTGATAAACGTCGTCGCCGCGGCGGTGCTGACCGTAGCCCCGATGGCCGCGGCCGCTCCCACGACAGCCGGCGCTAATGTCCCGGCGGAAGCTACCACGATGAGGCCGGCAGCCAAAATGCCAAGACCGGTAAGAAGCCCTTGCATCCAGCTGGCCATATGCCCCGAGGGGTCGATATGGTTAAGCGGGTTATTCAGCTCGAAGGCAAACCGGTTCATGACATCGGCCTGTAAATAGCTGCTGCTTCCCGGCGACGAATCCGGCGTCAGGAATCGCGCCGTCATGGGATCATAAAAACGTGCACCGAAATAGTAAAGCCCGATCTCCGGATTCCAATCGCGTTGCTCATACTTCGGACCGATATCATCCGGCCCGCCCAACAGTTTGGGAAGACCATAGGCATCGTAGCCGATCCGGCTGCCGATCGTGCCATCCGCCCGGAATGTCATCGTGATATTCCCTTTATGATCTCTTCGGAGATAAAGCGTGTCCTGCCGGGTCTCTCCGGGCCTTATTCGTACCATGGCCACCGCTCCCCGGCTGTCCCGCAGATAAGCCGTCACCGTCGTTTGTACACCGGAAGCAACTTTTTTCCGCTCTACCTGGAAAGAGGAGTTAATGTAGAGATTGACGGTGCCATCCGCTTTTTCTTCGCGGACACGCCTGCCGAGGTGATCGGTCAGCACCGTCAGCAACGTCTGGCTTCCGCTGCGGACATGGACCAGGTCTCCCCTGGTAGTATAGGAAAAGTCCAACGTTCTTCCACTGGTGGTCCGGCTGCGCGTATTGCCGCAGGCATCCTGGGTGGCGGTGTAAAATATGTTATCGCCGGTCTTTATGGTGAGGGGGAAATGTGCATGATAGGTATATACACCGCCGTCTTTCGACAGGATGTTCCCGGATGCGTCATAGTCATAGGACCCGCCATCGAATCCGGGAACACTGGCCGTGACCAGCCGCTTGTTTCGATAGGCGAACTGCTGCGACTGCGAACGGTTAAGCTCATCGACGATGGTCAACAGCTCGCTGAGCGAATCGTAAGAATAGGAGAGCTCTAAAAGGGGGCCGCCCGGGTTCCTTACCGATTCCCCGTATAAGAGCCCCACCGGATTATAGACAAAGTCGTTCACGACCCCCTGGGTACCGTAGACGGCCTGCGCGAATTGACCCAGCGCCGTATATTTTTCCAGTGGATAGTCCACCCGGGCGTCACCCAGCGACTGACTCACCAGCATCCCGCTGTCAAAGCTTCGGGTCATGACCCTTTGATCCGGAAGGGTCTGCCGGACGATCCGTTGCTGGGGATCGAAGACATTCGCGGTGACAAAAACATCGTTTTCATCACGGATGTTCATTTGGACGACAATGTTGTTCCCATAACGGTCATAGCCGAATTGCTGACGCAGCTCCTGGCTTCCGTCCGCCGCTGTGACGCTTACCCACGCCGTCCGCCCATTCCCATTCGTGGCGGCATCGTCATATCGATAAACGAAAACACGGCCGTCAGAAAAAGAGGTCCGGATCACGCGCCCCTGCTGATCATAGGAATAGGCAATCTCCTCTCCGGCGGCATTGACCTGACTGCTCAGGAACCCCGTAGAGGCGTCATACGCGAAGGTCATGGCCTTGACGCCCGGGTCACCCGTAGTATTCTGATCCGGATTGTCCAGTGTCAGCCTTCTGCCCAGCGAGTCATAGCCGAGGGCATTCGTGACACCCTGGGGGTTGGAGGTGGTAGCCGGATCAGTGACCGAAAGGTTTCTGGATAACCTGTCGTAGGTAAAGCTGGTCGTCGCATCGCCATCCCCCTTGACCACGGATCGTATGGCTTGTTGCTGACTGTCGTAGAAATGATGCGTGATCTCCTGGATATAGGCGGCGTCCGTACCTGCTGCTTCCGTTTGGGTGACCACTCCCCTACTGCCATAGTACCACGTGGTCAGGTTCCGTTGGTTGCCATCGGAGCCCGCCGGCTGTTGCTGACTCAATTTCCGGTCGATCACGTCATAGGCATACCGGATAAAAGCGCCGGCCTGCGGAGCTATAGGATCGTTGGAAAAAAAGGGAATGCTTTGCGTTGCTACCTGGTTGCTTGCAGTGTAGTCGGTGAGTACCAGGATATCCCCCGCTGCCTGGCCGCTATGCTGGACGGTCAGCCGCTCCCGGTTGAGTCCATCGGCAAAGCGTTGCTTCCAGAGAAACTCCCGGTTGTCATCCGTCGGAAAGGATTGCAGGGTGGCGTTTTCTGTGTAGTGTCCGCCCTTGCCGTCAAAAAGATAGGCCGCCCTCGCCGTCGTCACGACGACGGCGGAAAGAAAGACGTCTTTCCACTTCGCCGACCCGGTGACGAGAGGTGTCAGCTGGTTGGGATCGCTTTGTACGCCGTTGACATCTGGCAAAGGACCCTGCGACGCTGTTTCCCGGCCGAAGGCATCCAACGCAGTGATAAAAACGAAGCCATTGGCATCGCTTCGCGCCACTTCCCTCCCATATCGGGGATCATAACCGTACGCCGCGGAAAGCCGGATACCCTGCTCGTTGGGCGGCAGGACAGTTGTCTCCCGGAAGGTGTGATAGTCGGACTCATAGGTATAGCTGGTGACAAACCCGCCGGGCTTTGTTTCCGATACCTTATTACCGAATTCATCATAGACGTAGGAGGTGGTGAGATAGCATCCATTCGAGTCGTCCCATTGCCCGGATGTTTGCAAATGCCACGTCCCCGGTTCATACCTGAGCCGCTGGAGCTGCAGGTCCCCCGGCAGGAAACGGCTGATATCAGCATCTGCGGCGTTGGACGTCACCTTTGCATAGAGCGCATACCCGAGCGCCCATCCATCTGTGCCGATCTGGTTGCTGAATAGGTTGTAACGGTAGACGATCTCGGAAGGATACAACGGCTGGCCCGTCGACCTATCGACATAACCCCAATAGCTGTTCTTCGCCAGATTACCGTAGTCGTCATAATCAAAATGCAGCCCGATCGAATAGTCATAGTGCTCTTCGCCGTAATCGAACTGATCCGTCTGTGAAGCCGTCTTCAATACTTCTATGACCTGCTGCCGGTCATCGGTGGCGCCTTTTCCCCGAACAAACGAAAAGTAGCTGTAACTACTTTGGCTCATCAGCAGGGCGGTCTCTTTTTTGGGGACACGTGGATCGCCCGACCATGTTCCGTCCGCTTCCAGGCGCGTGCCGGAACTGTTTCCGGTATAGGGATAAGCCTGGTGGTATGTCGTAGTCGTCCTCAATCCCGTATCCAGGCAAAGTTTCTCCAGCCGTTGAAATCCCTGCCAGCCCCTGCCCAGCAGATCCACCTGTGCATTGGCGTAGAAAAGGCTATAGCCGATCGAATAGGCAAAGCGGTTCACCGCCGCGTCATTGGTTTGCCTATAACCGGATACTACATACAAGGCCTGGCCTAACACGGACTGCACCGGGAATTGTGCGGGCGTCAGCGGATTGGGATAACGTCTTCCAGCCACATTCGGGAAGGCTTGCATGACGTCGACGCCATAAACCAAAGGATCGGTAAGCGGTGCATAACGCACCGCTACGCTTCCCCCCAGCGGGTTGGTAATGCTGGCGACAAGATCGGGATAGGGCCCCGTAGCGGTATAAGGCACAATCACCGGCTGGTGGTCCATGCCCGCGGACACCCTGATGAGATCGGCCTTTCCATCCCCATTGGTATCGCCGGCAAAAAAGGAGGCGTTCGTGACGGCCGTACCTGCCATCCCCGCATCGAAATCCGTGACAAATCGAAATGCTCCGGACGGGGAGGAGGCAAAGACCGAAAACATCAGTTTGCCCGCTCCCGATATCCATTTGTTGACGATATCGGTTTGTCCGCCGCCGTGAAATCCCATCGGGAAAAAACCGTTCCGGTCGATATGCTGGTTGGAAAAGATGGAGTCGGTGCCGGCGACAAAACCTCCCGCTCCGTCGCACAGGAAGGTCGTCAGATGGAGTCTCGTCCCGTTGCCGGCGGGCTCTTGCCAGATCTGGAGCAGATCCATCATGCCGTCACCATTTACGTCGGCCGGGAAAAAACCGATCTGGTCCTGCTGGCTCAACGTTCCCAGATCGCTGTCGACTTTGGCGGCAAAGGCAACGTCGTCGACGCCCTTGCTCACGGACAGATAAACACTGGCGATCACATGCGCATCGGCTCCCCTCCGCCACACACGTACGATGTCCATCATGCCATCTCCGTTGACGTCCAGCGGCCAGATGGCCAGCAAATTCGAGGTATCACCGGGATCATTC
Organism: Puia sp.; assembly: GCA_035946435.1. Classification (GTDB taxonomy): domain Bacteria; phylum Bacteroidota; class Bacteroidia; order Chitinophagales; family Chitinophagaceae; genus Puia. The sequence goes on along the minus strand of DASYZH010000044.1, from coordinate 4,960 downwards.
GTAGGGCTCACGATCGCCGGCGTAAACAATTGCCCTGAACCGTCCCCGGATTTCGACAAATAGCTGCGGAAATACAATAGCTTCCCCCGGTTCGGGTCCTGGTGCCGGTAAAGTTCCACCAGATCGGTGCGGCCATCCCCGTTCACATCCATGGGATAGAAAGCGATGTGGTTGGCTGCATCCCACACGTCGCCGGTATCGAAGGTTTCTCCTTCCGCAAACCCTTGCCCGGTGGAGACAAAGGCCGCCAGTTTCAGGACATGACCCGTCCCGCTTTGGTAGGCGATGAGCAGGTCTGTCCTTCCGTCTCCCGAAAGATCCATCGGCAAAACCTGACGTGTTGCGGGAAAGGACCCCAGCCTGGTGTCCGATGTTCGTATATACTTAACCGTGTCCTTGTCGGTTGTCGCAAGATAAACGGTCGCGTGCAGCGAATTGTCGTCGTTCTCCCAAAGTTGTACCAGGTCGGTGCGGCCATCTCCATTGACGTCCATCGGGATCAGCCCAAGCGACCTGGCATGTTGATCGAGTTGAGAGGCCGGCTGGATCGTAAACGCCGGATGATCGATGTCCTGCCAGGCGATCCGGGTGGAAGGCAGGGACGGAGAGCCACCCGAGGCGGCACCCGACTCGGTGATCGATTCGATACAGCTGAGCTGCGTGGCCGTGCTCGTCCGGTAGCCCAGGGTGTAGGTGCGGATCACTTCCCTTTCCGACCCGCCTGCCATCAGCGAGGTGATCACCGACCTCATCCGGTAGGTCGTACGCACCGGGTAGCCCCCGATGTGGGTAACAAGGGGGTCCGGCCGGTTCTCATAAGTGCACTGGACAAACCGCCCCGGCGGCAAACCCTCGCGAATGGAATAGCCGATCGTATCGAGATAATAGGCACCGGTATCTTCTGCTCCGCTAACGGGTATGGCCGTATAGCGGAACTCGATGCGGTTTCCGTTCAGGTCTTCCAGCGAGCTGAGCGCCCATGCCCGGATCTGGCTGCCGCCGAAGACGCGGATCCGGCTGTCGGGCGTTGCCCCATATCGCGCGATCTGGCCATTTTTCCTTGTAACCACAAATCCTTCCGCTTCCGTGTCACCCGCCCTGACAAAATTCCAGCTCTGTATCTCCGTGTAATACACTGCTCCGGGCGCATGATAATCGCCCCGCACATTGATGAGCCGCTGCCCATCCAATGCGTAACGGTCGGTCGCGTCATAGCTGATGCCACTGTTGAAGCCATCGGTGGCATAGGTTGCCTTCATGCGGGTAATGGACGACATCCCGGAAAGCGACCAGCCGACGCCAAGGATACCATTGGGCGTCCGGCTACTATAATTCAACGCAAGTTGAGGTTGTAACCCCGCGATACCGGGCGGGGTGTCGATCGGTATACTGTATACGGCCTGACCGGAAGCATCTACGTTAAAGGAAGCCTGTTGGCAACCTGCGGCGGACATAGCAGCACCCGAGCCGGTAGCCTTGTACCGGCCCTTGATGGAAGAGAGAGACATGGTGTGGAGCGATTAGTGGTTTGGTCGAGGTTTATTTTAACTGTTTATCAGCTTATAGGCTCCGCCCGTATAAGCATTATAGTTACCCTGGGCTACAAATGCGCCGTCGACCCCAAAAAGCTTCCATACAGCGACATCCCCATAAGCCCCGGAATTTTTATCCCACCAGATCAGGTCATTGGCCGTCGTATCCACCAGCAGGTCCTTCCGGACGCACCGGTAATTGTCGATCGTTGGCGCACCGTGTCCCTGGTTGCCTACACAGCCCATGGCCTTGTAACCGTCCGGTGGAATGGGACGCCAGATCGATCCATCTTCGTCTCCACCGGAATGCCTGTCATTCCAGATCTGCTCATATTTGACAGGCGCTTTGAGCAAAGGATTATCTGAGTCGTCATTTACTGCCAGCACCAGGAGGGAAGTCCCCACCGGGTTGCCATTGTTGTTTCCCTGTGCATAGTCGCCTACAATGAACCATCTGACGTCGCTGGGCGTGGGGCGATAGATAGTGCAGTCCATCGATGCCCCCGATCCCTTATCCCACCAGATGCGGGTGTAAATACTGGTAGTGCTTGTAAGCAGGGTGGGTTCGCCGTTGGTGGCTGCAAGAGAAGTAAAGTTGCTTGAAGTGTCCGCAGTAGCAATAATAGTTGCCATTGTCTTTGGGTTTAAATGGTGTAATAGAGAATACTAACCTACACGTAATACCCTATGCGGACAGACACAGGAGATAAAAAGCTGGAAACAAATGTAGGGGAATTTTTCCTTACCGCAACAAGAATTAACCCTTAGTCGGCCAATGCCCTGGCGGCGCATCTCCCGACACATACCGCTGCAACGCTTCGTCCCGCACGATAGGCCCCATTCCAAACAGGAAGATGGCCACACCGATCAGCGCGGAAATCCCAAAACCGATAAACAATACATTATAAGCTGCCGTATAGCCATGAAGCGCGGACACAGACTTCAACGTGACGCCGGAAGCACTCTGGAAAATAGCGCCGCCCAACCCATTGCCGATGCAGGCCAGCCCCCAGGCCGATGCCGCCGCATTTCTCGGCACCACATCCGCAGGCAGGGCCAGACAATTGGCCGTATAGGACGTATACCCGAAACCCGCCAGTCCGAAAAGGAGCAGGGCCGAAACGGCCGAACCAATAAGCAGCGGCCCCAAAAGCAGCGACACCCCCATGATCAGGCCCGAAAGCCCTACCGCCAGTTTGCGGGCGCGGGGAATAGGCGTTCCCCGGCGAATGATCCACTGGGTAAAATAGCCGCCGCAGATGTTCCCGGCATCGGCGATGAGAAAAGGCAGCACCGCATAAAAGCCGATCTTCTTCAGATCCCAGTGAAAGACGTCGACAAGATAACGGCCCAACCAAAAGGTCACGAAATACCAAACGGGCTCCAGGAACACCTTGCCTAACAAAAATGACATGACAAACCTTGTCCGCAATAATTTCATAGGGGGAATAAGCCGTTCCCGGATCGCGTGCCGCAGCGGCGCCGGCGTATAATAGATCAGCCGGAAGAGGATCACCCACAAATAACCGAAAATGCTCAGGATCACAAAGGTCGACCGCCAGCCATAACGGGTACCCATAAAGGCTACCAGCGGTGGAACGATGATAGCACCCAGCGCGCTGCCGCTATTGAAAATACCGGAGGCCGTAGACCGTTCACGGGGCGGGAACCACTCGCCGGTGACCTTCACGCCCGCAGGCCAGTTACCCGCTTCGCCAATACCCAGCAGGAATCTGCAGACGCCGAACTGCATGGGCGTGCGGGCGATGGCATGGAGAAGCCCCGCCGTTGTCCAGAAAAGCATGCAGCAGATATACCCCAGCCTGGCCCCCAGTCTGTCGATGACATAGCCGGAAAAAATGTTCGAGATCATGTAGGCGATAAAAAAGGCCGCGCCGAGATACCCGAATACATCATCGGGGATCAGGTGCCGCAAGGCCCCATCAGCGCTCAGATAGTTGAAAGCCAGCCGGTGGACATAGTTCAGTACCGTGGCCAAAAAGGCCAGGCCTATCATTACCCAGCGCATGCCGGAGGGGCGGTTGGCCGGGATGGGGCCGTTCATAGCGGGATCGTCTTTACCAATGTTTGCTTTTGCCGTACCTGTTTCAGCGGGTTGAGCAGCGGCCGGCCCATTCCTTCCCAACTGATCTCCATGACATCCCCGTCCATCAGGCCGAACCCGCTGCCGAAGCTAAAGGCATCGGCGCCAAAGAAATGTAAATGTGTCTGGAAAGGGATGCGGTGGCCGGCGTATTTGAAATGATGATATTCCAGGTTTTCGAGACTATGGGCCATATAGCCTTCGCCGGTGTGAATACCGGTCTCCCATACCCGCGCGCCATCACGCCGGATAGCTACAGTCCCCTCGATGGCATCGAAGCCCGCACCGACCACGAGCTCCGGTCCTATCGCACAGTTCCGCAACTTCGAGGGCGCCAGGTAGAGATAATTCTTCTTTTCCATGACATGATCCGAGAATTCATTGGCCGTGGTCAGCCCGATCCGGCGGGGGACTCCCGCGTCATCCACGATGTAGATCCCGGCTATTTCCGGTTCTTCGCCACCGTCATCGCCATAGGGCGGGATCTCCAGGGGCTGGTTATGTGCACGCAGCGCATAGCCATTGCCTTTGTAAAACCATTCCGGCTGAACGCCGATGGCGCCTTTTTCGGGAAATCCACCTTCTACCCCCCACTGATACATCCGCATGCTGTCGGTCGGTTGGGCGGTGGCGCTCTGATGCATCATCTGCCGGTTGAGCGCGCTGTTCTTATGGGTGAGCCCCGTACCAGACACCAGGCAGCCAAAAGGGTTTTCGGGATCATCGAACGAAGGCAGCAGCTGCCAATCACTCCGGCCTTCATAGACGGCGGAATAATCAAGCACCTCGGCAGATGACAGCGTCAAAACCAATTCGGCCAACGAAACCTTCTCCCGGATACACCGCACAGCGAGGTGATAGATCGACGTAGTAGCCGAAAGCAGCCGGAGGACCGGCTCCTCCACGAGTGCTACGCATCGATGACGCGCGGGATGGATCAACTGAACGAGATGAAGGACAGTCATCGGTTAAATTTTTTATTGGCTTACCCAGCCGCCGTCCACGGAAATACACGCGCCGGTGGTATAGCTGGAGGCCGGGCTGGCCAGGTATAAGGCGATTCCGCCGATCTCGTGCAGCTCGCCCCATCGCCCCATCGGCACTTTGGACATAAAGGACTGGTACTTCACCGGATCTTCCAATAACGGCAGATTCATATCGGTGGCGAACGGTCCGGGGAGAATAGCGTTGACATTGATGGAGTCGCGGGCCAGCTCTACCGCCAGTGACCGCGTCAGCTGAAGGATGGCGCCTTTGCTGGTGCAATAAGGTGTGCGTTCAGGAATAGCGATAAGCGACAGCGCCGATGCGATATTGATGATGC
>DASYZH010000043.1:0-46526 GCA_035946435.1 Puia sp. | reverse complement strand
TTAGATGGTTTCGAGATCCCATCCCGGCCGGTACTCGCGGGAAAGGTATTTGTTGGCGTCCGGGTTGTTGGTGATGCTGCGGGTAGCAGGGTCGTATCGCAGTGTGGAGCGCGAGCGGAGGGCGACCGAGTAGAGGTTGATGGCCTCCGTGATGTCTTCCGCTTCGCGGAAGGAGCCGGTGTATTGCTGGCCGCTTTTTATGGCATTGATAAAGGTCTGGATGGCAGCGGTGTACCGGGTGACCTCGTCCTGGCGGGGCGGCGGCGTAGCGGTTTCCATGCGGGTGCCGGAGAGGATCTGTGGGTTGTCGACGTGGAAGCCGGCGAGGATCTTGCCTTTGTCGCCAACAAACATCATGCCTTCCGGTTCGAGCTCTTTGTTTTGTGCCAGCAGCTCATCGGGTATAGCCGGACGGATGCCGCCGTCGTACCAGATGAGATCGACCGCGGGGCGGGAGCCTTTTGCGGGATAGGCGAAGCGGACCGAGCAGGCCGTGGGGAAGGAGAAATCGTTTTTGATCTGGAAGGGCACGACGCCGTTGAAGGCGGTGACATGGGTGAGGTTGGGGACGATGAGGGTTGGTTTTTCGAGTTGGAGGGCTTTGAAGACGACCCAGAGGCTATAGTGACCCATGTCCGCCATGGAGCCGCCGCCGAAGTCGTACCAGCCGCGAAAGACCATGTTCGTATAATTGGGGCTATAGGGGCGATCGGCTTCGGGGCCGAGCCAGAGATCCCAGTCGAATCCGAAGGGGATCGGCGGGTTGTCGGTGGGCAGGGTGTCGTATTGCGGCCACACGGGGCGGTTAGTCCAGTTGTGTATCTCTTTGAGGTTGCCGATGATGCCGCCATTGATCCAGGTCATCACCTGGTCCATCGAACCATTGGCATCCCAGGGAGTGAGGTGGGTAATGACTTTGGAATTGCGGGCAAATTCGATGACCTTTTTCCCTTCGAGGAGGCGGTTGGATAGCGGTTTGTGGACCATCACGTGTTTGCCGCGCTTCATCGAGGCCATGCAGAGGGCGCCGTGAAGGTGGTCGGGTGTCATGATCTTGACGGCGTCGATGTTCTTTTCTTTATCGAAGAGCTGCCGGACGTCGGCGTAGGCTTTGCATTCTTTGTATTTGTATTCGGGGTGGTTGTTGGCGTAGAAGGTCTCGACGATGGATTTACCGCATTCGCGGCCGCCGGGGATGGTGTTGTCGCCACCGGGTTCCCAATCGGCCTTTTTCGTCATCATGCGGATCTGGTTCTTGGTGCCATTGGGCGACCAGTCCTTATAGCCGATGGCGTCTTTTTGGGGGTCGGCGATGGCTACGACGCGGACGTTTGGTGTGGACAGGAAGGGAAATATTTCGCGAATCCCTTCGGTTCCGGTGCCGATATAAGCGAAGTTGACGATGTCGCTGGGGGCGACGTAGTTCTTTCCGCCTAGTACGTGTCTTGGGAGAATGGTGAATGTTACAGCGGCGGTGGCGGCGGTTTCGAGGAAACGGCGCCGGTTGATCGAATTGGGCATATGACAAGCTTTATGTTGACAAGGTTTGCGTCAGCTGAATATACGAATTATTCTAACGCGGACCTCACTGACGCAGCTGATCGTAAATATAATGGGCGGCGAAGAGGTCTTCGGCTGCGATGCCGAGGGATTTAAAGAGGGTGATGTCGGCTGCGGCGGTGCGGCCGGGTTTGGTGCCCGTGAGCACCTGGCCTATTTCGCCTTGTACGAAGGATTCGTTGAAGAAGCCTTCATTTTTGGGGATGAGGAATTCGCCGGCTTCGTTGAAGAGCGACTCGTATCTATCTGTGTACAGACGTGAGCGCAGGACGGCCTTTGTGTCGACTTCGCGGGTCGTGGGGGTGCAGGCGCCTACGACGTTGAGGTGTGCGCCTTCGGGTATCCATTCGCCCATGAGGATGGGGGTGGGGGAAGACGTTACGGTACAGATGATGTCGGCGTCTTCGACGGCTTCCTGCACGGAGGAGGCGATGTGGATGGGGATATCGCGAATGGCGCCGAGCTTGTGGGCCAGGGCGGCGGCATGCATTTCGTTGCGGCCCCAGATAGTGATGGCCGTGAGTGGGCGGACGAAGGCGATAGCCTGCACGTGTTGTTCGGCCTGTTCGCCGGTGCCGAGGATGGCGAGGCGGGTAGCATTTTCACGCGCCAGGAGACGGGTGGCGAGGGCGCTGGCGGCTGCGGTGCGTATTGCCGTGATAGTGGCGGCGTCGAGCAGGAGTAGCGGGGTGCCGTTTTTGGCGTCGAACAGCATGACGACCCCCTGGTGGGAGGGCAGGCCGAGGGCGCCGTTACCATGGAAGACGGTGATGACCTTGATACCCAGGATCTCCGGGCCTTTGGCGTAACCGGGCATCATGCCCAGGATACCCCTTTGGTCGGGTAGCCAAAGGAGGTTGCGGAGGGGCTGCAGGCACTGCCCCGCGGCGAGCGAACGGAACATACGTTCCATAACCGAGATGCAGTCCTGCATTGGGAGCAGGGGGATAATGGCTTGTTTATCGAGATATTGGGGGATCATGTGCGCAAATTGCTGATTTTTATTATATTTTTCGGGCTCAGATGCCAATATTCTGCACATTTTGACCGTTTTCACCTTGTGAAAAACCCTACTGCCCAGGAGTCAGCGGCCGTAAGCAAGGTGCAGTTCTGGAGGCACAATACGTTCATTGTGCTGGCCATGGGATGCAATCTGATCAACTGCCTTTTCTATCTGGCCGACAACATGGTCAAGAGCGCCATTATCGAGGCCTCGGGGATCGTGATCCTGATGGGTTTCATGGCACTCAACCTCAGGGGGCGGCTCGAATTGCCCAAAGTTCTGAGTATCCTTTTTGTGAATCTCCACTCTTTTTGTCTTTGCTATGTGCAGGGTACCCGGCAGGGCGCGTATCTGTATCTTTTCCCCTTTATGATGGCGATGATCTTTTTTCTGCGGGTGCGGAAGAATAATTTGCTGGTGACGACCTTTATCACCGGCACGACGATGAACCTGATGGCCATCGTCCTGCTAATGCCTTACCAGGCGGACTTCGAGCGGGTGAGGGACGTCGTAGAGAACAATCATCTTGTGCTCAACATCGTGATCAATTTCCTGCTGGTGATGGTGTTCTTTTTCGTGGTGCTGCGGTTGCTCGATGCCAAGGAAAAGCGTTACAAGAGCGAGCAGAAGTTTACCAGTACCATTTTGAATACCTCGCTGGATGCGGTGTTTGTCGTCGACCCCGTGAGCTTTTTCATCCAGCAATACAATGATAAGGCGGCTGAGCTCTTTTCGTTGGACCCATTTGGTAAAAAACACGTACGGCAATATTCGGTGGGCGGGGTATTGGGGAATTCGATGATCTCGCTGATCCGTGAATTATATGAAAAATGCGGTGGATCGGCGGTCAACTGGCAGGGCGATATCAGTTTCGGCCGGGTCAACAGGGTCTCCTTCCATGGGTTTGTGAGCATCGTTTCTTTTGAATATTCGGAGGCGCCCTTTGTCAAGATCAGCGTACTCGATATCACCACGCTGAAGATCGCCGAATTCGAGATGTTGCAGGCGAAGGAAAAAGCGGAGAAGGCTGCGGCTACGAAGGCGCGGTTCATGAGCAATATGAGCCATGAGCTACGGACCCCCTTGAACGCCATCATCGGCACCACGCATTTGCTGATCCAGGATAATGCGCCGTTGCAGGAGAGCGAACACTTCAGGGTGTTGAAGGACTCTTCCGAACATATGTTGCAGCTGGTGAATGCGGTGCTCGATTTCAGCAAGCTGGATGAGGGCAAGCTGGAGTTTATCCATGAATCCTTCGATCTGGGGTCGGCGTTACAGCAGGCGGCTGATCCTTTTGCCATGCTGGTGCAGCAGAAGGGGATCAGGTTATTGCTCGAGGCCGATGCTTTACCGGAGGGGAAGAAGGTCGTAGGCGATGAGATGCGGCTCAAGCAGGTATTGCTAAATCTGCTGAGCAATGCGGTGAAATTTACGGAGACGGGCGCGGTGACGTTAAAGACGCGGATCGGCGATATCAGCGAGTCGGGTGTAGAGATCTATTTTGCCGTCGTCGATACGGGTATCGGTATACCGGTGGAGAAGCTGAAGGTGATCTTTGAAAGCTTTACGCAGGCCGATGCCGAGACCACGCGAAAATATGGCGGTTCGGGATTGGGGCTGAGCATTTGCAGGGAGCTGGTGAAGAAAATGGGTGGCGAGCTGCAGGTCGCCAGTGCGCCCGATACCGGAAGCGTTTTTCATTTTACGTTGCGCCTGCCATTCGAACAGCGGGTGATGATCGTGCCCAAGGAGAGGCTCATGGGTTTGCAGAAATTGGATGGCGTGAAGGTGTTGCTGGTCGAGGACAATGCCGTCAATATGAAGATTGCCCGGCGGTTCCTGCACAGCTGGGGCGCCGGGGTCGACACGGCGGAGAATGGGCGGGTGGCCTGGGACCTTTTCCGGCAGCATGCCTATGATCTTTTGCTGGTGGACCTGGAGATGCCGCTGATGGATGGGAAGGAGCTGTTGACACAGGTGCGGAAGGTTAACAAAGACATACCGGCCATTGCGTTCACCGCGGCCGTTTATGATAACATGTATGAGGATCTGCAGAACCATGGGTTCAACGGTTATCTGCACAAGCCTTTCAGGCCAGATGAAATGCACCGGAACATTTTGCGTCATCTGGTAAAAAAATAAAATATCCGTACCTATGAGACTCGTAAACGTTACACTGCTGGCGCTGGCCCTCTGTGGCTGTCAATCCGCGCAAAGAAATGGCTACGATTATTGTTATGCCAATAGCCATGGGTTGTATGTAGGCAACTATGGCCATGATCCCGTGCATGTATATGTCAATGGCACGGATGCCTGCCTGTCCCCCGACGGTACCCGGATCGCGTATACCGATATGGGCGCCCCGGACCATGTCCGGCGGATCGGTGTTTTCGATCTGGAGGCGGGGAAGGTCAAGCTGATGGATACGGCGTGTCATAACTGTTATGGCCCCGTGTGGTCCCCGGACGGCAATTATCTTGTCTACAATGCCATGACCGGCAATGAATGGGGCATCAAATGTGTCGACAAGGACAACCTGCATCCGCTGCAGATCGTCGACGCTGAAGATTCGCTGCAGGGCTTTTATTCACCTACCTGGAGCTCGGACAGCCGGAAGATCGCCGTGCAGAATATGTCGGGGGTTTATATCTTCGATCTCGATGGCAGGTTGGTGCGTTCGATCCCTTTTGGCCAAATCGATACGACGATCCAGTTCTCCAGTTCCAGTAGCTTCTGCCTGACTGGTAAGGAAGATAAACTGGTGTTTTGGGGAAGCGACGGGACTGCCCGGACCGATGCGCCTGCGGCGGTTTTTGTGTATGATCTGGCCACGGCCAGGACGAATCGTATTTCGCCCAGGGGTTATGACTGCTGGCGGCCGGTGATCAAGGGAGATACGATCTTTTGTCGCGGGCGGCATGGGAATTCGGCGAAGGAGAATACTTATCGGATGGATATGGATGGGGGGCATTTCAAGTTAGCTTATAAGGATAAGATCGATATAAGCTTTGCGCAACGATAGGGCGGGTTCCCCTCCGGGGCTTTTTGCCTCGCCCGGATTCCGTATATTCGGCTATGCAAATCACCTTTCCCTTTGGCCGGCTATTCTGCTGGCTGCTGCCGGCGCTTGCCGGTCCGACGATCGCTTTTGCCCAACCGGCAGCTGCTTCGGCGCTGCGGGTCACTACAGCCAATGGTATTGTTCAGGGGACGCTGGAGAAGAGTGGCGTCCGTAGTTTTAAAGGCATTCCCTATGCCGCGCCGCCCGTGGGTGTATTGCGGTGGAAGGCGCCGCAGCCGGTGGCTTCGTGGACGGGTGTTCGCGCCTGTGATCACTTTGGGCCCAGGGCGATGCAGCCGCCGATCTATTCCGACATGGTGTTTCGCAGCGACGGGATGAGTGAGGATTGTCTTTATTTGAATGTCTGGGTGCCGGCATCGGCTCGGGGTTCGGCATCGGGTTCGGCTTTGCCCGGTGGACTGCCGGTGCTGGTGTATTTTTATGGTGGCGGGTTTGTGTCGGGTGATGGCTCGGAGCCGCGGTATGATGGCGAGAGCATGGCGACCAGGGGCATCATTGCTTTGACGGTCAACTATCGGGAAGGATTATTCGGGCTTTACGCTCATCCGGAATTGACAAAGGAGTCGCCGGATCATTCTTCGGGTAATTATGGGTTGATGGATCAGGCCGCGGCATTGCGCTGGGTGCAGAATAATATTGCCGCCTTTGGGGGTGACCCCAAGCGGGTGACCATTGCCGGGGAGTCGGCGGGGTCTATCTCGGTGTCTGCGTTGATGGCGTCGCCGGTGTCGAAGGACCTTTTTGCCGGCGCCATCGGCGAGAGTGGAAGTCTCATGGGAGCGTTGCCGCCGGTGCCGTTGAGCCAGGCGGAGCAAAATGGCGTCGCCTTTGCGCAATCCGTGGGCGCTGCTTCGATTGCCGATCTGCGGGCGATGCCGGCTGATAAATTGCTCGAGGCCGCACATAAGTTTGGGGATTTTCAATTTCACATCGCGATAGACGGGCATTTTCTTCCTAAGCCGCCGCAGGATATTTTCGCAGCGGGTGAAGAGGCGCATGTACCGTTGTTGGTGGGTTGGAATTCTGCCGAAGGGGACTGGCATGGGGTGTTGGCCGGGGCTGCGCCGACGGTGGCGAACTATTCGGCGGCGGTGCGGCGGCTTTACCCTGGCGCCGCGGCCGATACTGTTTTGCGGCTTTATCATGCGGCTGACGATGCGGCCGTACCTGCGGTGGCGACGGCGTTGGCGAGTGATAGGTTTATTGCTTTTAGTACGTGGAGGTGGGCGAATTTGCAGGGGCTTACCGGTGGGCATCCGGTATACCGGTATTTCTATGAGCGGCCGCGGCCGGCTACGGTGGCGGGTGGGCCTGCTTCAACAGGGGCTTCGCATTCTTCGGAGATCGAATATGCCATGGGCAATCTGCCTGGCAATAAGGTCTATGCCTGGACGTCCGATGACTATGCGGTTTCTGCTACTTTACAGGGCTATTTTGTCAACTTTATCAAGGCCGGGGATCCGAATGGACATGGACTGCCGCGCTGGCCGGCTGCCAATAGCGGCTCCCGCGTGGAGGTGCAGCATATCAATGTGAAGACGCGGACGGAGCCCGAGACGCACCGGGACCGGTATGAGTGGATGGATAAAAGATAATATATATAATCACTATAACATGAAGAAAATTTTCATCACTACACTAGTCCTTGGGGTCGTCGTGGTCGGACGGGCCCAGGAGAAAAGAGTTTACACGAACGAGGATTACGCACGCGCGGAAAGTATGCTCAACTATAATACGGGGCCGCTGATCGACCGGGCGGATGTCCGGCCGATGTGGATCGAAGGGGACCGGTTTTGGTACCGGGTGCTGACGGCGACGGGCAGCGAACTGGTGCTGGTCGACCCTGCCAAGAAGACGCGGGCGGTGTATGCTTCGCGGGAGCGGCTTGCCGATGCCATCCAGGCGCTCACGGGTAAGCCCATGGATCTCTCGCATATGGACAGAGAGCGTAGTTTTGGCCGCAGGGGCGGCGATTTGGACGTGCCCTCGCCCGACGGAAAACGGACTGCTTTTATCCGTAACTATAACCTTTGGGTACGCGATCTGGCGACGGGGCAGGAGACGCAGCTCACCACCGACGGTGAGAAAGATTTTGGCTATGCCACCGACAACGCCGGCTGGAAAAGCAGCGATGGCCCGATCCTGCGGTGGTCGGCTGATGGGAAGAAGATCGCCACCTTTAAAGACGATCAACGGAAAGTCGGCGAGATGTATCTCGCTACCACCAATGTGGGGCATCCGGTGCTGCATGCCTGGAAATATCCCCTGCCCGGCGACTCGGTGATCCCGATGATCACGCGGGTCATCATCAATGTCGACGAACCCAAGGTGATCGTGCTGAATGTTCCGCCCGATCCGCACCGTGCGACGTTGAGCGATGACATCGCCAGCAGCGGCACCTTCGACGACGTAGACTGGACGGCCGACGATTCACAGCTGGCTTTCGTGAGCACCAGCAGGGATCATAAGGTCGAAAAAGTACGTATAGCGGATGCTAACACTGGCGCTGTCCGTGAGATCTTCACCGAGACCGTCCCCACGCAATATGAGTCGGGCCGCAATACCATCGACTGGCGTTATCTGCAGCATTCCAATGAATTCATTTGGTATTCCGAGCGGGACAACTGGGGCCATCTGTATCTTTATGACGCCACCACGGGAAAGCTCAAGAACCAAATCACGCAAGGGAACTGGCTGGTGTCAAAGCTGGAGCGGGTCGACGAGAAGAAACGCATTATCTATTTCCTGGGCGCGGGTAAAGAGCCCGGCTGTCCCTACTACAACTATCTCTATAAGATCGACTTTGACGGGAAACACCTCACGCTGCTGACGCCCGAACCGGGCAATCATACGGTGAGCTTCGCACCAGGCGGCGAATACTTTGTAGATACCTATTCCACGCCCGAGTCGGCACCGACGACGGTGTTGCGGAATACTTCGGGCAAGCTGCTTGTCGATCTCGAAAAGGCCGATATCTCGCGGCTGGTGGCCGCCGGCTGGAATGCGCCTACGCTTTTTTCGGTCAAGGCACATGATGGGCAGACAGACATCTACGGACTGCTCTTTACACCTGCACATTTCGATAGCACGAAGAAATACCCCATCATCGACTTTATCGATCCCGGTCCGCAAGGTGGCAGCGTAAGCAACTGGAGTTTCCAGGCTTCGCGGAATGACAACCAGGCGCTGACAGAGCTGGGTTTTATCGTCGTAGCTATAGAAGGCACCAGCAACCCTTACCGATCCAAGAGCTTTCATGATATGAGCTATGGTAATATGGCCGAGAACACGTTGCCGGACCAGGTTACGGGTATCCAGCAGCTGGCGAAACGGCATGGCTATATCGATCTGGACAGGGTGGGCATCTGGGGCCACTCCGGTGGAGGTTTTGCCACGGCGGGAGCGATGTTCCGCTATCCCGATTTCTTCAAGGTGGGCATCTCCGAATCCGGCAACCACGACAACCGCAATTATGAGGACGACTGGGGCGAGCGTTATGATGGTTTGCTCGTTCGCAACAGCGATGGGACCGATAATTATACCGCCCAGGCCAATGAGAACTATGCCAGGAACCTGAAGGGCAAGCTTATGCTGGCACATGGCTTGATGGATAACAATGTACCGCCGTATAATACGCTGCTGGTCATCGACGCTTTGGAGAAGGCGAATAAAGATTATGACCTGGTAGTATTTCCGAACAGCCCGCACGGGTATGGTCCGATGGGGCCGTACATGATGCGGCGGCGCTGGGACTATTTTGTCACCAACCTCATGGGGGGTGTACCGCCGCATGAGTACAAGATGAAGCCCAAAACAGATCCGCGGAATGCCACTGAGTAAATGGCTTGGGGGAGGGCAGCCAGGCGCTACGCTTACGCTCTCGAAGTACAGCCTGATCGCAATGTTGCGCAGTCCTACTTCGGTGGTGTTCTCGCTGCTCTTCCCTATCTTTTTTATCATCGTATTCGGGTCGCTGCTAGGCGATAAGAGCGGTCCGATAAAGGTGGCCGTGGCACCGGGTTGCGATACCGCGGGTCCGGTGTACAAAGCGATCGAGAAGATACCCTCGGTGGAGCTGGATGCCCGGATGACACCCGCGCAGATCGCGGATGCGATGCAGAAGGGGACGATCACCGCCGTGTTGAATATCGTCAATGACGCTGTCTTTTCGCCGATACCGCATTACCGGGTTACGCTGAGCGCTGCCGATTCCGCCTCCGGGGGGATGCGGCTGTTACGGACGATGTTCGATGCTACTGTACGTGAGATGGATAGACGGGTGTTCCCGCGCAATCCAACAATAGCTACTTTGTCTGTGGTCCGGATGCCAGGGCATCTGCATAAGGCCATCGATTTTATCCTTCCCGGGATGCTGGGTTTCTCGCTGCTGATGGCGGGCGTCTATGGGAGCTCTTTCTTATTGTTCTCGCTACGTCTGAATCTCGTGCTGAAACGATTGCGGGCCACGCCCGTGCGTAGGCGGGCCATTATTGCCGGGGAGATGCTCAGCCGGCTTTTCTTTCATGTCATAGGTTTTCTGATCATGGTGGGGCTGGGGTATTTTGTTTTCGGTTTCACCCTGGTCTATGGGGTCTTTACCGTGGTGGAGATGCTTGTCTTTTCTCTTTTTGGATTGGGGATCTTTATGGGTATCGGTTTTGTGATCAGTGGGTTGTTGCAAAATGAGAGCTCGATCACGCCGGTGGCCAATACCATTACCCTGCCCCAGATCCTGCTTTGCGGGTTGTTCTTTCCGATAGAAAGCTATCCGGCGTGGTTGCAAAGTTTTTGTCATATCCTGCCGTTGACCTTTTTCGTGGATGGGTTGCGGAAGATCGCCTTTGACGGTCTGCATATCTGGGAGCTGCCGGTGCAGGTTGGGGGGCTTTGTATCTGGACTGTTATTATTGGATTATGGGCGGTGAAGGCGTTTCGATGGGAGTGATTTTTCCTTATCTTGGCGGCCATGAGAAAGTTACATTTGCTTTTTGCGCTATTCGTGATCGTTCTGGTCTCCTGGGGTGTAACCGGCCACCGTACGGTGGGCAAGATCGCCGAAGATCATCTTACGCCAAAGGCGCTGGCCGGGGTACGCGATCTGCTGGGGTCGCAGAGTCTGGCGGATGTCTCTACCTGGGCCGACGAGGTCCGGCCGCAACCGGAATACCGGCAAACGGGCCCCTGGCATTATATCAATCTGCCCCTGGGGTTAAGCTATGGCGAATTCAAGAGCAGGGTGGAGAATATGCTCGAGGCGAATGTCTACAGCGCGTTGGTGGGGCAGCTGCGGCTGCTGGCTGATTCCACTGTTTCACGCGACAAGAAGGTGGATGCCTTGAAATTCGTGGTCCATTTTGTAGGCGATTTGCATCAGCCGATGCATGTCTCGCGGGAGGAAGATAAGGGCGGCAATACCATTCAGCTCAATTTCGACGGGCAGGGTACCAATCTGCATGCCGTTTGGGATAGTAAGCTGATCGATCAATCCGGCATGGATTACCAGCAGCTCGCGGCCAAATACGATCATCCGTCTGCGGTGGAGGTCCGCAAGTGGCAGAGTGACCCGGTGGTCAAGTGGATGTGGGAGAGCTATGTCATCAGCTCACAGTTATATGCAGAGGTCGATACGATGAAGAGCCGGAGTATCGGGCAGGCCTATTATGATGAGCATTGGGGCCAGGTGGCGCAGCGGCTGGAGCAGGCCGGCGTGCGGCTGGCGGGTTTGCTGAATGTGATATTCAGGAATGGGCCGGTGAAAATGGCGCCTGCTGCGGCCGGAGCGGGTGCCGGTGCTGGTTCCGGGGCCGGAGCCGGTGCTGATGCGGGTGTTGGGGCAGGTCAGCCAGTGAAGATCGCGGCCGGCGATGCGATCCATCACATTGGCGACTATGTGATCGTTACGGATAAGGTCTACGGGGTCAAGGATATGGGAAGCCTGGTATTGGTGAATGTCGGCGGGGCCTATCCTGATCAGCCGTTGACTGTGGTGTTGCGGGGGAGTGCGAAGAGCCTGGGCGGGGAGCTGGATGGCAAGACCATCCATGCGACGGGTAAGGTCGAGCTGTATAAAGGGAAGCCGGAGATCGTGGTGACTGACCCGGCGCTGGTGACGTACAACTGAAGGACACAGGCCGATGAGCGTTCCGGAATGAGCGGGAGCTTTTTTATCATCGGATGAGCAGGACAGTGCCCTTTTGCATTTGTTCCTGCTCGCCTTGCAGTTGATAAATACAATACCAAATGAAGGTGCCGGCGGATTGGGGAACGCCCCGGATGGTTCCGTCCCATCCCCGGGAGAGTTCGGTCGATTCAAACACCTGCTGACCCCAGCGGTTGAAGACGGCGAATTTATAACCTACCACCTCGCCATAGAGCAGGGGGCGAAAGACATCGTTCTTCCCATCGCCGTTGGGGGTAAAGGCGTTGGGTACATAGCAGCCGATGAGACACTGTTTACCCGTGAGCATGATGCTGTCCGAGCCCATACAACCATACTTATCCGTGACCTGCAGATAATAGAGGCCGGGAGTTTTGACGGAGATCGAGGCGGTAGTGCTGCCATCGTTCCACAGATAGCTGCTGAACGTGCCGTTAGGTTTCAGGGTTTCGCTACCGTATTGACAGATTGTGGTATCGGCGGGCAGGAAGTTTGCAGGTGGGGGATCGATGGTTGTGATCGTAACGGTATCGGCGGTCGAACAACCCTGGGCATCTGTTACGGCTACCCAAAATTGTCCCGTGGAGCCCACTGTCAGGGTGGAACCGGTGCTACCGTCGTTCCACAGATAGCTGACGAAGCCATCGCCCGCAGACAATTGCCTGGTTGCGCCGGCACAAAGTACGGTATCGGGGTCGAGACTGACCACCGGAGCCGGGTAATTGGAGAGGTTCATAGAGGCGCGGTCGATACAGCCGTCCGTCGTGACGGTTTGCACCCAATACATTCCTTTGGTAGCCCAGATGGATTGGCTTTGGCTGCCGGTGCTCCATTGATAGTTGCCGAGGCCGGTGCCGGGGTTCAGCTGGATGCTGTCGCCGGGGCAGATGGTCATATCGCTCCCGATGCTGATCGACGGCTGCGGATATACCTGCACCGTGATATTGGAGCCGACCTGACAGCCATGGTCATCGCGTACTTCGAGGGCATAGGTGGAATTACCCGGGTTGAAGAATTCCACCGAGTCGTTGCGGATGCGGGCGTCTGAAGGCGGCGAAGAGAAATATACGCTGTCGAAGCCCGCGGGGAGCGGCAGGTTTAGCGTGTCGATGAGACATTTGGTGAGATTGGCTGGATAGGGTGAAGTGAGGGGCGACCAATAAGCCACATTGACGGAACTGCTATAGGGATTGCCACAATAATCCTGCGTGCTAACGGTGTACCTGCCCGGCGTGGTGACAAGTAGGGTTGAATCGGTGGATCCATCCTGCCAGGCATAGGTATTGAAATTATTACCGGCATGGAGGATCAGGGAAGCTCCGGAGCAAAGGGTGGTATCGTCGCCCAACGACAGATGGGCGGTTGTCGTGGTGACGTGCACTTCCATGCTGTCCGCATAGATGGTGCAGTTGGCACTGAACGCAGCTTTTACCTTGTAAGCCCCGTCCTGACTGAAGCCGATGGAGACGGTATTGTTGTTATTCCCGGTAATAGTGGCGGTGCCGGGCCCGTCCGAAACCGACCAGGACAACGGTACCGCGCAGCCGCTGCTGAGGTTGGCTGAGAAGTTGCCGCTACCGGTACAAATAGCAGGGTTACCGGTAAGCTGGATGTTATTGCATGGGGGTGTGCCCGTACAGGTAGAGCCGGTAAGCGTGGGACCGGTGACTTCCTGAATGGATGATGCCGAAATAGTGAATGCTGTTGTATCCCGTACCGGCTCGATGGCTGTGGTTGCTGTGAGCGGGTAGATGCTCATAGTCATGGTGGCGGAGGTCGGGTTGGTACAAGGTGGAAAATAGCCGGAATAGCTGGATCGATAGAGTTGAATCCCAGAGAGGGGGCCGCCGGTAATAACGTCGTTGGCGAAATAGTCGGTACCGATGAAGATACCCGCCGGGGCCAATTGCAGGGTTATCGGGTTCTGATAAAAACCAAAGAGACCGCTGGCCCATTGGATCATGTCGGCGGGGCTGATCAGGAAAAGGGTCATGCTGGCGGCGCTGGTGCTGGAATAGAACCCGTAGATCGAACCGTCCGGCTGCGGCTGGAACATAAACGGATAACCATAGGGATAACCGGTGGTGTAGGCTGGAAAATAATAGTCCGACAGGAGGTTCAGGTTCTTATCCGTGCGGATATAGAAAGAGGGAAAGTCGGTTTCGTTGGTCCGGCCGTTGAAAATATAGCCGCTGTTATAGCTGGTAATCTGGGTGAAGTTGAGGATCTGCGAAAACCAGTGTTGCTGCAATACCGCTCCCGTTCCGCCGTCCAGCTGGATGATGCCTGTGCCCGGCGGATAGCTGAGATAACTACTGCCATAAAAATCTACACCGAGGATGATCTTGTCGCCATCGGCCAGAATGCTGGGAGTGGAATAAAGATAGGTCCAGCCCGCGAGATATTTTGTCCATTTAATGGTGGACATATCCGGTGACGTGACCACGACGAAGACCTCCGGTTCTTCGGGGTAAGGGCCTTGAAGCAGAAATACCTTATCTCCGTTCGAGAGCACATTGACGTCAAGAAAGATAAAGGTATTTACGCCGGAAATAGACAGCTGCAGGCTGGAGAGGATATTGCCGACTGTGTCCGTCCTGAGGATATAATTGTTGAAAATTACGGATAGCAGATTGCCGTCGTAATCCATGATGGTTTTTCCGCCGTAGAGGCCATTGAGTGTGCCGGAAGGAAGATAGTCCGTGCTGCGGATGACGTTGCCGAAGGTGTCGAGCTTGATGATCGAATAGTCGGGGTTGTACATGCTGCCCATGTAGACACAGCCATCGGGCCCTATTGTTGTTGATTTCAGAGAAATGGAACCGTCGCCGGGAGGGCCGTAATTCCCTTTGTAGTAGGGGGGCTTACAGCCAGGGCCGGAGGTTTGCGCATGCCCCTGCAGCCAGGTCGACAGACCTATGAGTATCGGGATTAGCAGGTTGAAAGGGCGGGGTGTCTTCATGAATTCCCACCCAAAATAATACGAAAATCAATAGCCTCAAAACTAGTGCTGTTTAAAGCCGATGCTTTCGCGGGTCTTGCCGGGAGCTTCAAAATGGATCCTCGTCTGCACTTCGTCGAGGGCGATGAGATCGTCCGTGTCACCCAGGACCTCGTCGATGAGGCCATACTTCTGCGCCTCTATGCTGTTCATGAAGCGGTCGCGGCGAAACATCTCTTCGATCTCCTCGCGGGTGTGGCCGGAAAATTTTCCGATGAGATAAAAGATCTGATTCTGCAGCCGTTCCTGTTCTTTATAGGCGATGCGGACGTCTTCGGTGTATCCTTTGGCTCCACCGCCGGTGGGATGCATATGGATGGTGGCGTGGGGCAGGGCGTAGCGTTGGCCTTTATGGCCCGCGGTCAGGAGCACTGTGCTCATGCTGCCGCAGAAGCCCATCGCCACGGTGGCCACCGGTGACTTCAGCTTCCGCATGGTATCATAGATAGCGAACCCACCGTAAACGATGCCACCCGGGCTGTTGAGATACAGCATGATGGGGTTGTGATTCTCGCTGTCGAGGTAGAGCAGCTGCGCTACGACAAGATTAGCGACATTCTCTTCTATGGCGGTTCCCAGGTACACGATGCGCTCTTTGAGCAGCAGGCTATAGATATCGTAGGCGCCCCTGGTGGCGCTATCGATCACGGTGGGGATTATCATATCCAACTTTTTAACTGATTGGCGAAGGCCGGCTCGCTTAGTAGCTGTTGGTAGATGTTTTCGAGCCGGCGACGTTGTTCGTTGCGGCCGTATAGGCGGATCAGCCGGTGGGCCGTTCGCTGCGCCTCCACCTTCCTGGCAAAGGCTTCGCTCAGCAATACGCTGGTTTCGACCATTTGGTTTTGCTGCTGGTCCAGCTGCCGGAACAGGTAGCTATCGATGAGCGCCAGCTCGTTCAATTCACTGCGCATAGACTTGTTTTTATTTCTTCCCGGACCTTCTCCAGGCATTTGTATTTCTGGACGGTAGCTGAGCGCCGGCCTTTGAAGCCAAATCTTTCGGCGATGTCCTGCATGGATCGGTGGTCATAATAAAACGCTCTTAGGAGCTCCAGACATTTCTTGCCACTCTTCTGGAGAGACGCAAGCAGGGTTCGTTCGGTCTCTTCGGTGTCGGAGTCTTGCGGGTCCGCGGGTTCGAAACCTTCGGGCAGCGGGAGTGGCGGGTTACTGTTTTGAGATCGCAGCCAGCAGATCCTGGCGGTACCCAGCAGGTAGGCTTTGGGTGAAGCATGAAGACAGAGGGCGCCGGCCTTTTCCTTTTCCAGATAGATCAGCAGCGCGTCGTGAAAGCTGTCTTTAGCCTGCTCGAGGTTTCCGCCCATCCGCCGGATCATGCGGGCGAAATCGGGAAAACATTCCCTATACAGGCCTATGATGGGATCGTCGTTTTGTGTGGTCATCGCTAGTGCTCTTTATAGTAAGTGTCTAAAAAGGTAGGATGATCACCGGGAAAAACAATATTTATTTTAGGGGGCGGGCGGCCACTCCTTCTTTGGTGATCTTAACGGGTTTGATATGGCCATCCGCGGTGAATTCGAGGCGGTCGATACACACTACGCGGTGGTTGGCATCGGTTTCGCCCAGCGGACGGCGGTGATAGACGATATACCAATCGTCGGTAGTGGGAACATGGAGCATCGAGTGATGACCGGCGCCGGTGGCAACGGCGGTATCCTGCTGCAGGATCTTGCCGATGCGTTGGAAGGGGCCCGTGGGTTTATCGGACATGGCATAGGCCACGGAATAATCGGGGCCGCCCCAACTGCCTTCGGACCACATGAAATAATATTTGCCGTCGCGCTCGATCATGTAAGGGCCTTCCACATAGCCGTCGGGGGTGATCTCTTTGAAGGTTGTACCGTCCGCGAAGGGAATAAAGCCTTTGAAGTCCGGGCGGAGCCTGGCGATGTTACAATGCCGCCAGCCGCCATAGATCATATAATACTGACCGTCCTTGTCTTTGAAGATGGCCTGGTCGATGGGTTGGGCGCCGTTGTGGAATTTATCAATGAGGGGTTTGCCGAGATAATCTTTATAAGGGCCTTGCGGATGGTTGGACACCGCTACGCCGATGCCGCCGATGGAGGAATCGTTCTGGATGTCGTTAGCCGCGAAGAAGAAGTAATATTTGCCGCCTTTTTTTGTGATGGCGGGGGCCCACATGGCACGATGTGCCCAGCGGATGGCACCGGTGTCGAGGATATGTGGGTGTTTGGTCCACCGAACGAGATCGGGAGAGGAGAAGGCGTCGAAGAAGACCTGCTTATCGTATTTGTCGGAGTAGGTGGGATAGACCCAGTAAGTCGAGTCGAAGATGGCTGCCTCGGGGTCGGCATACCAGCCCGGGAAGATGGGGTTGCCGGATTGGGCCGGGAGGGCGCTGTAGTCTTTGCCTTTGTGCGTTTGGGCGACGGAGGGAACGGAGCATAGTAAAAAAAGGATATATAAAAGCTTACGCATGCGTCTGAATTTGATCCGGCTGCAATTTACACGATTAGTTTCTCCGCACGTCGAGGTCGAGCGCTTTGTTGTGCATTTTAACACCGGTGTTATAGAGGGTGTGTGGTACCAGGTATCGGATGCGGTCAATTGTATCCGGAGAGTCGTTGTTGCCGGGGACATAGAGCAGTGGGAGATGGTGATCTTGTGCGATGCCGCGGAGTGCTGCGAGGGTGGTGCCCGCATTGGTCATGGCGGTGGCGACTCTTGCGGGTGGAACATGTAGCGGCAGATCGCCGAGGTAGATGATGAAACGAGGCGACCGGTTCTGCAACAGGTGGTTGATCTCGGTGCGGGCCGTGTCCCAGGTATCTACGCCGGCGTTACGCGCGGCGGGGAGGATGGCGGCCTGGTTGCCGGAGTCGTCGAGATGGATATCGGAGACGACGAGGAATTGGTGTTGTGCATGGGCGGTGGAGAGCCGGCAAATGGTGAAGATCGCGAGTACTAGTCTGCGGATGGTCGCCATGAGGGGTTTTCGTGCAAAGATAGGGCCAAGCTCGATTCCTCCGGTGTGATATCGACGAGGGCATAATGGGGTACGGCGTCGATCTTCATTTCGTCGAGGATGTCCACGATGTTCTTATAGCTGGCGTCTTTGGAGGGTTTGAGGATGACCTCGAACCATTTGGGGTTTGACCGGCGTTTCTTGTCGAGGACGATGTCGCGAATGGATCTGTAGTCGGCGGTTTGCATTTTCGTCGGATCGTCGCCTTCGTAGTAATAGATGAGGTCGTTCTTTGCGGGGATGAGGGTGATGACGGCGGATTTAGGGACTTCGTTCCGAATGCTGTCGGGTACATCTTTGGGCAGGATGAGCCGCATGGCGGTGGGTTGGGTCATCGTGGTGGTGAAGATGAAGAAGGTGATCAGGAGGAAGCCGAGGTCCACCATGGGTGTGAGGTCTACGCGGGTACTGAGTTTCTTGCTTCGTCTGCCGCCGCGGCCTTTTTTGTGGCCGCTGCCTGAGGTATCGAGCTCTGCCATAGGTGTGTTTTTATATTAAGATGTGGGATGAAAGAGATTCCATAAGCCGGTCAAACTTTTGGCCGGGATCGGTATCTTACGGGAGCGACACTGTTGGGCAATATCTCTGCTCGAGATGCGGGGGATACGGACGATGGACCAGGCGATCGGGGAGATCGCGGAGATCGCGGAGATGCCGATGGAAGGCGCGCCGGGGACGGGACAGGCCGGTGGCATTCCCTGCGGGTGAGCGGGATGTCGAGCTCATGCGGCTGGTCAATGAGGCGTTGCAATAGCGTTATAGACACGCGTTTCCAGCGGGTTTTTGGGTTGGAAAGACGGCGGTGTAGCGTTTTGGCAACAGGCTGTGAGCCAGCTTTCGAGGCGAAGGTCCTGGTCTTCCGGGTAGGGCTCCCCGACGCCAAGATTTTGCGGCCATCGTTTGGCTGCGGCGATGAAGGCAAGCGCTTGTTTGCGCCGGCCTTTTTTTATGGCGCCTACGGCCTGCATGAGTTTGGCTTCGCGATAGAGGTCATGTCCCGAAGTTGCACCTTCGGCGGGAAGGATATCCAGGTGGGTTAAGAGATCATCGGCCTTTGCGTATTGATGGTCGAGCAGCAACGCTTTTGCATAGAGCGTGCCCATGACGTAATCACCGGCATGTCCCTGCTGCCAGGCGGAGAGGATGCTGAGGGCGTTGATCACCTGATCGGAACGGAGGTAGTATTCTGCGAGCAATTTTTGATAACGCCATTGCGTGTCGATGGCGGCTGCTTTTTTCAGGTCGGCGAGTGGGGAGTCGGCCAGGGCCGCACGGAAAACATAGAAGGGAGCGAAGTTAGGCGTATCGTCGCAGGCTGCGAGCAATTGTTTGCATTCCTTGAGGCGGTTGCGATCGTGGTAGATGAGGGCCAGAAAATATTTTGGCAGCCAGTGATCACCCGTGAAATTCCCGAGCATGTGGGCGGTCTCCGCGCGGAAGGGGAAGACGCGAGTTGGGTCGAGATGCGCGTAGTCCGGGTGCTGGTGGGAGAGGTAAGCGATCCAGAGGCCGATCTCGGCGTCTGGCGGCGCCAGTTGGAAAATGGTCAGCGCATCTTGTGTATATCCAAGATTGTAGTACCAGATACCCAGTTCCAGGAATGTTTGTTGGGGCAGCTCGCTCCGGATCAGGGACAGAAAGTTTTGCTTATTGGTTTCCGTGGGGTTGGTGAGGTAGCGTTCGCAGCGGGTGAAGTGATCGAGAGGATCGAGACTGTCCAGATGATCGAGGATGGCGGCATTGGCCGGGCGGCTGTAGAGGGCTTGCAATTGCAGCGCTTCGATGTTGATGGGGTTCGCGAGGAGGGCTTTTTCCGTATAGTCGCGGGCCCGGGCGGTATTTTTTTCGAGCATGGCGCGCCGGGTGTAAGCGGCGCTTCTGAAGGCGGGGTCGAGGGAGGCGATGTCATAGCCGTCTTTGGCGTCGATGGTGTCGCCCAATGCCTGATTTGCCAGCCCGTAAATGAAGTTGGCCGGCCCATCTTCGGTGTTGATGCTGAGGGCGCGGGTGGCGTAATGCAGGGACCCGTGGTAGTCGAGGTTGCGATAGAGGAGATTGGCGTATTGGGTCAGGGCGGGTACGAAATTGCTGTCGTAATCGACGGCTTTTCGCAGGGCAGTGTCTGCTTCCGGATAATTCTTTTGATCCATGGCTTCGGCGCCTTTGAGGAATTGGCCGTAAGCCGTGTTCCAGTTGAAACCGGCGGGAGCGTCGACGGGGCGGGTGAGGTTGCCGGCATTGGGGTCGGAATCGTAGCGCAGGTCGCCGACGGTGATCACGAGATGGCCCGTATCGCACTTCAAGGAGTCTCGCCAGCCATGTAGCGGGATGAAATCGGCGGCTTTGGTATAGATAGGGTTGCCGTTCAGGAAGACACGGATGGTGTCGTGGAAGGGTTTGATGGGTGAGTATGCGATGGTCAGGGTATGGGCATGGTGCCGGACGTTGAGTGCTCCGAAGTCGTTTGCGGTGACGAAGCCGCCGGTGCCGAGCACGGGGTACCAGGTCTCTTCCCAGGTATCGGTGGCGTAGGGTTGGAATCCGCGGTGTTTAAATGGCGTGAGGGTGCTTGCTTCCGTGTTTTGATTGAATAGCCGGCCGGATTGCAATTCGATGTATTGGCCATCGGTGTCGGTGAGCAATTTCTCCCAGATCATCCCCTGACCCGAAAGGCCCCAGATCCAGAGTTTTTTTCCTGGTTTTTCATCATGGCGGCCATAGCGGACCATGCCGAAGTCGTCATCGTGCCAGTATACACCGGCGAAGTCGGTGTATTTTCCGAAGACATGATAGGATTTGTAGCCGCCGAAGTCATTGTTGCGGTACCAGGAGATGTCTTTCCCGTTCGTGGTGTTGATGGGCCAGGATGCGTATTCGCCGTTGTGGCCGAGGTAACGGTTGCCGGGATAGATAAACTGCAGGTTGCCGGCGGCTTTGAGGCCGGCGTTCATCCAGTGATAGTAAGGCTGTTCGAGGGGGGTGGTATTGTACCACAAGGACCGGGTGATGAATCCCGCCTGGTCTTTGGGGAGACGGATCTCGATCCGCCAGAAGCCGCGGGAGAGGAGGTCGAGGGTTCCGATGTAGCAGCTGACGCTGCCGTCGGCATTGGTACGGGTGATATAGTCGACGGGTGTGGCGCAATTCGGCGTGTGGCCGATGATGCCATAGTTAGCTTCGAGCCCGCCGCTGGTCCAGGGCCCCCGCATGGCGACGTCTCTGAATTTTACCGCGTGGTTGTAATAGAGAAAGGGGCGGTTGGTCGAACGTTCGATGGCAGTCCAGATCTTGCCGCCAATCTCCGGTAGTATCAGGACGCGGATATAGTCGTTTTGGAGCTCTACGACCTTCCATTTCTTTAGTGTGGGGTGATCGGTGAAGCCGTCGAAACGAAAATAGGGATATACGTTGTTCAGCAGGGGCAGCGGGCTTGGGTCGGAAAAGGCATAGGTAGGGAAGGCCTGATCGTACTGACGAATGGAGGCCGGGTGTTGCGCCTGTGCGAGCGTGGCTGTGCAGAGCAGGCTAATAAGAATATATCTGTGCAGGTTCATCGTTGATGCCGAATAACATTTTTTTATTGCCGAGGTCGAGCACGTCGCGGACGTCACCGCGAATATTAAGGCCGCTCTGGTCCTGGGGGATGTAATGGAAATTTCCTTTACCGTCGTTCAGCAGCAGTACGCCGTGATTAGCGCGGTACCGGCCGAAGCGAATGCGTGTCCATTGGTTGCCGCCGGCAAGGATCAGGTCGGGGTGGCCGTCGCCGTTGACATCGCTGGTATCGATCGCGTATATTGGGCCATACTGTGCTTCGAGCGGAAGGGTGTGTTGGATGAAGCCCGAGTCGCCCCTGTTTTGCAGCCAGATGGTAGAGAGGGTTTCGGTTTTCAGCGGACCGGCGTCTTTGAGCTCTTCTTCGGAGAAGATATCGTGGATGGTCGCGTCGGCGTAGGAGTGGTAGTCGGGGAATTTCTTTTGCAATGCGGGGAGTACGCCGATGAGGTCGTCGCGGGAAATGGCGGGATAGGATATGCCCTGGATATAATAACAGAAGATGGGGTCGATGGAACCGTTGTGGTCGAAGTCTTTATAATACAGGGTCAGGGGTTGCCGGGCGCTGGCGGTGAACTGGTTGTTGAGCCCCTGATTACCGAGGATAAGGTCGGGCCTGCCGTCGCCGTCGAGGTCGGCTACTGCGATTCTGTCCCACCAGCCGGTGGAGGGGAAGTGAATATAGCGATCGGAGGCGTCTACCAAATGGCCGTTTTTGTTGAGAAATATTTTGACGGGCATCCATTCGCCGACGACTACGAGGTCGGGGTGGTGGTCGTTATCGAGATCGATCCAGGCGGCGTCGGTGATCATGCCGAGCGAGGAGAGGGCGGGCGCCAGCTGGGCGGTGGCGTCGGTGAAATGGCCTTTGCCGTCGCCCGTAAGGAGTCTGCCGCCGGGTGAGAGGGGATAGCTGCCGGGGGTTACCCGGGCACCGATGAAGAGGTCGAGGTTGCCGTCGCCATCCACGTCGGCCGCCTTTACGCAGCCGATATTCAGCCGCATTTCCGGAAGTGCATTCTCCGCTTTGGTGAAGTGGCCTTTGCCATCGCTCAGGTAGAGGCGAGGTTGCAGGTGCGGGTCGTTTTCCGGTAGTTCGTAACCGCCGGCGCCGACGAAGAGGTCGGGATGGCCGTCACCGTTTGCATCGAAGAAGATGGCTGCGCCGTCGTCCTGGAGGGAGTCTTTTTCGATGGCCGGCTGGCGGTTGGGTTGAAGGGTACCGGCGGGTGTTATCGTGAGAAGCTTGCCGGGGTGGCCCAGGGTGCCACCCATGAAGACATATTGACTGGTTTTCGCGAGGCATGGGCCGCGGCGGGAGAGGTAGTTGAGGAGCAAGGGTGATTGGTCAAAATCGTTGAACGCGTTTTCTGTATGAACGGGTAGGGTTTTGGCGACGGCGGTGAGCATGGGGCGTGGGCGGTTGGCTTTATAGTCCCAGTGGCCGGCGGCGTCTTTGATCGAGATCTTCAGCGTGGTGTCGGCGGGTATGTTTTTGAGGACCTGGAAGCGGTCGTCGGGCCAGATCACGAGGATCGAATCGATGCGGGTGTGGTCACCGGTGCCGAAGTTGAGCACGGGATCGACGGAGGACTGAAAGCCGCGAACGGGGAAGGCTTCCTGGTAGAAGAGGGTGTCTTTGCAAAAGAGTTTGACTTTGGAGCCAATGCCGGTGCTGTTTTGGGGAGTGCCCCGGAGGGCGATCTTGAGGTAATGGTTTTTTTTGCTATGGCGGGCGTTGTTGCGGTAGATGGAGGCGTAGTCGTTGGTGTTGTTGATGACGAGGTCCATGGCGCCATCGTTATCGAGGTCGACATAGGCGGCGCCGGCGGAGACGGTTTTTTGATCGATACCCCAGGCATTGTTCGCGCGGGTGAAGGTGCCATTGCCGTTGTTGTGAAAGAGGTAGCTGGTTCCGGCACCGGGAGGCATGTTGGCGATCGCGTCTTTTACGGCTTGTTCGTTCGTGGTGGCGTGGTCGTGCAGCGCTTTGTCGGCGGAGTATTTAAGAAAATCCATGTCCGTATAATCGCGGACATAGCCATTGCTGACGAAGAGGTCTTTGTTGCCGTCGTTGTCGAAATCGGCGAAGAGGGCGGACCAGGACCAATCCGTATTGGAGACGCCGGCCAACTGACCGATCTCGCTGAAGGTGCCGTCGCCGTTGTTCTTCTGTAGCATGTTGCGGCTGTACTGGTAGTAAAAGTTCTGGAAGAGGGCCTGGAACTTGTTGAAATTTTCGGCGCCGCTGTGCATTTTCTGGGTGTGATTATCTTGGGGCAGCATGTCCAGGGTCACCAGGTCGACGAGGCCGTCGTTGTTGAAATCGGCGAAATCGTTGCCCATGGAATAGAGCGAGGTCTCGTCCATGCAATTGGCGAGTTTTTCGGTAAAGGTGACGTGGGTGGAATCGCCCGGGTGCGTTGGCGGAGTTGGGCCGTTATTGATAAAGAGGTAGTCGGGTTCGTTGAAATCGTTAGACACGAAGATATCGGGCCAGCCGTCATTGTTGACGTCGGAGATGGCGAGGCCGAGGCCGAAGGTGAGGACGTCGGAGGTGATGCCCGCTTCTTTTGTCACGTCCGTGAAAACGGCGTGATGGAGGGCGGCGTTGTAATCGTTACGATAGAGTTTGCAGGAGAATGCGGGGCGGCTTTCTTTGCGTAAGCCGGGGTTGTCGACGGCGCCCGTGGTGAATTCGTGGAGCGAGTGGTTGATGAGGAAGAGGTCGAGATCGCCGTCTTTATCATAGTCGAAGAAGGCGGCCTGGGTGGAGAAGCCTTCGTCGTCGAGGCCATATTCGTGGGCTTTTTCGGTGAAGGTGTTGTCGCCATTGTTGATGTAGAGCAGGTTTTTCCGTTGGGCGGGGTTGGCGTCGGCGGAGCGGCAGATATAGATATCGAGTTTGCCGTCGCCGTTGATATCGACCATGGTGGCGCCGGTGCACCAGCCCTGGGCCGCCGCGATGCCGCTTTTTTCCGTGATGTCTTCGAAGGTGAAGTTGCCTTTGTTGAGGAAGAGCCGGTTGTGGACCATGTTGCCGGTGAAGAGGATATCGGGCAGGCCGTCGTTGTTAATATCGCCGATCGCTACTCCGCCCCCGTTGTAGAAATAGATATAGTTGAGGACGTTGAGGGATTCGCCGTCGAAGAGGGTATTTTGGAAGTCGATGCCGGTGTGGTCTTTGTCGAGCTTGGTAAAGAGGGTGGAGTTGTCGGTGGTATTGCAGCCGGCGGCGAGGAGGGCGAAAATGGTGAGGAGACGAACGAGGTGGCGCATGGCAGTTAATTGAAAAAGAGACCCCACCCTGGGTGGGTGGGGTCTAAGGTAGTGGTTTTTCCTAGTTCTTATCCCACCATAGCGGGGTGAGTTCGTTGTCGGTGCCACCGAGTGCCTGTACGCCGGTAGCTACGCCGGCGGCGTTGGTTTGTTTCTCCGAGGTCAGGAATGGGATACGGCGGAGGTGATTTTTGGTCGGATCCGGGATGAGCGGATTGTCCGAGTTAACCACAGAGTAAAGCGGCATAATCGGATTACGGCGCCAGTCGGCCCAGGCTTCCATCCCATCGGGGAAGAGTGCGAGCCATTTTTGGGTTGCGATCTGTTTTCTCTCCATTGTGGGGTCCGCGCTCCAGGCGACGGGCACATTCGATACGGCGGTATCGACGCCATTGCCGGAGTAGGCGCCGGAGGGGGCCGGGGTGTTCGTGCTCGCGATGTAGTTGGTGACCGCTGTGCCCGTGAAGCCCCATTGCGCCATGGATTGGGTGATGCCGGCTTCGTAGAGCGATTGTGCGCTGCCGCCCATGTTCCAGCCTTTGAGGGCGCCTTCCGCGCGGAGGAAGTAGCACTCTGCCGATTCCATTACGTTTTGAGGGGTGTTGGTATAGGAGGCTTCGCCGACGACCGTACCGCCTACGGTGACGTTGGTAGAGGACCAGCGTTGACCCTGGTGGGAATTGGCCGCGGCGAGGTTTTGGGGCATGGTTTGCTGTGCTACGCTTAGACCGTTGCGGAGGCCTTGGTAGTTGGCGAAGATACCGTTGGTCGGGTTGCCACTATTGGCGGTGGGCAGGAAGAATTGCGAGATGCGGGGGTCCTGGTAGCCTTTGAGCACGGAGGCCATGGTGGCGCTCATCCGGAACTCGTTCCAGTCGGACATGGTGGAGAGACCGTTGATATCGCCCCCTGTGGCGGAACGGGTAACGAAGCAGTCGTCAGCGGGACTGGTGGTCATGACGCCGGCGGCTACGGAGGCTTCGGCTTCTTTCTGGGCTGTTGCCGGATCTACATTGGATACGCGGAGAGCCAGGCGGAGACGGAGGCTGTTCGCGAATTTGATCCAGGAGGTCACGTCACCCTTGTAGAAGAGATCATAGGTACCATAGGCGTTGGAGCCTGCCAGTGGTGTGAGGATGGCGATGGCCTGGTCGAGCCTGCTGAAGAAGTCGGCATAGATCTTATCCTGTGGATCGTAGGGAACCGAGGTCTCTACGGTGCCGGCCTGGAAGTAGGGGATGGGGCCCCAATAGTCCGTAGCCTTCATAAAGGTGAGTACCCAGACGACTTCGGCCATGGCGTGTTCGGCTGAGGCGGAGTCGGTGTTTTGAAAGATGGTTTGCAATTGGGGCAATACATCGGTGTAGTAAGGGCTGAAGTTTGCGCCTACCCAGTTTTGATTGATGACCAGGCGATCCGAACCGAAATAGGTGGCTTCGCAGGCGAAGTACTGGCAGTACTGGTCGGCGAAGAGGTTCTGGGCGACCTGGTAGTTCCCCTGGTTGACCGTACCGATGTCTTCGGCATGGGTGAAGAGGAAGGGAATGACGGCCGGAGTGACAGTCGCGATCTTATTCTTATTGGTATTGACATCGGTGTAGTTCTTTGTACAGCTAGTGCCGAGGAGCAGCGTGCCGGTGGCAATGGATGCGAACAGGCCGAGGTTTTTTATGTTTTTGATTCGTTTCATAATCATAGTCTTTTTTGGCTTTTTCTAATTAGAAGTTTGCTTTTAGGTTGAAGCCGAGGGTGCGGGTAGAGGGGATGGCACCGTATTCCACGCCCTGGAAGACACCGTTGCCGTTGGCAACATCCGGATCGAACCACATCTTACGGGTGCCGATGCCGGGGATGTTGAGGATCGAGTTACCGCGATAGATCCAGAAGATGTTTCGGGCGACGGCGGAGAATTTCAGCGACTTGATCACCGAGGTGTTCTTGAGCGGGATGTCGTAGCCGATGGAGAGCTCACGGAGGCGGAAGCTGGTGGCGTTGTACGCAAAGAACTGGCCTGTACCATAGCGTTGCGTGGAGGCTGTTTGCCAGAATTGCTGCGCGGTAATGGAGGTATTCACGGGTGCGCCGTTAGCGTCTACGCCGCCCAGGTTGAGACCGCCGCCGCGATAGGCGAGGGTATTCTTGGTGATCCCGCTGAACGACAGGTTCATTTCCGTACCGGATACCATGGTGCCGCCGATGCGACCGTCGATGAGGAAGCGGAGGGAGAAGCGTTTGTATTGGAAGGTGTTGGTCATGCCAACGAGTTCGTTGGGGTTGTAGTTGCCGATCTTGCGGAGGGTATCGCCGGTGATCTGCGTCGTGAGGGGAGCACCGATGGCGGTACCGGAGGATTGTACTTCGTACTGGCCTTTGCTATTTTTTAGCCAGACATAGCTGTACATGTCACCGAAGCTGCCGCCGACGCGTGCTTCAGGCTGAGCGGAACGGGCATCGACGCCGCCGAGGTCGAATACGCTGAGCTGTGGCAGGAGCGAGATTACCTTGTTGCGGTTTAGCGAGAAGTTAGCCGAGAGGTCCCAGCTAAGATCCCGTGTTTTGACGATGGAAGCGTTGACTGTGAGCTCGATACCATGGTTCTCGATGTTACCGGCGTTGAGATACTGGTTGGCGTAGCCGGTGGCGACGGGAAGGGGGACCTGGAAAAGCTGGTTGAAGGTATTGCTATGATAGTAGTCGGCAGCCAGCCCGAAGCGATCTTCGAGGAAGCGGATCTCGAAACCGGCCTCGTAATTGCGTACTTTTTCCGGTTTGAGATCAGGAATGGAGTTGGTGGGGCTGCGTTGGATGCTACCGTTGCCCGCGCCCTGATCATAGTTTAGGGTATTCTGGAGGAGGTAGGGGGTGCCGCCATTACCCACATTCGACCAGGTGCCGTTGACTTTGAGGAAAGAGATGGCCTGGGGCAGGGTGACCAGCTCGTTGATCAGAACGGTGAGACCTGCGGAAGGATAGGTATAGTGATAGGGTTTGGGAAGTGGCGAGGCCCAGTCCTGCCGGAAGGTTCCGTCGAGGTAGATCGCGTTCTTCCAGCCGATGTTGACGTGTCCATATACGGCTTGGGTCAAATCCTCGCTGGCATTTTGGCCGATTGCAGGATTCGAAGCGAAGTTGAGGCTGAATTTATTGGCTACGTTCAGACCGTTGGTGCCGGCGTCTTTTTCGTTGAAGGTGACGTCCTGGCGGAGAGCGCCGACCTGGTAGTCAATTTTGAGGTCTTTGGCCAGGTCGTTGTGGCCCTGTACCATCAAGTCGAACCAACGTTGTTCCGACGTAAGGGCTGTGGTATAGAAGGCGCCGCCGGCGTTTGTTGCCCATAGGAGGGTGCCCTGCATATATTGTTGATCCAGCTCGTCGTCGGTGCGGTCGAGGTTGGCTGAGCCGCGAATGCTGAGCCAGGGAGTGATCGCATATTTCAACGAGGCGAAGCCAACCACCCGCTGACGGTCTTCCGAAATCGAGGTGTTGTTCAGCATCCAGTAGGGATTTTGATAGATCGAATTGAGAGTTGATGGCCAGTTAGTCGGCGCGGCTATACCTACGTTGGTAATGGACTGGTATTGCTTAGCGTCGCTGAGTTTTTCGGACCGGGGCATCTCGTAGGCATCGAAAACCGGGCTGTTCTCTTCGCCGGTACGAGGTTTACCATTGATGATCTGGTTGATATAAGTGGCTTTGGCGTCATAGGTCAGTTTGGGTGTGATCTGGCCCGAGATGCGGAAGTCGAGGGTATGCCGGTTCAGGTCGTTGTTCGGCATGATGCCTTTGGCGTAGTTGTTCGTATAGGAGAAATAGGCTTGGACCTTATCGTATCCGGCCGATACCCCTACCGAATTGTTGAGGGACAGACCGGTATTGAAGAAATCTTTCACGTTATCGGGCTGGGCTGTGTAGGTACTTGGTTTGTACAAGTAATTGATATAGCTCTGACCGGACATTTGGGCGCCCCAGCTGGCTCCTGATTGGGATGAGTCGGTAGCGATCTTGCCGGAGTTTCCTTGTCCGTAGGAATTCTGGAAATTCGGCAGGGCGAAGGGGCGTTCGAAGCCGATGCCGGAATTCACCGTGACGTTAAAGCGGCCGGAGTGTCCTTTTTTGGTTTCGATGACGATGGCGCCGTTACCTGCGGCGCTTCCGTACAGGGCCGCGGCGGTGGCACCCCGGAGGATGTTCATCGATTCGATATCGTCGGCATTGAGCTCGGACGCGCCGTCGGAGGTCTGGAGGGCGCCGAAGTCGTTGCCGGCGGTGCTGAAAGTGGTGTTCAGCCAGGGAACGCCATCGACGACGATCAGGGCGTTGTTGTTGCCGTTGAGGTCACGGTTTCCGCGGAGGATGATGGAGGTTCCGGAGCCGAGGCCACCGGAGCCCTGGGTAACGACCAGGTTGGCAACTTTACCGTTGAGCCCGGTCATAAAGTTGTCCGTAGGCCGGACCTCGGTGAGTTGGGACGTGGGCACCGTTTGGGTGGCGTAGGCCAGGGTCTTTTGTTGGCGGACGATACCCATGGCGGTAACGACAACCTCTCCCAATTGTCTGGTGTCCGCGGCGAGCAGGACGTCCAGCGGAACTCCTGGGCGTGCCACGACCTGTTTTGTAGCAAAGCCTATGGAGGAGATGATCAAGGTAACAGGCCCTGCAGGAGCCTTGATGGAAAAAGTGCCGTCCGCACCGGCTGTGGCCGATCTCCTGGTGTCTTTAATGGTGATCGTGGAACCGGGGAGCGGCGATTTGTTCGTCTCTTCGGAAATCTTTCCGGTAATTGTCTGTTCCTGGGCAAGCGTCGTTGTAATGCATGCGAGCAGGAACAGGAAAAACAGCAGCGTTCTTCTTGTCATAAGCAGATTTTAGTGTGTTAAGAGAATGAGTGTTCCCTTTTGGTTCTTTGTAATGGAATAAATTTAGATTTATTTAACACGTCTTCCACATGCAAACGTTTGCTTGAAATGCAGATTAGGCAAACGTTTGCGAGAAATCCGGATTCAGCAATCGGTTGCGTAAATCGGGGTCTATAGGGGGGCTAGAGGGGGACGTGTACTTTGGAGGAGATGGCATGCAGCGTGGCCGCCTGTTCGATGAAGCGTTGCAGCAGGGTTGCCTGGTTGGCGGCGCGGTAGTAGTTATGGCCTTCATAGCGGCTTCCGTAATAGACGTCTCCGTTGAGATAGTCCGTGAGAAAGCGGAGCGCCTGCATATAGACCATGTATTCGCCTGCATATACGAAGGAAGCTTTTTCGACGGTAGTAAGTATACCGGACATCTCTTCCATGTAACCGCGGACGATCGCCTCGAAAAATTCGGAACGGATATGGATGCGGGACAAGTCCTGTTCTTCTTCGCTTACGGGGCACAGATAGGTTCGGAACATATCGCCTACATCGCTGATAAAATAGCCGGGCATCACGGTGTCGAGGTCGATGACGCAGATGCCGTGGCCGCGTTTGTCGAAAAGGACGTTGCTGATCTTGGTATCGTGGTGCGTTACACGACGTTTGAAGTTAGGGTTGGAGAGGATGTCTTCGTAACGGGTGACGAGGGGATGTTGTGCCTCGAGGTATTCGATGAGGTGGCCCGCTTTGGCGAGGCGTTCTTTGAGTCCCCGGTCGAGGGCATCCCGGAAGGCGGCATAGCGGAGGGACAGGTCATGGAAGCCGGGGAGGGTCTCGTGAAGGCGGCCGGCGGGGAAATCCGAAAGCATCCGGGTGAAGGCGCCGAACTGACGGGCTGCTTCGAAGGCCTGTTCAGGCGAGTGGACGACATCGATGGTGACGGAGTTCGCGACAAAGGGATAAAGGCGATAATAGTTCTGGCCTATTTCGATGAGTGTTTTGCCGGTGAGGGATCGCACAGGCCGGGGAAAGACGATATCGGGGAAGCGCCGGCTAAGGTATTCGCCGATCATTTCGATGTTTTCCGCAACGTATTCGGGGCGCGTGAAGACCTGATGGTTCAACTGCTGGAGGATGTATTGGTCATTCCCCTTGCGAACGAGCCAAGTGCGGTTGATAAGGCCGGTGCCGTGTGGGGTTACGGATACATTGTTGGTGAAATTGTAAGTGGAGAGTACCTCGTCGATCATGTTTTCAAGTTAAATCGGCTCAAACTTAGGGAAGGAACCCGGAAATTGGGAACGCAAACGGTTGCGCAGTCTTAACGGTTCGTGTGGATGACCAGTTGGCCATTGATAACCACATTTTGAAAAGTTTCCGGTGCCAGGGACTTGTCTTTGGCCGGCTTGTCGATGAGTTCCATGAGGATCTCGGCGGCTTTGGCGCCTTGCTGGTAGGGGTATTGTTCAACGGAGGCCATCGGTGGCGTTTCCAGGTAGCTGGTGATCGGCAGGTTGGCATAGCTGACGAAGCAGATATCTTTGCCGATCTTGAGTTTTTGCCTGCGCGCATATTGCATAGCGTCGAGGGCGATATAGTCGTTGATCACGAGGATAGCGGTAGGGCGGGGGCGTTGGCTGAGCAGCTGTTGCATGGCCTGGTGGGTCCCTTCCGGGGTGAGGTCGGTAGAGGTTACCAGGCCAAGGTCGATCTTGAGTCTTTTTTTGATGAGGACCTGCTTGTACGTCTCGATGCGCTCCAGGGTGGAGCGCATCTTCTCCGGGCCGTTGAGGACGCCGATGCGCCGGTGTCCTTTTTCGATGAGGAATTCGATGGCTTCGCGGGTTCCCGTGTTCATATTAGCGTACACCTTGTTGAAATCGGGCAATGAAGGAACCCGATCAAAGAAGACCACGGGGATGCCGTATTTTTTTAATGTTGTGAAATGCTCGTAGGACGTAGTATTCGCGCCGAGGGAAGCTATGATGCCATCGACACGATTGTTGATCATGGTAGAGATGATCTGTTTTTCCCTTTGGATGTCGTCGCGGCTTTGGCTGATCAGCACGTTGTATTTATGTCCGGTTGCTATTTCTTCGATGCCGTTGATCGCTTCCGAGAAGAATTCCTCCTTGAGATTGGGCAGCACGACGCCGATCGTGTAGGTTTTACTTTGTTTGAAGGATATGGCAGCCTGGTTAGGCTGGTAATCCAGCTCCCTGGCCAGTTCCTGTACCCGGGTCTTCGTGCGCAGGCCGATGCCAGGGTGGTCATGCAGCGCCCTGGAGACGGTAGACACCGAGACATTCAATCGTTTGGCGATCTCTTTGATCGTGGGGAGCTTATACCCGTTCATAGGTTAAAAATACGGCAGAAGGTTAAAAAAGTATTAAATAACAACCTCTTTTATCTAAATTGGTCGGCAGGAGCTTAGTTTGTTGCCATGAATCCGCCGAAACTACTTGTTTTTTTTGTTCTGGGTCTGCTGGTCACTGGGGGGGGCGTCAGGGCCCAGGTTGAGGTAAAGGGGACGGTTTATGATATTAGCGCACAGAACCCGGTGCGTGGGGTCAGTGTCCTGGCTGTGAGTGGCAGGGGGACACAAACGGATTCGCTGGGTCGGTACCGGATCGTGGTGAGTGTGAATGACAGTCTTTCCTTTTCTTATCTGGGGCGGGCGACGAGTAAAACGGCGGTCAAGGACCTGCCGCAGGGGTATCCCTTCGATATCAGTCTGCATGTGACGGTTTCCGACACGCTGCCGACGGCTACGGTATGGAACCGCAACTACCGGCTGGACTCGCTGGAGAACCGGAAGGAGTACCAGAAGGTCTTCGATTACAACGGGAATGTGTTGCATGGCATGCATATGAGCCAGCGAGGCGGTTTTGGCATCGGGCTGGATTTCGACAGGTTGTTCGATGGGAAAGCGAACAAGCGCATGGAGGCATTGCAAAGCAGGCTGGAGTGGCAGGAGAAAGATAACTATATCGATCATCGGTGGAGTGTAGCCGTCGTCAAGCGGGTGACGGGGCTGGAGTCGCCGGCGTTGGATACGTTCATGCGGCAGTACAGGCCTAGCTATGAGTTCATCCAGAGTTGCGAGACCGAATACGAATTCTACAAATACATCCAGGAGTGGGCCAGGTTCTTTGTCGAGGACTGGAATGTCGCGCATAAGGATGCGATGATCAAGCCCAGGGAGCCTGGGAAATAAGTTATCTTCGGATAATGGATAAGCACATCGAGATCAGGGACAATGAATTACTTGCGGGGGGCAAATACAATCTGCGAAAGATCTCTTTTGACTACACGGATAAGGCTGGGCAGCGGGAGACGCAGACGCGGTATGTTTTCGACCGGGGTAATGGCGCGGCGATACTTTTGTATAACCGGGCTGCGGGTACGGTGATCCTGACGCGACAGTTCCGGCTGCCCACCTGGCTTAACGGTAATCCTACGGGGATGCTCATCGAGGTGTGTGCGGGTGAGCTGGATGAGGAGGCGCCGGAGGTGGCGATCCGGCGGGAGACGGAAGAGGAAGTGGGGTTTCGGGTTGGGGAAGTTACGAGACTGTTTGATGCGTATCTGTCGCCCGGGGCGGCGACGGAGATCGTTACTTTTTTCATTGCGGAATATTCGGTGGCGATGAAGGTGAGTGAGGGTGGGGGGTTGGCTGTGGAGCATGAAGAGATCGAGGTGATCGAGATGCCTTATGCCGAGGCGATGCGGATGGTGCGGTCGGGGGAGATCAGGGATGCGCGGACGATTGTGCTTTTGTTGTGGGTGCGGGGAGAGATTTTTCCTTATATTTAGCAAAAGGGTACTGTCATGAGAAGATACTTTTTGCTTTTGGGGATGTGTGTTGGAGTTATAGCGGGGGTGCGGGCACAGGAGCCGCGGCCGATGAGTTCGGTGGAGATCGATAGCCTGGTGGAGCGGACGTTGCGGACATTCGATGTGCCGGGTATTGCGGTGTGCGTGATCAAGGATGGTAAGGTGGTGCATTCGAGGGGATATGGGGTGCGGAGCCTGGACACGAAGCTGCCGGTGGATGAGAATACGCTTTTCGGCATCGCCTCCAACAGCAAGGCCTTCACCACGGCGGCATTGGGGATGTTAGTGGACGAAGGCAAGCTGAACTGGGACGACAAGGTCAGGAAATATATCCCGGAGTTCAAATTGTATGATCCTTATGTGACGGAGGAATTCACGATACGGGACCTGCTTTGTCACCGCAGCGGCCTGGGGCTGGGTGCGGGCGATCTGATGTTCTTTCCCGACAGCAGCGATTTCACCATCCCCGATATCATTCACAATCTGCAATTCCTCAAGCCGGTCACGAGTTTCCGGAGTACCTACGCGTACGATAACAATCTATATATCGTTGCCGGGGAGGTTGTCGCACGGGTGAGCGGCATGAGCTGGGAGGACTTTATCGAAAAACGCATTATGGCGCCGCTGGGCATGACGCATAGTGCCGCGAGCTACGACCGGTTACGCGACAGCAGCGATGTTATCGACGGACACGCGCCGGTAGACGGTACCGTGCAGGTGATCGCGCGCAGCCGCAGCAAGGTTGACCATGCCGCCGGGGGCATCTATTCCTGTATCTCGGACCTCAGCAAATGGGTGGAGCTGCATCTCGACGGCGGTAAATACGGCCCTGACAGCACGCGGCTTTTTTCTACGGCGGTATGGCATGAGCGATGGGCGCCACAGACGATACTTCGGGTCGACGGCCCCGGTACCTATAATACCCATTTTGCGGGCTACGCCTTAGGGTTTGTAGTCAATGACGTCATGGGCTACAAACAGGTGAGCCACACCGGTGGTCTGGAGGGCATGGTCACCCAGATCACGATGATCCCGGAGCTGCGACTGGGTATTATCGTGCTGACCAATCAGCAGGAGGGGTTGGCTTTCCAGTCCATCACTAATCAGATAAAAGACGGCTATTTCGGCATCACGGGCACCGACAGGGTAACGCAATATGCGGCTATCCGCAAGCGGCAGCTGGATGAGGCCAAACATATCACGGATAGCATTTGGCACGAGGTGGCGGCATTCCAGACACCGTCGACAGTAGGACGCAGGGGCGCCGCCGGAGGCGGCGGAGCCCGTCGGGGCGCCGAGGGAGCAGCGGGTCCGCGTATCAATATGACCCCCTACCTGGGCACATACCGCGATCCGTGGTTTGGGGAGATCGTGATCTCGGTAAAGGGCGGCAAGCCATGGTTCGACAGCAAGCGTTCGCCGAAGCTTACGGGGGAGATGCTGCCGTACAAGGGCAATTCCTTTGTCGTCAAATGGCGGGACCGGAGCATGGATGCCGACGCTTATGTGATCTTTAGCCTTGATGAGCGGGGAATCGCGTCCGGTATCCGGATGAAGCCGGTCTCTCCGCTCACGGATTTCAGCTATGATTTCCAGGATTTGGACCTTCAACGAGAAAAATAAACACTATGTCGAAATTGTTTTCGCGTCTGCTGGCGGCAGCGGCGTTAGCGGGTGGTCTGCAGGCCCATGCGCAGAACTATCTGAAGTTACATGAGAAAGCCATCGTGGTGGACACGCATAACGACGTGCTTAGCGAAGCCACGCTAAAAGGCCTGGACATCGGTACCGATCTCACGGGCAAGGCGATGTCCGACCTGGCCCGGTTTAAAAAAGGCGGGGTGGATGTGCAAGTCTTCTCCATCTTTTGCGACGATCAGTTTGGTGTAGGTAGCGCTTTCAAGCAGGCCAACCGAGAGATCGACAGCCTGTATTCCATCGCCGCACGCAATCCCGACAAAATGGAGATCGTGACGAATTCCGCGGGGATCGAACATGCGGTGAAACATCATAAGCTGGCCGCGATGCTGGGCGTGGAAGGCGGACATATGATCGAAGATGATATGGACAAGCTGGACAGCTTCTATAAACGAGGCGTCCGGTATATGACGCTGACCTGGAATAACAGCACACCGTGGGCGACTTCGGCTTTTGACGAAACGGCGCATGCCTGGACGGTGACGCCCTATGGGCTTACCGAAAAAGGGAAGGCGATCGTTCGACACATGAACGAGCTGGGGATGCTGGTGGATCTGAGTCATGTGGGGGAGAAGACCTTTTGGGATGCCATCCATACGACGACCAAGCCCATTATCTGTAGTCATAGCAGTGTGTATTCCATTTGCCCGGTACCCCGGAATCTCAAGGACGACCAGATCAAGGCGGTGGGCGCCAATGGCGGGGTCATCCAGGTGAATTTTTATTCCGGTTTTCTCGACAGCAACTATGCTTCGCGGGTCAAGCGGTTCCTGGCGCGGCATAAGACCGAGCTCGATAGTCTCACGGCTATCAGGACGCCGCAATATGCCGTCAACGCATACATGTCCAAAACGTATCCCCAGGAGGCCGATAGTCTGCGCGCGCCGTTATCGCTCCTGATCGATCACATCGACTATATCGTGAAGCTCATAGGGCCCGATCACGTGGGGTTGGGGTCGGATTTCGATGGCATGGAGTCGCCGCCACAGCAGCTGGATGATGTGAGCACGTATCCATTGATCACCCGGGAATTGCTGAAGCGGGGGTATAAGCCGGCGGATGTCGAGAAGATCCTGGGTGGAAATTTCATCCGGGTGCTCAAGGCTAATGAGGCGGGCACGGCTGCTGCGAATTGAACAAACGTTTGCATCCGCAAATTTGTTCGAGAAGCCCTAAGTTTGGTCAAAACAATGCTTCATGGATAGAAAAGATTTTCTTCGGTCCAGCACACTTACCGCTCTTGCGCTGGCTGCGACTCCGACCGGTGTCGTCTTCGCGAGTGAGCGCGCCGACACTAAGGTCCGCATGGCGCTTCTTGGCGTCGGCTTGCGTGGACAGAACCATCTCAACCTGATGCTGCGCCGGGACGACGTAGAGGTCGTTGCCGTTTGCGAAGTCGATGACTACATGTTGTCGCGGGTAAAGGAAATCGTTACCAAGAGTGGAAAGAAAATGCCCCGGATCTATACCGGAGACCCTTTTGCCTGGCAGGACCTCCTGAAAAAGGAGACGCTTGACGGGGTGATCATCGCGAGCCCATGGGAGTGGCATAAGGAGATGATCATCGGCTCTATCGAAGCGGGGCTGAAATATGTGGCCACCGAAGTGATCCTCGGCATCACCCTGCGGGACCACTGGGATGTGGTCAAGACAGCGGAGAAATACAATGCCCATGTGATGATGCTGGAGAATGTATGCTATCGCCGCGACGTACTTGCGGTGCTGAATATGGTCCAGCAAGGACTGTTCGGCGAGCTGATCCATCTGCAGGGCGGTTACCAACACGATCTCCGGGGAATAAAATTCAATAATGGCGATCACAACGGTGACGTAGGTTGCGAGTTCGGTGCAAAGGCATTCTCCGAAGCCAAATGGCGGACGGAACATTCCGTACATCGCAACGGCGATCTTTATCCGACGCATGGTATCGGTCCGCTCGCTCATTATATCAACATCAACCGCGGGAATGTCTTTACTTCGCTTTGTTCCTTTTCTTCCAAGACCCGCGGTCTCCACGACTATGTGGTCAAGCATTGCGGCGAAGAGCATCCCAGCGCCAAGGTAAAATTCCGTCTGGGCGATGTCGTCACCACTTCGATCAATTGCGCCAATGGGGAGACGATCCTGTTGCAACACGACACCAACAATGCCCGGCCGTATTCGCTCGGTTTTCGTGTCCAGGGCACCAATGGTTTGTGGATGGATGTCGCCAACAGCATCTATGTACAGGGGCAGTCGAAGAATGATGAATGGGATGCCGCGAAGGTGTGGCTGGACAAATACGACCATCCGCTATGGAAGCGTTGGAGCAGCGAGGCGGAAGGTGCGGGGCATGGGGGAATGGATTTCTTTGTCGACCATGCTTTTGTCGAATCCATCAAGCGCAAGGTTCCGACGCCACTGGATGTCTATGACGCTGCGGCCTGGAGCGCCATCACCCCTTTGAGTGAGCAATCCATCGAGCTGGGTAACAGCACGGTTCCTTTCCCGGATTTCACGGGCGGGCAATGGATGTATCGCAAGGCCGATTTTGGGCTTTCGGATGAATATTAAAAGGGGGGCTTTGGTAAAATAGCCGTCATGGGAAAGAATTCTCCGTCGACCAGGGTTATGGCGGGGTCGCCGCTGATCAGGGAATGCAGTTCGGCCTCGTTTTCGACTCCGACGACGCCCATCCCAAAAGGGCCTTTGGGGTCCATCACCGGTCCGAATACGACCACTTTTCCCTGGGCCTGCCAGCTGTCCCAGTAAGCGCGGTGGGCCATCATTATCCGGCGTTCTTCGGGTGTCATGTCCATGGGGAATGTCGGCCGGCGGGAATTCAGGCGGACAAAAAAATATTTTTTTTCCATAGCACCAGCGTTTAGGTTGGCTCAAGATATGGTTATTTTCGTATCGGGAACAGTGATTATGCAAATTCCACCCATACCACGACTTTCACACCTGGTGAGACATTTTTTGATCCTGGAGAGTCCGGGTCCGGAAAAAACCATCCACCGGCTGATTCCCGATGGGAATCCGGGGATCGTCTTTAACTATGGCGCCGCGTTCGAAGGATACGGTGCGCCTTTACACAGCTACGGCGGCGGCTCCCAGCTGTTTCCGGCGAGTTTTGTCTATGGCCAGGTTACCCGACCGCACCCTTTGGCATCCACCGGCCGCATCGGGGCCTTTATCGTTGTCTTACAGCCCTATGCCCTGGCATTGCTTACCGGCCTTCCTGCAAACTCGTTCACGGATAGGGTGCTGCCGCTTGGGCAGGTTTGGGGCGGAGAAGCCGCGGTGCTGGAGAGGCAATTGCTTAACGCCACCGGTGATCAGCAGCGGCTGGATATGGTCCAGCGTTTTCTCCTGCAGCGGGATGCCCTGCTGCCCGACCCGGCGATCACCTACAGTGTGGATTGGCTGGCGAACCAGGAAGCGCCCGGCATCGAAGCGCTGGCTTCCGAGCTGGGGATAGCCAGGAGGACGCTCGAGCGGATCTTTCAAAGGGGCATCGGTGTCTCGCCGAAACAATTCGCGGGTATCCTCCGGACCCAACATTTCCTCAAGGCCCTGCATCAAACCGAAAGTCTGACGCAGCTGGCCTACGAATTCGGTTATTACGATCAGTCGCATCTTATCCGCGACTTCAAGACGAAGACGGGCATCACGCCGGGGAAGTACTTTGCGGCGAGGGATGCGCTGGCGTTGAATTTCATTCAGTTTGCTGGGTGACCGCGGGGGATCAGGCAAAGGGGATCCAGGGGTGACGCATTTTTACAATTTTCTCCCGCCCCCACCCCCTAATATTGCGGTATGGAAAATCTAGTCATCGCCACCGCCCAATTCGAGCATGCCAGCGGAGACAAGGCCTTTAACCTCGCCGTGATCGACGAGCTTAGTGGAAAAGCCGCTGCGCAGGGCGCAAGGGTTGTCGCCTTTCATGAGTGCTCCGTTACGGGGTATAGTTTTGCCAGGAAGTTGAGCAGGGAACAACTACTTACTATCGCGGAACCGATTCCGACCGGGCGTGGCGTTCCGGCCGGCCCCAGCATCGAGCGGCTGATCGCTAATGCGCGGAAACACGACATCACTGTTTTGGCGGGACTTTTCGAGCTGGATGCGGGGAGGGTTTATAAAGCCTATGTGTGCGTGGACTCCCGAGGCGTGATCGCCAAACACCGGAAGATCCATCCTTTTATCCATCCCGATATTCTTCCGGGTACCAGCTATACCGTCTTCGATCTCCATGGTTGGAAATGCGGTATCCTGATTTGTTATGACAACAATATCGTGGAGAATGTGCGTGCGACGGCTTTGCTTGGCGCGGATATTATCTTTATGCCGCATGTTACCATGTGCACCCCATCGACCCGGCCCGGCGCCGGCGTCGTGGACCCGAAGCTTTGGGTGAACCGGAAGACCGATCCCACGTCGCTCCGCATCGAGTTCGATGGGTTGAAGGGCCGGGAATGGCTGATGAAATGGCTCCCTTCGCGGGCCTATGACAACGGGATCTATGTCCTTTTTTCGAATGCCATCGGGATGGACGACGACCACCTTCACAATGGTTGTTCGATGATCCTCGATCCTTTTGGGGATATCGTTGCGGAATGTCGTAGTATGGATAATGAGATCGTCCTTGCGGTTCTGACGTCCGAAAAGCTGACACAGGCCGGCGGGTACCGGTACCGGAAGGCGAGGAAACCGGAGCTATATGGGGAAATCATCGCGCGACCGCACAAGGCCGAGCAAAAGGTGGTGTGGCTCAACGTGTGAAGAATTCCTATACCAAGGATCTCGATATCTTCTGCCGTTCGAGCCAGTGCCCCGTATCCTGCATTTCTTCGCGCAGCGGGGCTACGGGGTAGAGCAAACCGATGTCCGCTGGTTGCTGTTGGCGGAGCTGCTGTCTTTCTCGGACATGCGCATGCGGGGCATCTCGAAGGCTCCTTGCCCGGTGGAATCCGCGTTTTCAATGTGGCCAAGCCGGTGCTTACGAA
The DNA here is from genome assembly GCA_035946435.1 of Puia sp. Classification (GTDB taxonomy): domain Bacteria; phylum Bacteroidota; class Bacteroidia; order Chitinophagales; family Chitinophagaceae; genus Puia. The sequence continues at coordinate 6,507 of DASYZH010000043.1, read as the reverse complement.
GGCCGCGTATCCATTGCCGTTTTATCTGCTGGAGCTTCAGTAGTTCACGTAGGTCTCGTCGAAACTGCCGTCCGCATAGAGATCGATCAACCCATAACCGGGGGCAGTCTGCCGGCGGTTCCCTTCCCACCAGGCGCCGCTGACCGCTCCGTCGCAAATGTAGGTGACGTTGTTGTAGACGAGCTTTTCGCGCAAATGGATATGGCCGCTGAGGCAAAGCTTTACGTTGGGATGGGCATAAAAAAGATCGATGATCTTCGAGGTATCGGTATGCATGGAGCCGCCATCCATGGTCCATTTGTTGATGATGTTATCTTCGACGAGATTGGTGGCGGTGAGAATGGGGATATGCGAGAGGACACATACGGGAGTGGTCGCTGGTGTAGCCTTGAGCTCGCTATCGAGCCAGGCGAATTGGGTATCGCCCAACCGACCGATGTACCATGTGCCATCGATATCCAGGTGACAGCTATCCAGCACGATGAATTTCCAGCTGTTCTGCGAGAAGCTATAATACGGAGAGCTCAGACCCAACTGGTCCAGCGCGTATTTTTTGCCATATAGCGCCTGCCCTTTGTCGTCCTCGTTCCACCAGATATCGTGGTTCCCGAGGCAATAGTGGATTGGCAGCGAGGATTCGGCTTTGAGGGTGGAGTGCCATAGCTGCCATTGCGCGCCAATGATATCGAGATTCTCTTTGTTCATGTCGAAGACGATGTCGCCGCCATTAAGCAGCATGTCGACACGCGGAGACTGCGAATGGATATGCTGGAGGCAGCGACGGAAACGCGCCGGGGCGTTCCATTTGTCTTTGAGGTGGACGTCCGTGATATGCGCCAGGCGGAGGACGGGTTTTTTGGGCCTGGAAGATGGTGTGGGCAACGACAAGGCTGCCGGAGCGACCAGCAGGCCGCCGAGGTTCTTGAGCAGGGATCTTCTTTGCATGTGACGAAATTCGCCTGCTGTTTGCAGGCAACGTGCGGCGGCGGGTTAAATAATGATTAAATGCCAAAAAGGCGGCCCCTTTGCAGGGATCCGCCGATGGCTGAAAGTGAAAAAACCGTCGCGATAATAGGAATGCTTTTTATAGGTCAGCAACGGAGGATACAAATATACCCCGGGGTCCTGGTTCGGACTATACCACTTTGGTGGCATTTTTTGTGGTTTGGTCGGGTTTTGGACGTTCACTAGAGCCGCGGATCGAGTGGTTCGCTTTCCAGTGCCAGGATGCCGAAAACGCATTGGTGTACTTTGCGTAGCGGTTCTTTGCGTACGAACCGGTCCAATGCTTCCAGCCCCAGGGCAAATTCCCGCAATGCCAGTGACCGCTTACCGGAAAGTCCGCGTTTTTTGAGGCGTGCGAGGTTCTCCGGTTCGGTGTATTCGGGTCCATAGATGATCCGCAGGTATTCGCGTCCCCTGATCTTTATGGCCGGCTGGACCAGCCCTTTGGGGTTCTTTGCCAGGAACGCGTGGGGTTTGACCACCATCCCTTCCCCGCCTTCCGCGGTGAGCTTCAACCACCATCCAGTCGCCTCGCGGACACTGGTCTCGTCGGCGAGGTCGACCACGCGGTAAGGTGTGGCCAGCAGCAGCGGGTCGGCCGTACAGCATTCCGCGATGGTCTCCATGTGCCAGGTATGATCGTGATCCAGCCAATTACGGCTTTCCGTGGCCAGGATATGGAACGGTGCGAGCCGGTACCCTTCGAGTCCTTCCACGGGCCAGCAATAACGCCGGTAGGACGCTACGAAACGCGTCGCATCCTCCTGTTTTGACCGGTACCGGTTAAGTAGGGGACCAATGTCAGCATGCCGGGTGGCAGCCCGTTCGAGGACGGCTACTGCCGCATCCAGGGCGTGTGTCGATGCGGTTCCTACCGCGGCGTATTGTTTTTCCAGCAAGGCCTGCGCCTTGGCGCTCCAGGGCATGAGCTCGGTGTCGAGACAGACCCAATCCGTCTCCAGGCGTTCATAAAACCCTGAGCGGTCCAAGGCATGGTTGAGCCGGTGCAAGATGGCTTGTTCGATAGCCTTGTCGTTGAAAAAGGCCCGGCCGGTGCGGGTATAGATGACACCTATGCCTTCGCCCGTAATGCCGAATACGCGCCGGACGACGTCTTCGTTCCGGGCGACGATGACTACGGCGCGTGATCCCATGTGTTTTTCTTCGCAGACGACCTTATCGATGCCCATGCGCTGATAGAAGGTAAAGGCTTCTTCCGGGCGTTCAAGGTAGGCTTCGTCGGTGCTTGTCTCCGCCGGGCTCATCGTCGGCGGAAGGTAGATCAGCCATTTGGGGTTGATGGCCCAGCGGCTCATGGCCTCGAGGGCCGCAACGGCGTTCTCTTCGCGGATGGTAATATTATGTCCGTGCTGGGTTTCTATGATCAGCTTTCCCGTGAGGTCTGCGAGGTCCAGTGTGTCGTCGTGTTCTTGCTGTAGGGTGAGGGTAGGGCTTGTCGGGTACCCAATGGGTTTAGCCGGTTCGCAGTAGACCCTTGCAGCGGGGATGCTGACCAGTACGTGTTCGGGATAGCGCAAGGCCGTGAGCTTGCCGCCGAAGACGCAGCCGGTGTCGATGTCGATGGTCCGGTTGAGCCATTGTGCGCTGGGGACGGGCGTATGCCCGTATACGACCTGGGCCTTCCCTTTGTAGTCGGCGGCCCAGTTGATGCGCACCGGCAGGCCGAATTCATCGATCTCGCCGGTGGTCTCGCCGTACAGGCAGAATTCGCGGACGGCGCCCGAGCCACGGCCCTGCATTTCTTCTTTGAGTCCTGCGTGTGCGACTACGAGGTTGCCGTCGTCAAGTACGTAGTGGCTGATGAGACTGTCGATAAATTTCTTTACGGTTTCTTTGAATTCCGGGCCCGCGGCTTCCAGTTGGTCAATGGATTCCTGTAGTCCGTGGGCTATTTTGATATTTTTGCCATTGAGCCATCGGAGGAGCTTGATGTCGTGGTTGCCGGGTACGCATAAGGCCAGGCCGGCCTGGACCAGGGGCATGACCACGCGTAAGACGCCCGGGGTATCGGGGCCGCGGTCTACGAGGTCGCCGAGGAAGACGGGTTTGCGGCCTTCGGGATGACGCCATAGGGGCGGCCGGTCCTGCGGGTGCTCTTGGTGCTGGTCCTGCGGGTGTGCTGTATAGCCGAGTTCCGTGAGTAACATGATGAGCTCGTCATAACAGCCATGGATATCGCCGATGATGTCGAAGGGGCCGTGTTCGGATCTTTTGTTGTTGTACAGCGGGTCGCGGATGATCTCCGTGATCGCATCTACTTCTTCGGGGGTTCGGAGTTCATAGACGTGCCGGAACCCTTCGTGTTTGAGGGTACGGAGGCTACGCCGGAGCTGACCGATCTGCTGGGGGATGACGTGTTTGCCGAAATTCCTGTCTGTCCTCTGCGCATGCCGCTCTTCACACACCTTGTCCGGCATATTGACGACGATGGCTATGGGCAGGACGTGATATTCGCGGGCGAGCCTGATCCAGTCTTTTCTGGCCGATTCCTGGACATTGGTGGCGTCGATCACCGTGAGGAGTCCGTTCTTGAGTCGTTTGGCGGTGATGAAGCGGGCCAGCTCGAAGGCATCGGCCGAAGCGGCGAGGCTGTTCTCGTCGTTGCTGACGACGCCGCGGCAAGAGTCGGAGGAGACGATCTCCGTGGGTTTAAAAAGTTTGCGGGCGAACGTGGACTTGCCGGAGCTGGAGGCTCCGACCAGTATGACCAGCGAGAGTTCGGGGATATGGATCGTCGTCTTATTCATCGGTGTCCGGTATGATCGTTAAGGTAAAGATGGCCATTTGGCTTAGTGCGCCTGCTTCGGGGTGGGGTTCACCCACGGGTTTGAAGCGGACGGCATAGCCATGTTCTGTTGCGACGCGGGTGCTCCAGGTCTCGAATTCGGCGCGGGTCCATTCGAAGCGGTGGTCGCTATGGCGGAGGCGTCCTTCTACGTAGTCTGGAAACAATTTGTTGTATTCCGCATTGGGTGTTGTGATGATCACGGTGGTGGGCCGGGCGAAGCGGAAGACATTTTTTTCGAGCGTGGCCAGTCTTGGTTCATCGAGGTGTTCGATGACTTCGACGAGAGCGGCTGCATCGAAGCCTTCTATCCGGTGGTCGCGGTAGGTGAGCGAGCCCTGGATCAGTGACAGGCGTTGTTGCTGTGCGGGTGTCCTCATCTTGAGCTTTTCTTTGGCGATCTCGAGCGTGCGAAGACTGACGTCCATTCCGAGGATGCGGCTAAATTGTTTTTGGGGTTGCAGTAACTGCAGGAGTTTGCCTTCGCCGCAGCCGAGGTCGACGACGCTTGAGGCGCCGGAGGAGAGGAGCTCGTCGCGGACGAGCTGGAGCCGGAGCTCGTGGGCGCGGGGGATGGGAGTATCTGAAGAGATTGAAATCTCTTCAGACAGCGCCTGGCTGGCCAGTGCCCGGCGGTGTTTGAGATAGCGCATGGTGATGATCTCCCGGGCGGGATGGGTGGCGAGCCATTCCTTGCCTTTCTCGAGGAGTTTCTCTACTTCATGTTCGCCGACCCAATAGTGTTTGTCGTTGTCACATACCGGTAATAGGATATAGAGATGGGAGAGCAACTGGTGTAGCGGCAGCGTATTGCGCAGGTGTACTGTAAAATAGCGGCTTTCGCCCCATGTTGGAAACTCGGGGTCGAGCGGGTGGCGTTCGAGCGTGAGCGTATAGCCCAGGGGTTCGAAAAGCTGGCGAAGGATGTCCTCGCCGCCGCGTACCGGTAATACGGAGATGGAGACCTCGAAGGGCATGGCCATCTCCACGAGTTCGGGCTTGTCTTTGCAACGGCCGTTGAGGGCGGTGGAAAAGGCTTTGATCAAGGCGGCGCTGAGGAAGGAGCTTGCTACATAGGGGCGGTCATTCACGTATTGTTCGAGGGCAAATTCATTGGCGCCCCCGGGCCCGCTGTTGCGCCGGACCAGGCCGATGGGGTCGATGTCGAGCAAGAGGGCGATGGTGCAAAGCTCTTCTGACACGGATGGGTAAAAAAGATGCGCTTTGCCGGCCGAGAATTCTACCTCCTGTATTTTGTCGGGGTGTTTATGTAAGAGATAGCTCAGGTCACTGGCGGGCCTGTACGTAGTCGTGATCGTCAATAACATGGCTGCAATTTAGGTTTATGGCGTCATACAACCGCACAACCAGGTGTATCGAAACCGGACAGCCGCCTGCTTTGGAGGTGCTAACGATTTGATCGACAGAGGGCAAGATCATGGCACCGTTTTGGTGGCCGGGATGATAACCATCGCCTCTCACATGCTGAAAAACTATTTCCTGGTAGCTCTCCGTAATTTCTGGCGGCACAGGACCTTTTCCCTAATCAATATACTCGGGCTGGCTATTGGCATCAGTGCGTCGCTCGTGATCTTTTTGGTCGTTTCGTATGATCTTAGTTTTGATAAATTCGAGCCCGGTAGGGATCGCATTTATCGCGTTTCGTCGTCCTTTGTTTTTTCGGGCGAGAACGTGCGTAACTCGGGTGTATGTTATCCTCTGCCACAGGCTGTGGCCAGGGAGGTTTCGGGTCTCGAGTTGGTGGCGCCCTTCAGGACGGCGGACGAGATCACGAAGGTGAGCGTTCCGTATCCGGATGTCAAGGAGCCCGCGATCTTCCGCAAGCAGAACGACATCACCTATGCCGATGGTGCTTATTGCTCGTTACTGGGCTATCACTGGCTTGCTGGTTCGCCTGCTATTGCTTTTTCGCAGCCTTATGCGCTGGTGTTGACGGAGACCAGCGCCCAAAGATACTTTCCCGGTCTTTCCTATGCTCAGGTGATGGGCAAGCGGGTAGTGTTGGCCGATAGCATCGTTACCACGGTCACAGGGGTGCTCAAGGATCTGACCGGGCATACGGATTTTTATTGTAACACGATCATCTCTTATGCCACGCTCTTGACAAAGCGGATGCAGCCCGACGGGTTTATGGAATGGGGGGGTACGACGAGTGCCTCGCAGCTTTTTGTGAGATTGGCTCCTGGCGCCAGCGTGGCCGGTGTAACCGCGCAGTTGAAGGCCATCTATGCCAAGCACAACAAGCCCGCGGCGGGAAGTCATGATACCGGGGCGTTTGTACTCGGATCGTTGAAAGATCTGCATTTCAATACCGATTTTGGCATTTTTGATCAAAGCACGCGGGTGGCGCACAAGCCTACGCTCGTAGGTCTTACGCTCGTGGCCGCTTTCCTGCTCGTATTGGCGTGTATCAATTTCATCAATCTCACCACGGCGCAGGCGGCGAGCCGGGCCAAGGAGATCGGTATTCGTAAGACCATGGGCAGTCAGCGGTTACAGCTGGCGTTGCAATTTCTTAATGAGACTTTTTTGCTGACGTTGATCGCTACGCTGTTGAGTGTGGTGCTTACGCCCTTGTTGCTGCGGGCCTTTGCCGACTTTATTCCCAAAGAGGTTGTCTTTAGTGTGCGGCAGCAGCCGGCGATCCTGGTCTTTTTGCTGGTGCTGGCGCTTGT